>NZ_JBFANM010000042.1:0-109653 GCF_040674815.1 Nonomuraea sp. NPDC049709
GCCCCCCCCCTCCCCCCCCGCCATCCCCACCTATACCCCCCGCCCCGCCGGGGGGGGCCCCCCCCCCGGGCCCCCCCCCCGCCACCAACCGACCCGCCGTGGACATCCCGCCGGGGCATCCCCCGCCCCGGCGGACCATCGCGAGAGGAGACAGATGAGAACCGGAGTATGGCTGATCGGCGCACGAGGATCGGTCGCGGTCACCAGCATGCTCGGGGCGCTGGCGGTCCGGGCGGGCCTGGCCGAACCTACCGGGTGCGTCCTGGAGTCGCCCGAACTGCACAGCGACGCCCTCCCCGGCATCGGGGACCTGGTCTTCGGCGGCCACGACATCTCCTCGATCCCCCTGGGCAAGAAGGCCGCCGCCCTGGCCGAGGCGGGAATCGTCCCCGGGCGGCCGGCCGAGGCCGTACGCGACGCGCTGTCCGAGGTCGAGCAGGACGTCCTGCCCCTGCCGGTCCACGACACCCAGGCCGAGACCGCCGACGCCATCGGCGCCGACCTGGACCGCTTCCGCCGGCGGCACGGGCTGGACCGCGTCGTCGTGATCAACGTGTCGACCACCGAACCGGCCCCGCCACCCCATCCCGCCCACGCCGATCTCGACGCGCTGCGCGCCGCGCTGGGCGGCCTGGAGGCCGTCCTGCCGCCCAGCGCGCTGGCCGCCTACGCCGCCCTGCGAGCCGGCTGCCCGTACGTCGACTTCACCCCCTCCACCGGGGCCCGCCTGCCCGCCCTCGACACGCTGGCCCGCAGGGAGGGGCTCCCGTACGCGGGCCACGACGGCAAGACCGGCGAGACCCTGGTCAAGTCGGTGCTCGCCCCGATGTTCGCCCAGCGCAACCTGAAGGTGCGCACCTGGTCGGGGATCAACCTGCTGGGCGGCGGCGACGGCGCCAACCTCGCCCAGCCGGCCGCCAACGCGGCCAAGTCCGCCAGCAAACAACGCGTGCTCGCCGAGACGCTCGGCTACGTCCCGCAGGGTGACACCCGGATCGACTTCGTCGAGGACCTCGGCGACTTCAAGAGCGCCTGGGACCTGATCTCCTTCGAGGGCTTCCTCGGAACCCGCATGCGCATGGAGTTCACCTGGCACGGCTGCGACTCGGCGCTGGCCGCGCCGCTGATCCTGGACCTGGCGCGGCTGACCGCGGCCGCGCATCGGGCCGGGCGCACGGGCCCGCTCACCGAACTGGCCTTCTTCTTCAAGGACCCCCTCGGAGACGTACCGCACGGGCTGGCCGAGCAGTGGCAGGCGTTGCGGGCCGCCGTTGACGCACTCGGCGCGCGCGGGGAGGGGCAGACGACGCGATGACGGCGCCGGGACCCGGCTAGGACGCGGGCGGAGCGCCGGGCACCCCCAGCAGCGGCAGCCACACCCTGTCCACGATCTCGACGATCGACTCGTCCGGCACCGCGCGCATCGTCATGAACATGTCGTGGCGCAGCAGGTCCAGCGGCAGGTTCACCACGCGGGACGGACGTGGCACGTCGGGCAGCTCGCCGCGCCCGACCGCGCGGGCGACGATCATCTCGAAGGCGGTCGCCTGGCCCGGCGGCACGAGGGTGTCGCGTAGCTCGCCGAGGCTGGTGCCGGTGTCGTGGAAGTAGCCTCCCAGCCGCACGCTCATCAACGTGATCATGCCGGCGCGGTCGGCGTCGGCGTTGCGCAGGAAGCCGATCGCGTCGTCGCGGAGGTTGCCGGTGTCGGGCACCTCGATCGGCTGCCAGAACCTGGTGAGCGTGGCCAGCAGCAGGTCGTCGCGCTGCGGCCAGCGCCGGTAGAGCACGGGACGGCTCGTGCCGGCGCGGGCGGCGACCGCTTCGTAGGTGAAGCCGTGATATCCGTGCTCGACCAGCACGTCCCATGCGGCGTCGAGGAGCGCGTCCTCGAGTTCGGGGCCGCGTCTACGGGCTGCGCCGCTGTCACGGGTCGTGTCGCCGTCGGCACGACGTTCCGCCGCCCGCGCCCCGATCGCGCCGCCCTCTTCGCGCCCGCCTGTGATCCGCTCGTTCTTACGATTCACTTGCGTATCTTATCGTGGGGACCTCCGGTGTTCACCGAGCTCCGCGGCGGACCCCGGCGGCCTCAAGCAGGCCCTGGTCCGGTGGTTCGGCCCCCGCCCATGGCCGGGCCGATACGTACAAGCGTACGCAATATATGTACTGTTGTACGTATGATGGCCAACCTTGACGACCGTTCGATGCGGGAGCGGATGCTCGCCGGTGACCTGTACGTCGCCGACGACCCGGAACTGGCCGAGCGCCTGCTGCGCGCCGCCGACCTGATGGACGCCTTCAACGCCACGTCGGCCCGCGACCCGCGGGAGCAGCGCCGGCTGCTCACCGAGTTGCTCGGCGCGGTCGGCGAGGGCACGGTGATCCGGCCGCCGCTGCGCGTCGACTACGGCAGCCACCTCCGCATCGGCGCCCGCTCGTTCGCCAACTTCGGCCTCGTCGCCCTGGACGTCGCGCCGATCACCATCGGCGACGACGTCCAGATCGGGACGAACGTGCAGCTCCTGACGCCGACCCACCCGGTGGACCCGGAGCTGCGGAGGGCCAAGTGGGAGGCCGCCCAGCCGATCACCATCGGCGACAACGTGTGGCTGGGCAGCGGGGCGATCGTCCTGCCCGGGGTGACGATCGGGGAGAACACGGTCGTCGGCGCCGGCGCGGTGGTCACCCGCGATCTCCCGGCGAACGTCGTCGCGGCCGGCAACCCGGCCCGCGTGATCCGTACGATCGAGCCGGGCACGGCATGAGCACTCCCGCCATCCCGCGGCGGCAGCGGCGGCACGACCCCGGGCGGCGGGACCGGCTGATCGACGCCGCGCTCACCGTCATCGCCGAGCGCGGCGTCGCCGGGACGACGCACCGGGAGATCGCCCGCGCCGCGGACGTGCCGCTGGGCTCGATGACGTACCACTTCGCGTCCCTGGAGGAGGTGCTCGCCGAGGCGTTCACCCGGCACGCCGACGCCGTGGCCCGCGTCTTCGACGAGCGTCTGAGCGCCGCCCGCGACCGTGACGAGGCCGTCGAGGCCGTCATCACGCTGGTGGCGGACGACCTGCTCGGCTCCCGGCACGACCTCGTCCTCACGGCGGAGCTGTACGTGGCCGCGGCCCGCAACCCGGCCCTCCTGGCCGTCACCCAGGCGTGGATGGCCCGCAGCCGGCAGGCGCTGGAACGCCACTTCGACGCCACCACCGCCCGCGAGCTCGACGCGCTCATCGAAGGGCTCACGCTGCACAGCGCCCTGTCGACCGACCCGATGACACCGGAGCAGATCCGCCACGCCATCCACCGGTACCTGCGCTGACCCCCTCCCCGCACCCACCCGCCAGGCAGGAACCGGGAACCGGTGACCGCGTTCCTGCGCGGCCGGGCCGAGAATTGAGCCGGATCCGATGGGGAACGAGACAAGGAGTGCCTGATGATCGTTGCGCGGGAGTTCGAGATCCGGCGGCTTCCGGTGGGTGCCGCCGCTGATGACGGGCTGATGGCCGAGCTCGCGGATCTGGTGAACGAGGTGTACGCGGTCGCCGAGGAGGGCTTGTGGGCCGGTGGCGTCGCCCGTACGTCCGTGGCGGAGATCGCCGGTTACGTCAAGGCGGAGGAGATCGCCGTGGCGCTCGTGGACGGGCGGATCGCCGGGTGCGTGCGGGTGCGGGAGGTCGACGGCGACACGAGCGAGTTCGGGATGCTGGCCGCCTCGCCCCGGCATCGGGGCTTGGGGCTGGGGCGGGAGCTCGTACGCTTCGCCGAGCGGCTCGGCCGGGCGGAGGGGCGCGGGGTCATGCAGCTGGAGCTGCTGATGCCGCGGGACTGGCGGCATCCGTCCAAGGAGTTCCTGGCCGCCTGGTACGGCCGGATCGGCTATCGGCCGGTCGCCACGGGGGTGGTGGAGCGGGACTACCCGCACCTGGCGCCGCACCTGGCCACGCCCTGCCACTTCGTGATCTACCGCAAGGACCTGGAGGCGGTCACTCCACATCGGTCTAACACGTCGTCATGAATATGTGGCATATGTGAGGCCGGTGATCCGGAGGCGGGGATCGGCCGGTAGCGGGTGTGGGTCAGTGCGCCTCCTGGATCGGGGGCAGACCGGCGTACACGTTCCTGGCGTTCCCGGCGAGGACGGCCGCGGCCACCTTGCCGGGCACCAGTCCGGCGACGGCACGCGCGTTGGCGGCGGTGCCGGGCACGCCCGGCCAGTCGGTGCCGAAGATCCACTTGCGGGCGAGGCGGGCGAGGTCGAACTTGGCGTAGTACTCCGGCAGCCGTTTGGGCGGCAGGCCGGACAGCTCCAGCCAGACGGTGTCGTGGGACAGGGCGAGGAAGGCGGCGGCGTCGTACCACCAGCCGCGCCCGCCGTGCGCGAGCACGACGTTGAGCCCGGGGAAGTCACGGATCACCGGGATGAGGAAGCGCGGGTCGGCGTTCTCGTTGGCGGCGCCGGGGAAGGAGCTGGTGCCGCAGTGGACGACGAGCGGGACGGCACGTTCTTCGAGCACGTGGTACGCCCGGTACAGCGCCGCGTCGTCGCAGCGGAAGCCGCCGTGCACAGGATGCAGCTTGAGCGCGGCGGCTCCGAGGTCGAGTTGCCGGCGTACCTCGGCGGCGATCGGGAAGTGCAGGTGCGGGTTGACGTTGGCGACCGGGCGGAAGCGGGCCGGGTTGTGCTCGACGATGGGCAGCAGGTCCTCGAACGCCTGCGTGCCGGTCGCCTTGGGGCTGTACTCGCAGAACAGCAGCGCGACGTCCACGCCCTCGGCCGCGAAGATCTCGTCCAGGCGAGCCGGGCGCGGCCGGCCCTCGCGATCCCAGGCGTCCTCCATGACGCCGTCCGCGCCGAAGTCGCGGGCCCACCGCCGCCAGGCCGGCCTGAGGGTGCCGAGCAGCGGCACGTGGACGTGCGCGTCGATGAGCGGGAGGCCGTCGATCATGGCAGCACCTTCGCGGTGACCTGCTCGCGCGCGCCGGCGTCGCGGGCGCTCATCCGGGCAGCCCCCCGCCGGCCAGGTCCGCGACGATCCGGCGGACCTTGAAGCGCTGGATCTTGCCGGTCGCGGTCTTGGGCAGCCGGTCGAGGAAGATCACCTGACGGGGCCGCTTGAACGCGGCCAGGCCGTCGCGGCACCACTGGATCAGCTCGCCGGCGGTGACCGGGCTCCGGACGACGACGCAGGCGACCGGCTTGTCGAGCCCGTGCTCGTCCGCCAGGCCGACCACCGCGGCCTCCTCGACCTGAGGATGCTCCAGCAGGCGGCTCTCGACCTCCACCGGCGAGACCCAGATGCCGCCCGCCTTGAGCAGGTCGTTGCTGCGGCCCAGGCAGGTGTAGTAGCCGTCGGGGGAGCGGACGTAGGTGTCGCCGGTGTTGAGCCACTCGCCCGCGAACACCGCCCGGCCGGCGTCGGCCCGCCGCCAGTAGCCCAGGGCGACGGACCCGCCCCGCACGTGCAGGGAGCCGGGCTGCCCGTCGGGTACGGGGGCGCCCTCCGCGTCACGCAGCTCGATGTCGTAGCCGGGCACCGGCCGGCCCGTGGTGCCGGGGCGCACCTCGCCGGGCCGGTTGGACAGGAAGATGTGCAGGGCCTCGGTGGAGCCGATGCCGTCGATGATCTCCACGCCGAAGCGCCGGGTGAAGCGGTCCTGCAGGGGCGCGGGCAGCGCCTCTCCCGCCGAGGCGCCCAGCCGTACCGACATGAAGGTGTCCTCGGGCAGGCCGGCGCCGAGCAGCGCGGCGTAGAAGGTGGGGACCCCGAAGAACAACGTCGGCCGGTCGGCGGCCAGGCGCTCGGCGGTCACGGCGGGGCTGGGACGGCGCGGTTCGAGCAGCGTCGCCGCGCCGGCCGCGAGGGGGAAGAACATCGAGTTGCCGATGCCGTAGGCGAAGAAGAGCTTGGCGACGGAGAAGCAGACGTCGTCGGGGCGGATGCCGAGCACCTGGTCGCCGTAGGTCTCGCAGACGTGCCGGATGCCGGCGTGGCGGTGCATGGCGCCCTTGGGGGCGCCGGTCGTTCCGGAGGTGTAGAGCCACAGCGCCCAGGAGTCCTCCAGCGTGCCGGCGGGCTCGCGCAGCCCGGCCGGCGCCCGCTCCCCGTCCGCGAGGAGGTCCTGCCAGGTCAGCGAGGTGATCCCGGCGGGCGCGGGCAGCGGTTCGGGGCCGTCGCACACCAGGTGGCGCACCTCGGGCGCCATGGTGAGCGCCTCCTGGACCTGCGGGCCGTACTCGGCGCTCGCCACCACCACGCTCGCGCCGGAGTCGGCGATGATCGTGCCGAGCTCCTTGGCCCCTAGCATCGTGGAGACCGGTACGGCGACGAATCCGGCGCAGAAGGCCGCCAGGATGCCGGTGAACATGGGCACGTCGTCGCCGGTGACGAACAGCACCCGATCGTCGCGCCGCAGGTCCAGCCCGCGCAGCCCCGCGGTGGCCGCGGAGACCAGCGCCGACAGCCCGGCGTAGGTGAGCGTGGTCCCGGCGCGGACGGCGACGCGGTCGCCCCGGCCTTCGCGCACGTGGCGGTGGCAGAGCCAGACGCCGGCGTTGAACTCGCTCCCGCTCATGGTCACACCCGCTCGAGGTCGTAGTCGCCCTTGCGGCCGGTGCCGTAGCGGCGCAGGGCGCCGTCGGGGCCGGAGGCGTTCGGGCGGACGAAGATCCAGTTCTGCCAGGCGGTGAGCCGGCCGAAGATCTTGGTTTCCACGGTCTCCGGCCCGACGAAGCGGTGGTTGGCCTCCATGCCGGTCAGCGCGTCCGGCGAGAGCGAGGCGCGCTCTTCCAGGACGATGCGGAGTTCTTCCGCGAAGTCGATGTCGTCCATGGCCACGGTGACCAGGCCGAGCTCCAGCGCGGCGGCGGCGTCCAGCGGCTCGCCGAGCCGGGCGCGCACGGCTTCGAGCCCGGCGTCGTCGCCCCAGAAGCGGGACCGCAGGCGCGACAGGCCGTTGCCCATCGGGTAGTCGCCGTCGTTGGACGGGCTGAGGACGATCGCGGCGGGGCCGCCGTCGTCGCGGTCCTCGTAGACGCCCTCCAGCATGTACTGCCGGTCGGCGGCCAGCGCCAGTTCGGCCAGCAGCCCGGCGAAGGCGGTGCCCGGGTCGATGACGGCGATGAGGCTGCGGCTGGTGACGTCGAGGCGTTTGAGCGTGCGTTTGTAGTAGTGGCGCACCTCGTTGGCGAACCAGTCGTCCGCTTCGTGGAGCTGGGTGTCGTAGGCCAGCACCCGTTCGGGGTCGCCGGCGGTGCGCAGCACCCAGATGCCGAGGTCCAGCTCGTTGGTACGCAGGTGCAGGATGAGGTCGTCCAGCGCCCGGGTCATGGCCAGCGGCCAGTAGTCCGCTCCCCGGGCGGCGGGGTCGGCGGGCGGGGTGTCGTGGGGGCCGGACACCGTGATCTCGACCCTGCGGTTCGCCCGGTCGATCCGGGCGGACACGTACGGGTAGGTGATGGTGTCGCCCTCGTCGCCGCGGTCGAGCGGCGTCAGGACGACGCCCTTGGCGCCCGAGGGGCGCCGGGACGCCCGCACCGCCTCGCCGGCGCGCCTGGCGACCTCCTCGGAGAAGGCGTTGCGCGGAACGGTGGCGTCGACCAGGCCCCATTCGCGGGCGGTCTTGCCGCGCAGGCCCTCGGACCTGGTGGCGAACACATCGGCGCGGTCCTTGCGTACGTGCCGCTTGTCCACCACGCGGGTCAGGCCGCCGGTGCCGGGCAGCACGCCGAGCAGCGGCACCTCGGGCAGCGAGACGGCCGAGGAGCCGTCGTCGATGAGGACGATCTGGTCGCAGGCCAGCGCCAGCTCGTAGCCGCCGCCCGCGGCGGTGCCGTTGAGCGCGGCGATCCAGGTCTGGCCGGAGTGCTCGGTGGCGTCCTCGATGCCGTTGCGGGTCTCATTGGTGAACTTGCAGAAGTTCACCTTCCACGGGTGCGAGGACTGGGCGAGCATGCGGATGTTGGCTCCGGCGCAGAACATCCGGTCCAGGCCGCCGGTCACGACGACCGCCTTGACCTCCGGGTGCTCGAAGCGCAGCCGCTGGACGAGGTCGTACAGCTCGATGTCGACGCCGAGGTCGTAGGAGTTCATCTTGAGCTCGTAACCGGGGACGAGGCCGCCGTGCTCGTCCACGCGCAAGGTGACGGTGGCCACCCCGCCGTCCACCTCAAGCGTCCAGTGGCGGTAGCGGTCCGGCGAGGTCGCGAAGCGGACCATCGGTGAGGTTCCAGCGGTGACAGTCAATGCGTGCTCCGAGGATTCGGGACCTTAGCCCCTCATATTCGACTTGATATAGGAGTAGCGTCAAGGCTTTGTAGTATTTACTGATGCGCTTCCGTGACCCCGGTCCGGATTACGGGCAGGCGTGCCTGACCTGAGAGAATGCGCGTCACGGAGCTTCGGACGAGGGAGGGAGCGGTGGCCCCGAGCGAACCGCGCACGCCCGATGGCGGCCGGTCGGCCGTGCCCGCGGAACGCCCGCAGGACAGGACGTCCGCCAGCGCCCGGTCCTTGCTGCTGACCATCCTCGGAGAGTTCGTCATGCCCCGCCGCGGCGAGATGTGGACCGGCAGCCTGATCGAGGCCCTCGCGTCCCTCGGCGTGGAGGAGAAGTCCGCCCGGCAGGCCCTGTCCCGCACCGCGGCCGAGGGGCTGCTGCAGTCGGAGCGGCACGGCCGCAAAGTGCGCTGGATCCTGTCGGAGGCGGGGGACCGGCTGCTGCGCGAGGGCGCCGAGCGGATCTACGGCTTCATGCGCCGGCCGCACACATGGGACGGCCGCTGGCTCGTGCTCACCGCGGGCGTGCCCGAGACCCAGCGTCAGCTCCGCCACCGGCTGCGCACCAAGCTCACCTGGCTGGGCCTCGGCTCGCCGGCTCCGGGGCTGTGGGTGGTGCCCGACGCCTCCAAGGAGGCCGAGGTGCGCGAGGTCGTCCGGGAGCTCGACCTCGCCGATCGGGCCTACGCCTGGACCGGTCCGTCGGCGGGCATCGGCGACACCACGAAGATCATCACGGCCGCCTGGGACCTCGACGACGTCGAGAAGCGCTATCTGAGCTTCATCGAACGTTTCGAACGCCGCACGGTCTCCTCCGACCGCGAGGCGTTCGTCAACCAGGTGCTGCTCATCCAGGAGTGGCGGCGCTTCCCGTTCCTCGACCCCGACCTGCCCGCCGAGCTGCTCGACCACGCCTGGCCCGGCACCCGGGCGGCCGCCGTCTTCCACGACCTGCACAACCGGTGGCACCGGCGCGCCCAGTCCGAGTGGGACCGCATGGAGGAGGAGGCGGCCGCGCGGCACTAGAGCAGCCCTTCGTCGGCCAGGTGCACGTAGTCGAACTCGACCGGCTGGTCGTTGATGCCGGTCTTCGGCGGGGCGATCCAGCCGGCGAACTTGCCGTACTCGTACTCGGGGACCATGAGGGAGGCCACCTTCTCGCGGTCCTCGGCCGTGGGGAGCCAGGTGTGGGCGCGGGCCTGCCAGGCGGCCTCGTCCACGACCTCGCCGTGCGGGGTGACGTGGTGGCCGGCGTAGACGCCGACCTTGCGGTTGAAGCCCTCGTGCGGCAGGTAGAGCCGCTCGTCCAGGCCGGCGTCCTCCAGCGCCTGGTTCCAGCGGCGCACGCCGTGGGCGCAGTCGGTGGTGTACTCGTCGCGCAGGTCGAGGTTGAGGGCGCTGAGCATGGGGACGGTCCTGGTCGTGATCCGGCCGTCAGCGACGTAGCGCAGCTCGCGGGTGGCCTCCAGCAGGACGTGGTCGTCCTTGCGCCGGGTCTCCATCCAGCGGCCCTTGAGCCCCGAGGTGTAGTAGTTGCCGGCGTTGGTGGACTGCTCGGAGCCGAACAGGTCCATGGAGACGGAGAACTGGAAGTTCAGGTACTTCTGGATGATGTCGAGCGGGATGCCCCCGTGGGGCAGGATGTCGGCGGTGCCGTGCCGCCTCATCAGCTCGGCCGTGCGCTCCAGCGTGCGCTGCACCCCGGTGGTGCCCACGAACATGTGGTGGGCCTCCTCCTTGAGCATGAACTGGCAGGTGCGCGCGAGGGGGTCGAACGCCGACTCCTTCAGCGTGCCGAGCTGGTACTTGCCGTCGCGGTCGGTGAAGTAGGTGAACATGAAGAACTGCAGCCAGTCGGTGGTCTCCTCGTTGAACGCGCCGAGGATGCGGGGCGCGTCGAGGTTGCCGGAGTTGCGCTTGAGCAGCTGCTCGGCCTCCTCGCGGCCCTCCCGGCCGAAGTAGGCGTGCAGCAGGTAGACCATGGCCCACAGGTGGCGGCCCTCTTCCACGTTGACCTGGAAGAGGTTGCGCAGGTCGTAGATGCTGGGCGCGGTGTTGCCGAGGACGCGCTGCTGCTCCACGCTGGCGGGCTCGGTGTCGCCCTGCACGACGATCAGCCGCATCAGGTCGGCCCGGTGCTCGCCGGGCACCTCCTGCCAGGCGGGCTCGCCCTTGTGCTTGCCGAAGCCGACCGTGCGGTCGGGGTCGCGCTCGGCCAGGAAGATGCCCCAGCGGTACTCCTCCATGGGGACGTGGTCGAAGTGTGCCCACCCGTCGCGCCCGACGGCGACCGCGGTGCGCAGGTAGACGTCCTTGGTCGGCAGGGCCGGGCCGAGCGTCTTCCACCAGTCCAGGAACTTCGGCTGCCAGCTCTCCAGCGCGCGCTGCAGGCGGCGGTCGCTCGCCAGGTCGACGTTGTTGGGGATGCGCTCGCTGTAGTCGACGCGGCTGAGCGGGCCGGAGGGTGAGGGTGCGGCGCCGGTGCGGGAGTCAGTGGACATGGCTACTCCTTGCTGATGGACACACTCCTCAACATGCCACATTCTTATCGCGACACAGAAGGTATGTGTAGCAAGTATTGTGCGGCCGGGGCGATAACGGCAGCTCAGGGTGCGGATCGCCGCCGCGGATCCGGCCGGTGCCGCGACCGCGCCGGGGTCGGCCGCGATGAACGGGCGTCGAAGGTCTCGATTGGTTACACGCTATTGACGTCACAACAGGCGTCTGTAGATTCTGGGCGCACCGTCTCAGCACGGGGGCGCGCCGAGCCATCTCCCTGGAGTGTTGCCATGCACGTTCTCTCCATCGATCTGCGCACGTTACGCACCAGCACGGCCGTCCTCGCCCTGACGACGGCCGCTGTCGTGCTCTCGGGTTGCGCCGGCTCGAGTCTCGACCAGTCCGGCGGTGGCCAGGCCGGCGACGCGGTGAAGATCGGGTTGCTGGTGCCGCTGTCGGGCGTCTACGCGCCGCTCGGCGAGGACATGCGCAACGGCTTCCAGCTCTATCTCGACCAGCACGCCGGCAAACTCGGCAACCGTACCGTCGAGGTGGTCAGTGCCGACGAGGGCGAGGGCCCGCAGACCGGCGTGCCGGCCGCGCAGAAGCTGGTGACGCAGGACCAGGCCACCGCGGTGGTCGGCGTCGTCAACTCCGCCACCGCACTGGGCCTGCGCGACTTCTTCCACGAGTCCAAGAAACCGCTGCTGGTGGCGAACGCGGGCGCGGACGACATCACCGGCGCCCGCAAGTCCGCGTATGTGTGGCGCACCAGCTTCGCCAACGGGAAGGTCGCGGCCCCGCTGGGCCCCGCCGTGGCCAAGGAGGTCAAGGGCGGCGTCTACCTCATCGCCGCCGACTACGCCGCCGGCCGGGAGATGGTCGCCGGGTTCCGCAAGACGTTCGAGGCGGCGGGCGGCAAGGTGGCGGGGGAGAAGTACACCCCCTTCGGCAAGACCCAGGATTTCCAGCCCTTCCTGTCGGCGATCCGCGGCTCCGACGCCAAGGCCGTCTACGCCTTCTACGCCGGCGCGGAGGCCGTGAGCTTCGTCAAGCAGTACCAGCAGTTCGGGCTGGCCGACAGCACACCGCTGTACGGCACCGGCTTCCTGACCGAGGGCGGCGTGCTCGACGCCCAGGGCGACGCCGCAGTGGGCGTGAAGACCTCGCTCCACTACTCCTCGGAACTGGACACCCCGCGCAACAAGGAGTTCGTGGACGCCTACCGCAAGGCCTACGACGAGGCCCCGACGGTGTACGCGGTGCAGGCCTACGACGCCGCGTCGGTGCTGGACAAGGCGCTCGCCAACGCCCCCGGCGGCACCGGCGACGAACTGGTCAAGGCGCTGGGCACGGTGGGGACCGTCGACAGCCCCCGGGGCGGGTGGAGCTTCGACGCCGACCACGACGCCCAGCAGAAGTACTACCTGCGGGAGGTCCGCTCCACCGGCGGCACCGTGGTCAATGCCGTCCTCAGCGAGCTGAGCTGATGGTCACGTACCTGGTGAGCGTGCTCAACGGCCTGGCGATGGGCTCGTTGCTGTTCGCCATCGCGCTCGGCCTGTCGCTGGTGTTCGGCATGATGGACGTGCTCAACCTCGCCCACGGAGCGGTTTACCTGGTCGGCGCGTACATCGTGGTCGCGCTGACCGCCGGCGAGGGCGGCCTGCCGGCCTTCGTCCTGGCGGTGCTGGTCGCCGCCGCGGTGGGGGCCGTGCTCGGCGGCGTGCTCGCCGGCCTGTCGCGGGCCACGCCGCACCACCTCGACCAGGCCCTGCTCACCCTCGGCGCCTCGCTGGTGGTCGCCGAGACGCTGTCGGCGGTCTTCGGCAACGAGGTGCACTCCGTCGCCGCGCCCGCGTCGGTGGCGGGGAGCGTCTCCGTGTTCGGCCAGGCCTACCCGGTCTACCGGCTGCTGGTGATCGGCTTCGGGGCGGTGCTCGCCGTGGGCGTCTACGTGCTGGTCGAGCGGAGCCGGCTCGGCTCGCTGATCCGCGCGACCGTCGCCGATCGCGGCATGGTGTCCGCGCTGGGCATCAACACCGGCAGGGTGCTCGTCGGGGTCTTCGCCGCGGGAGCGGGGCTCGCGGCCGTCGGCGGCGTGCTGGCCGGGCCCATCCTGGGCGCCGCGCCGGGCCTGGACGAGAAGGTGCTGCTGCTCGCGCTGGTCGTGGTGGTCATCGGCGGGCTGGGCTCCGTTCGCGGCGCGCTGCTCGGCGCCGTGCTGATCGGGCAGGTCCAGGCCCTCGGCACCGCGCTGCTGCCCGAGTACGCGTCCTTCCTGATCTTCGGGGCGATGGGCCTGGTGCTCCTGGTGCGCCCGGCGGGCCTGCTGCCCGCGCGGAAGGCGGTGCCCGCGTGAAGGCGGCCTGCCGGACCGCGA
This sequence comes from Nonomuraea sp. NPDC049709, assembly GCF_040674815.1. Taxonomy (NCBI): domain Bacteria; kingdom Bacillati; phylum Actinomycetota; class Actinomycetes; order Streptosporangiales; family Streptosporangiaceae; genus Nonomuraea; species Nonomuraea sp. NPDC049709. The sequence goes on from NZ_JBFANM010000042.1 coordinate 13,162, forward strand.
CTCCGGCGGCCGATCGGACGGAAGCGGTGGAGGCGTGAAGGCCACCTACGAGACGGCCACGTCGGCGGCCGATCGGACGGAAGCGGTGGACGACAGCCGGCCCAGGCGGATCGCCCGCAAGGCCCTCGTGGCCGTGCCGGTGCTCGTGCTGCTCGCGGCGGCGCCCCTGGTGCTGGGCGTCTACCCGGTGTCGACCATGACCCGGATCCTCGCCTTCGCCGTGCTGGTGCTCAGCGTCGACCTGCTGACCGGGGTCACGGGGCTGCCCACCCTGGGGCAGGCGGCCTACTTCGGCGCCGGCGCCTACACCGCCGCGCTGGTGGGCATCCACCTCACCTCCGACGCGGCCGTCCAGGCACTCGCCGGCCTGGCCGCCGGTCTGATCACCGCAGCCCTCACCGGCTGGGTGGCGGTCCGAGCCCGGGGCATCGTCTTCCTGATGCTGACGCTTGCCATCGGCGAGTCGGTGCACCAGGTGGCCGACACCTGGCCGGCCGTGGGCGCCGGGAACGGGCTGGCCGGGATGCCGCCGATCAGCCTGTTCGGCGGCCCGCCGCTCACCGCCGCCGGGTTCGTCTACTGGTGGGTGCTCGCGGTGGCGGTCATCGTCTTCGCGGCGGTCGCGCTGGTCGTGCGCTCCCCGTACGGCAGGACGTTGCGCGGCATCCGCGACAACGAGCCCCGGCTGCGGGCCCTGGGCTACCGACCCGCGCTCGCCCGGTACGGCGTGTTCTGCCTCGCCGGAGCCGTCGCGGGCACCGGCGGGGCGCTGTGGGCGGCGCATGCCCGGTTCGTCTCGCCCGGGGACCTGGCCTTCGAGGTCGCGGCGCTCGCCCTGCTCAGCGTGGTGATCGGCGGCGCCGGCAGCCTGTGGGGCCCCTGCCTGGGAGCGGCCCTGGTGCTGCTGGTCCGCGACAACCTGTCGGCCTCCATCGGCGGCCACGGCCCGCTGGTGCTGGGCCTGGTCTTCGTGGCCGTGGTCTTCCTGCTCCCGCGCGGCCTTGCCGGTCTCACGGCTGGTCTCACCGCCGGCCTCACCGCCGGTCTCCGCCGCCGTCATCGGAAGGAGCGAATCCCGTGACGCCTCTGCTGGAGCTGCGCGGCCTCACCCGCGCCTACGGGTCGCTCCGGGCCGTCGACGGCGTGGACCTGTCCGTGCTGCCGGGGGAGCGGCACGCTCTCATCGGGCCGAACGGGGCCGGCAAGTCGACGCTGTTCGCCACCGTGGCCGGAACGTTGCCGGCCACCGGAGGGAGCGTGCTGTTCGGCGGCGACGACATCACGGCGCTGCCGGAGCCCGAGCGTGCCCGGCGTGGCCTGCTGCGCACCTACCAGCACGCCAGCCTCTTCCTGAACTGCTCCGTCCTGGACAACGTCGCCCTCGCCGTCCAGCGCGTCCACCGCGTGGCGCACCGCTTCGACCGGGCCGCGCGCCGCTTCCGCCGTACCGAGGCCGAGGCGCGCCGCCACCTGGAATCGGTCGGGCTGACCGGGCGGGCGGGAGACCGGGCCGCCGCGCTGTCCCACGGCGAGCGCAGGCAGCTCGAGGTGGCGATGGTGCTGGCCGCGCAGCCAGCCCTGGTCATGTTCGACGAGCCCACCGCGGGCATGTCCGCCGCCGAGACCGAACGCTTCGCCGACCTGGTCGAACGCCTGCCGGACAGCCTGACCCTGCTCATCGTCGAGCACGACTTGGACGTGGTCTTCCGCCTGGCCGGCCGGGTGACCGTCCTGCACCTGGGGCGAGTCCTGGCCTCCGGCTCTCCCGAGCAGATCCGGGCCGACGGCGAGGTCCAGCGGGCCTACCTCGGCTCGGCCAGAACCGACGACCTCTTCACCGGAGACTCCCGATGACGGACGTGCTCACCGTACGGGAGCTGCGCGCGGGCTACGCGGGCACCACCGTGCTCGACGGCGTCGACCTCACCGTGCCCGAGGGCGGCGTCGTGGCGCTGCTCGGCCGCAACGGCGCAGGCAAGACCACCTTCGTCCACACCGTCATGGGCCTGCTCAAGCCGTACGCGGGCAGCGTCCGCGTCGGCGACCGCGAACTCGCCGGGGCCGCCGCGCACACCGTCGCCCGCAGCGGCGTTGCCATCGTCCCGCAGGGCCGCCGCGTGTTCGCACCCCTCACCGTGGCGGAGAACCTGGGCCTCGCGGCCCGCCGCGGACAGCCGACGTGGACGGTGGAACGCGTCTACGAGCTGATGCCGCGCCTGGCCGAGCGCCGCGCCCACCGCGGTGACCAGCTGTCGGGCGGGGAGCAGCAGATGCTGGCGATCGGCCGGGCCCTGCTGCGCGCTCCGCGCCTGCTCCTGCTGGACGAGCCGTCCGACGGCCTCGCCCCCGCCGTCGTCGACCAGGTCGCGGGCCTGCTGGAAGGGCTGCGCGGCGAGGGCATCGCGATCGTGCTCGTGGAGCAGGACCTGCACCTGGCCTTCCGCCTGGCGGACGAGGTGGCGGTCATGCAGAAGGGACGGATCGTGCACCGGGGTTCGACCGCCGACTTCCGCGCCGATCGCACCCGCGCCCACGCTCTTCTCGGCGTCGGCTGACCCGCGGCATTGGAATGCTCGTGGGACGACAATGGGGGCTTGTTTGCCGAAGGCCCCGTGCGCCGGCGTGCTGATCTGGGCAAATAGGGCTAGGGGCATTCCCAGCCTGTCGGTGCATTGATCGGATGGTAAGTCATGAATTCTGGCAATTTCCCTAGCTCGTCAGCTCCGTTGCAGCTGGCCGCCGGAGAGTCAAGCCAATTCATCGACATCGAGACGACCGACTCGAACCGGACGATGCTGGTACGAGTCACGGCCTTCGCCCCTGACGGCCACAATGACGGCGGCAGGCCGCCGCTGATCCACCTCGCGGCCGGCACGGGACCCGTGGTGGAGGTCACGGAATTCCCCGAGACGCAGCAGGTCGCCGATGCCGAGAACCACATTGCCGGCTCGGCGACCTGGATGCGGAAGAACCTCGACGTGTACCTCGTACGAGTAGCTCTCGATCGCCCCGGAAGTAACTGGCGCATTCAGATCGTCAATGACGATTCCGACACACGTACTTTTCAGTTCATGAGTCTCGGCGGTGCGAAGATTCGTGACGAGAGCGACTGGCCGGATTCCGACCTGATCTATTGCGGTTCGTTCCCGTGCGCATGCACCCGTCATGAAGGCAGCCTCACGACGGAGTGCCCTTCCTGCGGTCACAAGAGCCAGCCGGCGTGAGGTGGCCGGACCGCCTGCGGCGCGTCAGGCGAAATCGGCCGCTGTCATGCCGGCCGGATGCCCGGGCGGCCACTGCACGAGCTCGATCCGGTAGCCGTCGGGGTCGGTGAGCCATGACGTCCGGACCCCCGGCCCCGGTTCCGCCGGTGGCTCGGCCGTGACGCCCTTGGCCGCGAGGTCGGCGATCGTGGCGTCGAGGTCGTCCACCTGGACGACGAGGTGGTTGACGGCGCTGGTGTCCTCGACCGGTCTGGCGGGGTCGTGCACGAGCTCGAGGCTGACGAACGGGTCGTCGGGCAGCTGGAGCATGGTCAGGCTGCCGAACTTCGTGTCGGGGACGCCGCCGAGCTCGGCGTACCCGAGCGCGGTGTAGAAGTCGAGCGAGCGTTCCAGGTCGGTGACCCGCAGCCCGAGATGCAGCATGCGCATGATCGGCAGAGTAGTGCCGGCGGGACGGGGGCACCACTCCCCACCGCGGCCCTGCGGGACGGCGGCCCGATCGGGCGCACACGGCATACCGGCGGCATACCCGCGCTCACTACGCTGACGGGCCTGCCGCCTGATCATGTCCTAAGGAACCCCTCGTGATCCGTCTCGTGCTCGTGACCGTCTTCTCCGTGCTGCTGTCGCTGATCTCCGGCGTGTCCCACGCCGATGCCCCCGCCGTGGTGGGCACGGCGGGCAACCTCATCCGGGAGGAGGAGCCGCGGGCCGACGGGATCAGGCACGTGGACACCAAGGCGATCCTCGCGGGGCTGGCGGCACTCGACGCGAACACCTACGTGTACCCGATGGCCGGTGACAACGTGCACTGGACCGACCTGCGGGACGAGTTCCTGCCGGCGGCCAGGCAGGCCGGGATCAGCGTGTGGGTGCTGGTGTACGCGCCGAGCCAGGCAGCCGTCTCCCGGCCGTTCAAGAACGACTACGTCGCCTGGTCCCGCGAGATCGCCACCCTCGCCAAGAGCTCTCCCAACCTGGTCGGCTGGACGGTGGACGACTACGCCTACGATCTTTCGACGTTCACCCCCGCCTACGTCGGGCAGATGCGGGCCGCGGCCGAGGCGGTCAGCCCCGCGCTGAAGTTCGTGCCGACCGTCTACTACAGCCAGTTCACCGACGCGTTCATCGCCGGGCAGGTCCCGCTCCTCGACGGGGTGATCTTCCCCTTCCGCGACGAGCCGCACCGGGACACCTCGTGGACGTGGAGCCTGTCGTACCAGGTCAAGCAGCTCGCCGCGCGGCTGCCCGGCACCGAGGTCTACCTGATGCCGTACGCCCATCCGCTGAGCCACGCCGCCCAGAAGCCGACGGTCTCCTACGTCGAGGCGATCACCAGGAAGGGGATCGAGCTCGTCCGTACCGGAGAGCTCGCCGGGATCCTGCAGTACAAGCTGCCGTTCGTGTCCCGCGACCAGGGCTGGACGCGCCCCGCGACGGACAACCTGGCCCGCACCGGCAGCGGACGGCTGAGCTTCGTCGTCCAGACCGGCACCGCCACCAAGCCCGGGATGGCCTGCGGGGCGACGCGGACCGCGACCCTGACACCGGGCGCGGCCACGCGCGCGGTGAGCTTCTGGCACCGCGACACCAGCGGCTCCACGAGCCCGTCCGGCTACCACAGGAAGCAGCTCCTGCTCAACGGCCAGCTGGTCTGGGACCGGGACGTCACCGCCGACGCGGGGAACGTCTGGCAGAAGGTGACGGTCGACCTGACGGCCAGGCTGGCGGGGGCGACGAGCGCGAAGCTGCAGTGGCGGCTGTACGAGCGCAAGGGCGTGAGCAACTACTTCATCGACGCGAGCGTGGACGACATCGCGCTCACCGGCCTGCAGCTGAGCGACCCCGGCGTGGAGAACGCCACCACCTGGACGGCCGGGCTGGCGCGGACGGGCGGCCCGGTCTACTGCTCCGCCCAGGTCTACCACCAGAACTACGGCGCCGATCTCGGCGCGCGCCTGGCCAGGCTGTACGCCGCCGGGTAGCCGCGGACCCCGCCGACCGGTTCCCGCACCCGCCGTCCACGCCCGTGCACGCGTGGTCAACGCCGCCGCCACCGGCCTGCCGGGAGACTGTCGGTATGACATCCTCGAACGCCGCGCGAATCCGGAATCCGGCGATCACCACGCCGGACACCCAGCAGACCGTCTCGTTCCTCGGCGAGCTCTATCACCTGCGCGTCACCGGCCACGACACCGGCGGCGAGTTCGCGGTCGTCGAGTCCCGGGGCCGTCGGGGGCACGGCAGCCCGATGCACGTCCACCGGGCCGACAGCGAGACCTTCGTGGTGCTGGAGGGCGAGCTGCGGGTGGTGGTGGACGGCCGGGAGCACTGGGCCGGTGCCGGCTGCGCTGCCGTGCTGGCCGCCGGGCGGCCACACGGGTTCGTGGTGACGAGCGACTCCGCCCGCTATCTGACGCTGCACCACGGCCCGGGCTTCGCCGACTTCGTGATCGACGCGGGCGGTGCGACACCGGACCCGGCCGCGCTGAGCGAGATCGCGGCGCGGCACGGGATCGACATCGTCGGCCCGCGCCCGGTGCCGTGACCCGCGCGGACGGGCCCCGGCCCCAGGCGCCGCCCGCCGGAGGAGATGGTTCGGCGCCGCCCTTGCGTGCGTGAGCAGAGACGGCGCCGGGTTGTTCGTTCCCACCCACACCAGGGCCTTACACCAGTCACGCCCTACCGGTATCGAACGGCTGAACCGCGGACGCCTCGCGGACCCCGTGCCGCCACACCGCCGACACGAGGGGGACGCCCGGGCGGTAGGCCAGGTGGACGTGGCTCGGCGCGTCGAGGAGGACCAGGTCGGCGCGTCCGCCGGGGGACAGGCGGCCCACGTCGTCGCGGCGCAGCGCCCTGGCTCCGCCCAGCGTGGCCGCGACCACGGCCTCGTCCGGGGTCATGCCCATCTCGCGTACGGCGATCGCCACGCAGAACGGCATCGAGCTGGTGAAGCTCGACCCCGGGTTGCAGTCGGTGGACAGCGCCACCGTCACGCCGGCGTCCAGCAGGCGACGCGCGTCCGGGTACGGCGCCCGCGTGGAGAACTCGGCGCCGGGCAGCAGGGTCGCCACCGTCGAGCCGCTCGCGAGGGCGTCCACGTCGGCGTCGTCGAGGTGCGTGCAGTGGTCGGCGGAGGCGGCCCCCAGCTCCACCGCCAGCCGCACGCCGGGTCCGGGGCCGAGCTGGTTGGCGTGCACCCGGGGCGCCAGGCCCGCCCGCGCGCCCGCCGTGAGCACGGCGCGCGCCTGGTCGCCGTCGAAGGCCCCGCGCTCGCAGAAGACGTCCACCCACCGGGCGTACGGCGCGCAGGCGTCGAGCATGGGCCCGGTCACCAGGTCCACGTACGCGTCCGGCGCCGTGGCGTACTCCGGGGGCACCACGTGCGCGCCCAGGTAGGTGACCTCGTCGGTGTGCGCGGCCGCGATGCGCAGCGCCCGCGCCTCGTCCTCGACGGTGAGCCCGTAGCCGGACTTGCACTCGATCGTCGTGGTGCCCTGGCGCAGCGCCTCGGCCACGTAGCGCGCGACGTTCGCCGCCAGCTCGGCGTCGGAGGCCGCCCGGGTGGCCGCCACGGTGGTACGGATGCCGCCCGCCGTGTACGGCGACCCCGACATGCGGGCGTCGAACTCCGCGGTGCGGTCTCCGGCGAACACCAGATGCGCGTGCGAGTCCACGAAGCCGGGGATCGCGGCCCGCCCGCCGGCGTCCACGCGTTCGTCGGCGTCGGGGACCCGGGAGGCCGGGCCGGCCCAGGCGACCCGGCCGCCGTCGAGGACCACGGCGGCGTCGGTGATCGTGCCCAGCTCGGGGTCGTTGGTGAGCAGGCTGCCGATGCCGGTGATGGCGACGGACACGGGGCGGATCCTTCTTCCGGAGGCGGTCATGGACGGGTGAGGCGGGCGATCGTCCGGGAGAGTGCCCCGGGCACGTCCCGTACCAGGAGGTGGACGCCGTCGCGGACGACCGAGCGCCCGCCCACCACGACGTGCCGCACGTCGGCGGCGGTGGCGGCGAACACCGCGGTCTCCGCGCCGAGGGACGGGGGCGGGCCGGCCGTGCGCACCGAGTCGAGCGCGACCGTGGTCAGGTCGGCCGGCGCGCCCGCCTCGATCCGGCCCGCCTCGGGCCAGCCGAGCGAGGCGTGCCCGTCCTCCGTCGCGGCGCGCAGCAGCGCGGCGGCGCTCCAGTGGCCGCGCCGCAGGGTCCGCAGCCGCTCGTCCAGCTCCACGGCGCGCGCCTCCTCGAACAGGTCCACCACGGCGTGGCTGTCGCTGCCCAGGCTGATCGGCGACCCGGCGCGGGCCAGGTCGGTCGCCGGGCCGATGCCGTCCGCCAGGTCCCGTTCGGTGGTCGGGCACATGCAGATCGTGGTGCCCGAGCTGCCCAGCAGGCCGATGTCCTCGCCGGTGAGGTGGGTGGCGTGTACGGCGGAGGTGCGCGGGCCGAGCGCGCCGTGGTCGGCCAGCAGCCGGGCGGGCGTGCGTCCGTGGGCGGCCAGGCAGGCCTCGTTCTCGGCGGGCTGCTCCGACAGGTGCACGTGGAGCGGTGCCTCGCGGTCGGCGGCCCACCGCGCGACGGCGGCGATCTGGCCGGCGGGCACCGCGCGGACCGAGTGGATGGCCGCGCCGATCCGGGCGTGCCCGCGCTCCTTCAGCGCCGACGCCCGCACCGCCCAGGCGTCCGCGTCGCCGTCGGTGAAGCGGAGCTGGTGCCGCTCCGGTGGCGCGCCGAAGCCGGACGAGAGGTAGCACGCGTCCAGCAGGGTGATCCGGATCCCGGCCTGGGCGGCCGCCTCGATCAGCGCCTCGCCCATGGCGTTCGGATCGGCGTACGGGGTGCCGCCCGGCGCGTGGTGCAAGTAGTGGAACTCGCCGACGCAGGTGATCCCGGCCAGCGCCATCTCGGCGTAGACCGCCCGCGCCAGCTCCAGGTAGGTGTCGGGATCGAGCCGGCCGGCGACGTCGTACATGCTGTCACGCCAGGTCCAGAACGTGCCGGAACCGCGCTGCGCGATGCCGCGCAGCGCGCGGTGGAAGGCGTGCGAGTGCGCGTTGGCCAGCCCCGGGAGGGTCAGCCCGCGCAGCACCACCGCCCCGGGCGGCGGCACGGCGACCCCCGTCCGGACGGAGGTGATCCGCTCCCCGGCGATCTCGATCACGACTCCGGAGGCGACCGTCCCGCCGGTCCAGGCGTGCTCGGCGTGGTAGGTGACGGGCGTCACCGGCATGCCAGGCCCTCCAGCACGTCGGTGAGCGCCTCGACGCCCGCCAGGCAGTCGTCCTCGCGGGCGTGTTCGGCGGGGGAGTGGGACACGCCGGTGGGGTTGCGGACGAACAGCATGGCCGTGGGCACCTTCGCGGCCAGGATGCCCGCGTCGTGCCCGGCGCCCGTCGGCAGCACGGGCACCTCGTACGGCCGGCGCGCGGCCAGCAGCCGGACCAGCTCGTCGCGCAGCGCGGGCGCGAAGTCCACCACCGGGGTGAAGGACTCGCGGGCGAGCGTCACCTCCACCCCTTCGCGGGCGGCGTGCTCGCGGGCGGCGCTCTCGATCCCGTCGACGACCAGGCCGAGCGCGTCCTGATCGGCGGCGCGGGCGTCCAGCCAGGCCCGCACCAGGCTCGGGATCGCGTTGACGCCGTTCGGTGCCACGCTCAGCTTGCCGAACGTGACCCGCGCGCCCGCAGCGGCGGCCCGCTCCCGCGCGGCCAGGACGGTGGCGGCGTAGGCGGGCATCGGGTCGCGCCGGTCCTCCATCCGGGTGGTGCCGGCGTGGTCGGCCTCGCCGCGGAAGTCGAACCGCCAGCGCCCGTGCGGCCAGATCGACGAGGCCACGCCCACCGGGGAGGCCGTGTCCGCGAGGTGGCGCCCCTGCTCGACGTGCAGCTCGACGAAGATCCCGACGCGGGCGAGCCGTTCGTCGTCCGCGCCGATCGCCTCGGGGTCGTGACCGGCCCGCTCCATCGCCTGCGGCAGGGAGATCCCGTCCGCGTCCCGCAGCCCGGCGGCCCGCTCCGGGGTGAGCTCACCGGCGCTCAGCCGCGAGCCGGCGCAGGCGAGCCCGAAGCGCGCGCCCTCCTCGTCGCCGAAGTTCACGACCGCGATCGGGCGGGAGGGCCGCGCGCCGCGCGCCCGCAGCTCGTCGAGCGCGGCGAACGCCGACACGACACCGAGCGGCCCGTCGAACGCCCCGCCATCCGGCACCGAGTCCAGGTGCGATCCCGTCACGACCGCGTCGCCCGCCGCCGGGTCGCCGAGCCAGGCCCACTGGTTGCCGTTGCGGTCGACCTCGCAGAGCAGGCCGCGCGCCGCCGCCTGCTCGCGGAACCAGTCCCGGCACTCGGCGTCCGCCGCGGTCCAGGCGAAGCGCCGGTAGCCGCCGGAGCCGGAGTGCCGCCCGACCGGCAGCAGCTCCGCCCACATCTCCTGGAACGACGGCGGCATCAGGACTCCTTCATCGGCACGCGCACGCCGCTGTCGAGGGCGACCTGCTCGGCGCGTTCGTACCCCGCGTCCACGTGCCGGATGACGCCCATGCCGGGGTCGTTGGTGAGCACGCGGCGGATCTTCTCCCCGGCCAGCGCGGTGCCGTCGGCCACGGTCACCTGGCCGGCGTGGATGGAGCGCCCGATGCCGACCCCGCCGCCGTGGTGGATCGACACCCAGGAGGCGCCGGAGGCCACGTTGACCATCGCGTTGAGCAGCGGCCAGTCGGCGATCGCGTCGGAGCCGTCGAGCATGCCCTCGGTCTCGCGGTACGGCGAGGCCACCGACCCGCAGTCCAGGTGGTCGCGGCCGATGACGATCGGGGCGCGCAGCTCGCCGCCGGCGACCATGTCGTTGAACCGCTCGCCGGCCCGGTCGCGCTCGCCGTACCCCAGCCAGCAGATCCGCGCGGGCAGGCCCTGGAAGTGCACCTTCTCGCCGGCCAGGCGGATCCAGCGGGCCAGCGGCTCGTTGTCCGGGAACAGCTCCAGGATCGCGCGGTCGGTGGCGGCGATGTCGGCCGGGTCGCCGCTCAGCGCGGCCCACCGGAACGGGCCCTTGCCCTCGCAGAACAGCGGCCTGATGTAGGCCGGTACGAACCCGGGGAAGTCGAAGGCGCGCCCGTAGCCGGCCAGCTTGGCCTCGCCGCGGATGGAGTTGCCGTAGTCGAACACTTCGGCCCCGGCGTCCATGAACCCGACCATGGCCTCGACGTGCCGGGCCATCGACGCCCGCGCCCGCTCGGTGAAGCCGGCCGGGTCCTTGTCGCGCTCGGCGGACATGTCCTCGAACGCCACGCCGAGCGGCAGGTAAGCCAGCGGGTCGTGCGCGCTGGTCTGGTCGGTCACGACGTCGATCGGGGCGCCCGCGGCGAGCATGCTCGGCAGCACCTCGGCGGCGTTGCCGAGCAGGCCGATCGACAGCGGGCGCCGGGCGTCCCTGGCCTCGGCCGCCAGCCGCAGCGCGTGTCCCAGGTCGTCGGCGCGCACGTCGAGGTAGCCGTGGTCGAGGCGGCGCTGGATGCGGGACGGGTCGCACTCGACGCAGATCGCGACGCCGCCGTTCATGGTGACCGCCAGCGGCTGGGCGCCGCCCATGCCGCCGAGCCCGGCGGTGAGCGTGATCGTCCCGGCCAGCGAGCCGCCGAACTTCTTGGCCGCGACCGCGGCGAACGTCTCGTACGTGCCCTGCAGGATGCCCTGCGTGCCGATGTAGATCCACGAACCGGCCGTCATCTGGCCGTACATGGTGAGCCCGGCCGCCTCCAGCCGCCGGAACTCCTCCCAGTTGGCCCAGTCGCCGACCAGGTTGGAGTTGGCGATCAGCACGCGCGGCGCCCACTCGTGGGTGGTCATGACGCCGACCGGCCGGCCCGACTGGACGAGCATCGTCTCGTCGGCCTTCAGCGTGCGCAGCGTCCGCTCGATCGCGTCGAAGGAGCGCCAGTCGCGGGCGGCGCGCCCCGTACCGCCGTAGACCACCAGCTTGTCGGGATGCTCGGCCACCTCGGGGTCGAGGTTGTTCTGCAGCATCCGCAGCGCGGCCTCCTGCTGCCAGCCCAGGGTCGTCAGCTCGGTGCCGCGGGCGGCCCGGACCGGGCGTGCGCCTTCCATCGTGTCGGTTTCCTTTCGGTCAGCGGATCGGGGCGGGCTCGGCGGAGGGGTAGATCATCTCGGCGGGCGGGTTGGAGGTGCGCCTGGCCCAGGGGTAGTAGAGGGCGGCGGTCGCCAGCAGGCCGACGATCCAGGAGATGTCCGCGCCGCCGAGCAACTCGGTGATCGGGCCTGTGTAGAGCTTCTGGGCCAGGAACGGGATCTGGATCAGCACGCCGAAGGCGTAGCAGGTCAGCGCGGGCACGTTCCAGCGGCCGTATCGGCCGGCCGGGTCGTACAGGGCGGGGATGTCCACCCGCTCCTTGGAGATCCGGTAGTAGTCGGTGAGGTTGATGGCGCTCCACGGTGTGAACACCATGAGCAGCACGAGCACGAAGTTCTTGAAGTTGTTCAGGAAGTCGGCGCTGGCCATGATCGCCACGGCGACCGACACGGCCGTGAAGCCGACGATGTAGAGGGCGCGGGCCACCGGCGAGATCCGCGTCCGGCCGTTGAACGCCGTCACGGTCGTCAGCAGGCACATGAACCCACCGTAGGCGTTGAGCGTGTTGACGGTCAGCTTGCCGACCACGATCACGATGTAGATCAGCAGCGCGACGGCCGCGGGGCCGGCCAGCTCGCCGACGAACCCGACCTGGTCGCCGACGAACGCGCCGCCGGAGACGGCCGCGATCAGCGCGCCCAGCGTCATCGCCCACTGCGAGCCGATCACGCTGCCCGCGAACGTGCTCCAGAACGTGGCGCGCTCGCTGGTCCGGCGGGGCAGGTAGCGCGAGTAGTCGGCGACGTAGGGGCCGAACGTGAGCTGCCAGGCCGCGCCGAGCCCCACGGCCAGCAGGAACGTCGGCGCCTCGAACGGCTTGACGCCGACGACCGACCCCACGTCGTACGTGGTGAACACGGCGATCAGCAGGTAGCCCAGGCCGCACACGCCCACCACGGTCGCGATCCTGCCGACGGTGTGGATGAGCCGGTAGCCGGTCACCGCGACGATCGCCGTCAGCGCGCCGAAGATCAGGATGCCGGCGGTCGCGGGCACGTCGAGGATCCGGCCGAGCGCCTGGCCGGCCAGCACGCTGCCGGTCGCGGCGAAGCCCAGGTACATCAGCACGACCAGCACGAGCGGCACGACCGCGCCGAGCACGCCGAACTGCGCCCGGCTGGAGATCATCTGGGGCAGGCCGAGCCGCGGGCCCTGGGCGGAGTGCAGCGCCATCACGACGCCGCCCAGGACGTTGCCGATGAGCAGGGCGACGATCGCCCAGAGGGCGTCGGCGCCGAAGACGACGGCGAGCGCGCCGTCCACGATCGCCGTGATCTGCATGTTGGCACCGAACCAGAGGGTGAACTGGCTGCGCGGCGTGCCGTGCCGCTCGGCGTCGGGGATCACGTCGATCGTCCGGCGCTCCACGGCGGGGCCCGCGCCCGGGGGTTGGTCGTGATTCATGGCGGTCCGCCTCTCGCGCGTCATGCGCCCTGGGGGATCAGGGGTTGGAGGAAATGTACAGTCCTGTATATACAGCTCGCTACCCTGAGGGGAAGATAAACTTCGGGCCATCGGGCCCCGGAGACCTCCTCCGCCCCGCCGTCCCCCTACCCCGAGGATCGCCAGGCCATGGTGCCCATCACGGTGGTCGAGTCCGAACTCGCCGCCCAGTTCCAGCAGGTCGGCCCCGCCTCGGCGCCGGCGTACGAACGGGTCAAGAACCTCATCGCGGCCGGCGTGCGGTCCGGGCGGTGGTCGGACGGCCAGCAGCTCCCGTCGGAGCACCAGCTCGTCAGCGCGCTCGGCCTGTCCCGCATGACGATCAACCGGGCGCTGCGCGAGCTGACCCACGAGGGCCTCATCGTGCGGCGGGCCGGGGTGGGCACCTTCGTCGCCACTCCCAAGGCCGCCTCCGCGCTGCTGCAGGTCAGGAACATCGCCGACGACGTGCGCCGGCACGGGCACCGGCACCGCACCGAGGTCGTCCACGTGCGCGAGGAGTCCTCCGAGGTGGCCGACCCGGAGCTGCGCGCCGTGGCGGGGCCGACCGTGTTCCGCTCGCTCATCGTGCACTTCGAGGACGACACGCCCATCCAGCTCGAGGATCGCCTGGTCAACCCCGCCGCCGTCCCCCACTACCTGGAGCGCGACTTCACCCGGCAGACCCCGCACGCCTACCTGAACGAGGTGGCCCCGCTCACCCGCGGCGAGCACATCGTCGAGGCGGTGCTGGCCGACTCCACCGAGCGCCGCCTGCTGCGCATCGCCCGCCACGAGCCGTGCCTGCTCGTCCGCCGCCGCACCTGGTCCTACGACGTCCTTGTGAGCTCCGCCCGCCTCCTCCACCCGGGCTCCCGCCACCGGCTCGAAGGCTCCTTCGGCGCCGACTGAGCGCTCGCCACCGGCGCCCGTTGGCGGTGCGGAGGCCGTGGCACACGAGCCGCCCGCCCCCGCGGCGCGGGTGCCGCGGAGGCGGGCGGGAGGCCCGGCGCTGTCAGGAACCCTGGGCGCGCACCGACAGCGCGTGACGGAAGACGTCCCGCGGGTCCCAGCGCGCCTTCACCCGCTGCAGCCGCGCGTAGTTCGCCCCGTAGTAGATCGTCGACCAGGGCACGCCGGAGGTGTTCCACCGCGGGTCGGCGTGGTCGGTGTCCGGGTAGTTGACGTACGCGCCGCCGCAGTTGCCGCCCGGCACCGGCACCCCGCCCGTGGCCGCGAACGTCCGCTGGTGCAGCCGCCGTACCCACTCCAGGTGCGCCGCTCCGTCCTGCTCCTCCGGCCAGCTCACCAGGTGGATCATCTTGAGCACGGACTGGCGCTCCACGGTCGCGGTCGCCTCCGGCCGGATCCGGTTCACCTGCCCCCCGTACGACAGGAGCCAGAGCAGGCCGGTCGAGGAGATCTCCCCGCCGGTGGTCAGAGCCTCGTACGCCACGTCCGCCTGCTCGTCGGTCAACGCCTTGCGCAGGTAGGCCGACTTGCCCTTGTACCGGCCGCTCTCCGACTCCGCGCTCAGCGACAGCGTACGAACGGCCTGGAACCACGGGTCACGTTCCAGCGGCGGCACGAACACCTCGGGCGTGACCCCCTCGGCCACGGCGGCGAAGTGCTCGCGCAGGAGCCGCTCGGCGCCGGGCACGTCCGCGTCGATCTGCGCGGGCAGGATGATCCCGCCCGGGTCGGCGCCGGTCTGGCGGCCGGGCACCAGCAGGGAGCCCCACAGGGAGGCATGCGGGCTGTCCGGGGAGCTGTTGCGCTCGTGCCACCCGGCGTAGTTGCCCAGCAGCCGGCGGAACGACTCCTTGGTCATGCCGTTCCAGGACCAGATGGCCACGCCCGACAGGACGGTCGCGGGCGGCCGGGGGAGCAGCTCGGCCGGGTCGTCGCCGCGGGCGCCGGGGTCGCGCAGCCAGTAGCGGGTCACGATGCCGAAGTTCCCGCCGCCGCCACCGGTGTGCGCCCACCACAGGTCGTGGTTCGGGTCGGCCGGGTTCCTGGTCGCGACCACCGTGCGGGCCCGGCCGGTACGGTCGACCACCACGACCTCGACCGCGTCCAGGTAGTCGACGGTGAGCCCGTCGCGCCGGGACAGCGGCCCGTACCCGCCGCCCGCGATGTGGCCCCCGGCGGCCACGCCCCCGCACTGGCCGCCGGGAATGGTGACGCCCCAGCCGAAGTAGAGCGTGCGGTAGGCCTGCATGAGCGTGGCCCCGGCCTCGATGGCGAACGCGCGGCGCCGTTCGTCGTAGTACACCTCCGACAGCTCGCACAGGTCGATCACCACCTGCGCGCCGTCGCCCACGAAGTTCTCGTAGCAGTGGCCGCCGCTCCGCACGGTGACCCGCCGGCCTGCGCGGACCGCCTCGTTGACGGCGGCCACGACCTGCTCCGTGGAGCCGGGGACGCAGAAGTAGTCGGGCTCGGCGCGGAAGCGCTGGTTCGTCCGGCGTACCGCCAGGTCCTCGTAACGGGGATCACCGCGTCGTACGATCACCGGGCCGAACTCCGGGGCGCCCGCGTGGGCCGGCGCGGCCCACGCGGTGCCCGCCGCCGGCGTGAGCCCGGACGCCACGGACGCCACGGTCGCCCCGCCGACCGCCGCCGCCCGGCCGAGGAGCCCGCGACGTGTGATCTCGCTCATGCTGATCCTCGATCCCCTAGTGTGCGTCCAAAACATGCACCCACGACGCTAGAAGTGGGGGTATGGCGGGACAATGCAGGCAGCCGTACGGCAGGGGTGGACCTAGGTACACCGCTGACCGGAGCCCGGTGAGTCAGCGGCCTTGGACGTAGGGGAAGATCTGGCCGAAGTCGCGGGCGGCGAGCCGGTCGCGGCGGATGCCGATGCCGGCCCGGGGCCACGGCACCCCCTCGGGCAGCCGGGGCAGGCCGCGATCACGACCCCGTGCCGGCGCGGACTCATCCGGTCGTGTCCGGTTCCCGGGGACGGGTGAGGTGGTTCCAGCGTTCCAGGCGGATGCGGTAACGGCGGCGCTGGTAGGCGTAGAACAGGCCGAAGTGGAGCGCGGCCGCGCCGAGGCCGAGCGCGACGGCGAGCGGGACGGCGCCCCCGAGCACCGAGACGAGCAGGGCGGTGCCGGTGCCGGCGACGACGCTGTTGATGGCCGCGACCATGCTGGCGATGGTGAACAGGCCGACGAGCCTGTCGTGTCGCGGCACCGGGACGAGGTCGGCCATCGCTTCGGCGGCCTCGTCGGCCTGGTCGTCCCACATGAGGATGTAGCGCGGCGCCTGCGGGCTGAGCCCGCGGTAGTAGGCGCGGATGCGGGCGATGGCGCTGCGCAGGTGCATGTTCTGCAGGCCGGTGTCGACGAGGCGGACAGTGGTGAACAGCCCGAGGACGAACACGACGGGCAGGACGGTGGCGGCCAGGGGGGTGAAGGCGCTGGTCTGGGCGGTGAAGCCCATCGCGACCAGCGAGCTGGACAGGGCCATCACGTAGAGCGTGGCCCGCGAGGATTCCTCGCTGGTGGCGGTGGAGGCGGCGGTTTGCAGGACGAAATGTTCGGTGGTGAGCGCGGTCATGAGTGCTGCGGGGTCGTCGTCCTTCATGTGTCCTCTCTCCCCGCGCGTGCCGCTCCTGTCAAGGGCCGGCGGGAAGGGGCAGCACCGGTCGGCTGCCTCCTGCGCCGCACCGGCTCCTGGCCCCTTGACCAATCATCTTGACCAACGTATTAACGCCCTATGCGAAGATCCGCGTCAGGGCGCGATCTCCTGTTGATCGTGTTCGGCCCGGATCCGAGTCCGCGACGACATCCCGCGGCACCCTCGCGGCATGCGCGCAGCACAGGCGAGAGGCCATGCGCCCGGCCCGCACCCGGTCCGTCACGGTGGCCCCTCCGGATGATCTTCCAGGCCGAAGCGTGAACCAGTGGAGGGAAATCCCCGATGTCGCGCCCCCCGATTCCTCCTGACGCATTCGCACCGATCTCCCGCCGCGCCGTCCTGACGGGCGGCGCCGGTGCCGCCCTCGCCGCCGCGATCACCCCGGTCACCGCGTCACCTGCGCGGGCCGGCACAGCGGCCCGCGCAGCGGGCGGCAGCCGCCGGGCGGCCGTCACGTCCGGCACCGGCTTCGCCGTCGCGCCCTCCCCCGACGGCCGCCGGCTGGCCCTCGACCTGCTCGGCGTCCTGTGGGTCTGCTCCGCCTCCGGTGGCACCGCCCGCCGGCTCACCAGCGACCTGTACGACATCGCCCAGCCCGACTGGTCCCCGGACGGGTCCACCATCGTGTTCCAGTCGTACCGCGACGGCGTCTTCAACCTGTGGACGATCCGCCCCGACGGGTCCGCGATCAAGCAGCTCACCACCGGCCCGTACGATCACCGCGAGCCCCGGTACAGCCCCGACGGGCGCACCATCGCCTACTCGTCCGACGCCGGCGGCAGCTACGGGATCCACCTGCTCGACGTCGCCACCGGAGCGACCCGCGTCCTGGCGGACACCTCCAGCGAGGAGTACGAGCCGGCCTGGTCACCCGACGGCACCAAGGTCGCCTTCGTCGTCGCCGATACCAGGATCGACGTCATCGACGTCGCCACCGGTGCGCGCGGCGCCGCGGTCACGGTCCCCGCCGGCCAGGTCATCCACCAGCCGGCCTGGCTGCCGAACGGGACAGACCTCGCCTACCACCTCTTCCACGCGGGCATGAACGATCTGGCCGGCACCGCGGGCACCCTCGTCACCGGCGAGGAGGTCTTCCCGTTCCGGGCCCGGTTCGCGCCTGACGGGCGCTACTTCTACACCTCCGCCGGCACCATCCGGACCCGCCGCCTCGGCTCCGCCTCCGCCGGCATCGTCGGTTTCACGGCCGCCCTGACCACGACGACGCCGAAGTACGAGAAGAAGGTCCGCGTGTTCGACGCGCCCGGGTCGTTCCCCGTCGTCGGGATCGGCAGCCCGGTCGTGTCGCCGGACGGGTCCACCGTCGCGTTCCGCGCGCTCAACGACATCTACCTGATGCGCATCGGCGACACCCCTCGGCCGCTGTTCCGTGACCGGTGGTGGAAGGCCGACCCGGACTTCTCCCCGGACGGGCGGCAGCTGGCTTTCGTCACCGACCGCACCGGCACCCTGAACATCTGGGTCCGTGACCTGGGCACGGGCACCGACCGGCAGCTGACCCACCTGACCGACTCCGCCGCCCTGTCGGTCCGGTGGTCGCCTGACGGGACGGAGATCGCCTACCTGGACCAGGACGGCGCTCTGTGGGTGCTGGACGTCGCCACCGGCGACCTGCAGAAAGTCTTCGACGCGACCTTCGAACCGGGCAGGCCGACGTGGTCACCCGACGGCAGGACGATCGCGCTGGCGGCGGTCGTGCCGTACTCGCGCCGCTACCGCGAGGGGCTGTCCAAGATCCTGCTCGTCGACCGGGCCACCGGCGCCGGCACGTACGTCGACCCTGCGCCGCACCGGTCCTTGCAGACCCGTGGTGACGACGGGCCTGTCTGGTCGCCGGACGGCACCATGCTCGCCTTCGCCATGGAGTCGCTCCTGTGGGTCCTGCCGGTCGACCGGGCCGGGCGGCCCACCGGGCGTGCCCGTCAGGTCACCCGGGAGGTGTCCGACGCCCCGGCCTGGGCGGGCGACTCCCTGGTCTATCTGAGCGGCGGGCGGCTGCGCAGCGTACGCGTCGGCGGCGGGTCCGCCCGCTCCATCCCGATCCGGCTGACCTGGCGCAACGACACCGGCCCCGACCAGGTCGTGATCCACGCCGGGCGCATGTGGGACGGCGTCTCCGCGACCGTCGCCCGTGACGTCGACATCATCGTACGAGGCCAGCGCATCGCCGCGGTCGAGCCGCACCGGGAAGGCCGGCGCGGCACCCTGGTCGACGCCCGCGACAGATTCGTCATGCCCGGCCTGATCGACATCCACCATCACCGGGAGATGCAGGGCTACGCCTACGGCTCGCGTCAGGGCCCGCTGTGGCTCGCCCTCGGCGTCACCACGACCCGCTCGCCCGGCTCGCCCGCGTACCACATGGTCGAGGAACGCGAGTCGGTGCAGTCCGGCGCCCGGCTCGCACCGCGTTACCTGGGCACCGGCGAGGCCATCGACGGGGCGCGCGTCTACTACAACTTCATGCGGCCGACGTTCTCCCACGACCAGCTGCGGCTGGAGCTCGAGCGGGCCGCCGGCCTCGACTACGACCTGATGAAGTGCTACGTACGGCTGCCGGTCGCCTGGCACAAGGAGGTCATCGACTGGGCCCACCGCCACGGCAAACCGGTCAGCTCGCACTACCATTACCCGGCGATCGCCATGGGCGGCGACCAGACCGAGCACATCGGCGCCACCAGCCGGTTCGGGTATTCACGCACCGTCACGAACGTCGGCTCCGCCTATTCGGACGTCATCGCCATGTTCAACGCCTCGAAGATGGCCAGAACCCCCACCCTGTTCAACTCCACCGCCCTCTACCGGGACGACGCCTCGCTGGCCGGCGACGAACGGGTCCGCCGGCTCTACCCGAACTGGCGGATGGCGCAACTGAGGGCAACGGTCACCTCGGCGCAGAACGCCGACCCGGCGGTGATCAAGGTGACCCTCACGAACCTGGCCAACCAGGTCGCGCAGCTGGCGGCGATGATCCGCGGCGGCGGCGTCGTCACCGTCGGCACCGACGCACCCATCGATCACCTCGGGGTCAGCCTGCACATGAACCTGCGCGCCATGGTCAGGTACGGCCTGACCCCGCTGGAGGCGCTCACCGCCGCCACCAGCACGACCGGCACCTACCTCGGCCAGCCGCTGGGCAGGATCGCCAGGGGCATGTACGCCGACCTGGCCATCGTCGACGGCGATCCGCTGTCCCGCATCGAGGATGCCGCGAACGTCACCGCCGTCGTCGTCGGCGGGAGGCACCACACCGTCGAGCAGCTCCTCGCGCCGTACCCGTCCGCCACCACCACCGACCAGCCCGCCCCCGCCCCTTCCGGCAGGGTCAAGGCCCGTGTCCCCGTCCACCCGAGCACCGCGGGCCATTGGTGGAACAACCCGGACGAGCTGGTGAGAGCCCGCATTTCCTGCTGCCACGACCACTGAAAGGCGCCACGGCGGGAGCCGGGCGACGCGGCGGCCCGGTGGGCCGCCGCGTCGTGGCGCGGGTCCATGCGGCGGGAGCGGTCTTTCCGGTCTATGCGGCGGGAGCTCCCCTTTCCTCGTCGCGGGGGAAGAAGGGCAGCTCGATGCGGACGCGGTCGGCGGCGGCGAGGATCTTCGAGGCGTCGTCGACCGGCGGGTGGATCTGCTGGTTGATCCGCTTCTTGACCTCCTTGCCCTCGGCGCCCGAGGCCATCACCCTGCGGTCCCAGCCCCGGGTGAAGATCGCACCCGCGCCGCCCAGGTCCAGGCAGGTGACGTACGGGCCGGGGGTGAAGTCGCGCAGCGGCACGCCGAGCAGGTCGGCCGCCGCGTTGTACCCGGCGACCTTGCCGAGCGGGGTGGCGTGCTGGCAGGCCTGCATGACCGTGTGCTCGGCGTCGAACGCCGCCGCGGCCGTGTCCCCGGCGGCGAACACCTCGGGAAGGGCGCGCAGCCGCTGGTCCACCGGCACCCGGCCGAGGTGGTCGAGCTCGCCGGAGATGTGCCGGGTGAGCTCGCTGGCCCTGAGCCCCACGGACCAGACCACCGCGTCCGCCTCCACCTTGGTGCCGTCGGAGAGGACGGCGTATCCGTCCCCGACCTCGGTCACCGTCGTCGCGAGGCGGCGTTCGACGCCCAGCCGGTCCAGCGCCGCCTCGATCTCCCCGCGCGGGCCCGGGCCGAGCGGGTTGCCGACCACCTCCGACCGGTCCACCAGCAGCACCCGGCCCCGCGCGGCCAGTTCGGTCGCGGCCTCCAAGCCGACGAACCCGGCGCCGACGACCACGGCGGAATATCCCTCGCGGTCGCGCAGGTGGTCGGTGAGCCGCCGGGCTCCGTCCAGGGTGTCGATGTCGAAGAGCCGATCGGCGCCGGGCAGGCCCTGGGGCCGGAGGAGCCTGCTGCCCGCCGCCAGCACCAGGCGGTCGTAGCCGATCTCCCGGCCGTCGGCCACCACCACGCGGCGGCCGGTGTCGATCGTGCTCACCGATGCCCGCAGGTGCTCGACGCCGATCGGCTCGAGGATCCGGCTGAGCTGCACCTTGGCCAGGTCAGGTTCCGGCTCGTACAGGCGCGGCCGGAGCACCAGGTGGGTGTTCGGCGCGATGAGCGTGATGCGCAGGTCCGCGTCCCCGCATGCCAGCGCCGCTCCGGCCGCGCTCCACACGCCCGCGAAACCGCCTCCGATGATCACAACGTGTGCCACTGTCCCGTCCTCTCTCAGCCCGCCCCCGGCGGTCGGGGGCGGGTCGGCAGGGAGACAACAAGGAGGCTTCAGATGTGACCGAGGTGGGCGAACTTCTCGGGATTGGCCAGCCTCCTGAACGCCGTGATCCGCCCGTCGGCGATCTCCACGGTGTCGAGCCAGACCAGACGGCCGCCGCGGTAGGTCGCCAGGGCCGGGCGCCCGTTCACCTCGATGACCCGGAACGCGTCGGGCCGCCTGAGCTCGATCTGCCTGACCGCCAGCAGGGCGATCCGCTCGGCCCCCTGGACCGGCTTGCGGGCCGCGGTCACCTTGCCGCCGCCGTCGGCGACGTAGACGGCCTCGGGGTCGAGCAGCTCGACGAGCCCGGCGATGTCGCCCGCGACGGCGGCCGCCTTGAACGCCCTGAGCACCCGTTCCGTCTCGGCCCTGGACGCCCGGGGCTGCTCCTTGACCGCGGCGACCCGCGCCCGCGCGCGGGAGGCGAGCTTGCGGCCGGCGGCGGGCGTGCCGCCGAGCACCTCGGCGATCCGGTCGAACGGGAAGTCGAAGACGTCGTGCAGCACCAGCGCGACGCGTTCGGCGGGGGAGAGCGTCTCCATGACCACCAGCATCGCGGTGCCCACGGACTCGTCCATGAGCACCTGGGTGGCGGCGTCGGGCCCGGTCAGCAGGGGTTCGGGCAGCCAGGGCCCGACATAGGACTCGCGCCGCACGCGCGCCGACTTCAGCACGTTGTACGACGTCCGGGCGGCCAGCGTCACCAGCCAGGCCCGCAGATCCCGCACCTCGGACAGGTCGGCGGCGGCGGCGCGCAACCAGACCTCCTGCGTCACGTCCTCGGCCTCGGCCACGGTGCCGAGGATCCGGTAGGCCGCCCCGAAGACCGCGGAGCGATGCGACTCCCAGTCGGCCTCCGCCAGCGTGCCGGTCAGCTCCACCCTCGGCCCCCTGCCCCTCCGGATCCGGCAAATCGACCTCCGATCCTAGGCAAACCATGCGCGACCCGGCCGAACCGGCCCTCGCGCAGGACGCCGAGCCCACCGTCGTCCGCCGGGGCTACTTCGCTGACGCGCAAATAGCAATAAATGTCGGATTTGCGAAGGGTTGATGGAGAAATGCGTCCGGTGAGCGCGCTGACAAATCGCTAAGTTTCCGTCATCCTGCTACCAAGATGACGAGGGGGGTTCATGGTCGATACTCCGGTCGCCGCGGCGATGCTCGTTCTCGTGCTATTGGCCATCGCGATCCCGGTGTTCCTCGCCAAACGCCCCTACAGCAGCAAAGACCGCCGCCCAGCCTTCCTGGTGCCCACCACCCTGCCGGTGGCGCCCCCACTCCTGGCCGGGCGGATGAAGGAGCTCGACGAGCTCTCCAGGAAAATAGACGTGGGTGCCCGCGCAATTCTTATAAAAGGGCAGCCCGGAATTGGGAAGACGGCTCTCGCGCTGACCATCGCGCACACCGTGGCGCCCCGGTTCTCCGACGGCCAGCTGTTCGCCGTGCTCAATCCGCTGCATCCCGAGGGCACGGCGATCGCCGAGGCGCTCGGCCAGTTCGTGGGGGCCTTGCAGCGCGGCAACGAGAGCGTGCCCGACGACGCGTCCGCCCGCCTGGCCACGTACGTCAAGCTCACCCAGCGGCGGCGCGTGCTCGTGGTGATCGACGACGTGCCCGAGGGCATGGACATCCGGGATCTGGTTCCGTCCGGGCCCGGCTGCGCGCTCATCGTCACCTCCCGGGGCGGTGTGCGCGGCGTGCGGCTCTCGGCCGAGGTCGATCTCGACCCGCTGTCCGAGCGGGACGCGCTGGAGCTGCTGGAGGACGTGCTCGGCCGCGACCGCGTCAGCGGCCAGGACTGGAGCTTCCTCATCAGGGAGTGCCACTCGGTGCCGCTCGCCCTTTCGCTGGCCGGTTCGGCGCTCGCCACCCGGACGAACTGGCGCATCGACGAGGCCCGGCGCCGGTTGGCCGAGTTCGCCAAGGAACGGGCCCAGCAGCAGGCCACCTCCAGCCCGTACGACGCGGCCTACGTCTTCCTCACCGAAGAGGAGAAGAACGCGCTGCGCTCGCTGGCCGCCATCGGCAGCGTCGAGTTCGAGCCGTGGAAGCTCGCCGCCGCGGCCGGCACCGAACCGGGGGAGGGCATCCGGCTGGCCGCCCGGCTCGCCGGCGCCCGGCTGCTGGAACGCCGCAGCTCCGATTTCTCGGGCCTGCCCTACTGCCGCGTACCCGAGCCCGTACTGGAATACGCCCGCCGGCTGGCGCCCCTGGACGATCCGCGCGTACGCGACCGCCGCAGCAGCCTGCTGGACAGCGCCAGCCAGGAGCGCAGCGAACGCGACGTCGGCCAGCAGGTACGCGTCGACGTCTACACCCAGCTCCAGGCCGGCGAGCTGACCGCGGCGCTGAACACCGCCTGGGACGCGGTGCAGATCGCCTCCGACCGCGGCGAGGAGGAGATGGCGGCGACGGCGTACGCGGCGCTCAGCGAGATCTACACCGAGCTCGGCGACCTGGCCGAGGCCGAGGAGATGGCCGCGCGCGCGATCGAGCGCGGCAACCTGCGGAGCACGGCGCGGGCGCTGCGCTGCCGGGGACGCAACGCCCGCCGGCTGCGCCAGTTCACCGAGGCCGCCCACCACTTCGACGCGGCCCTGCGCAGGGCGACCGAGGTGGGCGAGGGATACGAGTCCGTACGCATTCACACCGAGTACGCCGCGATGGAGGCGTTGCGCGGCCACCTGGACGCCGCCCGCCGCCACGTGGCCGCGGCCGCCGAGCAGGTCGGCCGGGGCGCCACGGACGAGTTACGCACGCGGCTCGCCTGGGCGGGGGCCGCCGTGCTGACCGCCGCGGGCGACTTCGACGAGGCGGCGCGGACGCTGCTGGCGGCCCGGGAGACCGAGGACGTCCAGCTGCTGCAGCAGGCCTGGATCGACCACTCCCTGGCGCGCAACGCGCTGCTGGCCGGCGACCACGTCCGCGCGGCCGAGCACGCCCAGGCCGGCGTGAGCTCGTTCGTGGCGATGCGCTGCCGCTACGGCGCCGCCCTGTGCCGCTACTTCTACGGGATGGCCGCGCTCGGCCAGGGGCACCCCAAGGAGGCGGCGATCTGGCTGCAGGAGGCCGTCGAGACGTTCAGCGTGTGCGGCGACGCGAGCGTGGAGGCCGACGCGTCCCTGGAGCTGGCCAAGGTCTACCGCAGCCCGGCGCTCGTGAAGCTCTATCGCGACGTCGACCTGGAGCGGGAGGCGGCACGGCTGGTGGCCGCGGCGAAGGAGGCGTTCGAGCGGCTGGGGGACGTCGACGGCGTGCGCCGGGCCACGGCTCAGGAGAGCGACCCGGGCGGCGCAGGCGGCGCGCGCGGGCGAGGGCGGCCGGGGACCTCCCCGGACAGACCCCCTCCGGCGGCATGACGGCCGGTTCGGCGCGCCGCCTGGCGGTGGCGGGCGCCTGCGTCGTGGCCGCCGCGACCTCGGGCACGGCCGCCGCCCTCGAGGTGGTGCAGGAGTCGTGGAAGCTGCCGCTCGCCGTGCTGTGCGCGCTGTTCGGCGGCGCCGGACCGTGGGTGGCCCTGGGCCGGCCGTTCTGGCGGGGCCGGATCGCCCGCCCGGACATGCTGCCGGAGCGGCTGCTGACGTTCCGGGGGCGGGCGGAGGAGATCGCCGCCCTGCGCGAGCGGCACCGGGCGCAGGCCGAGCGGGCCGGCTCGGGCACGCCCAGGATGTTGTTCATCCACGGCGGGCCGGGGATCGGCAAGACCGCGCTGGCGAACGAGCTGGCCTACCAGCTGCGCGGCGAGTATCCCGACGGTCACCTGCACGGGAACCTCGGCCGCGCGGCGGACCGGCGCGAGCCGCGGGAGATCCTCCAGTCGTTCGTCGTCGAGCTCGGGGAGGAGGCGGAGCGGGCCGGCAGGCTCACGCTGTCCGCGCTCCAGGCGCTCTTCCGCAGCATGACGGCCAAGCGCAGGATCCTCATCGTGCTGGACGCGGCCCGCGACGCCGCCCAGGTGGAGGACCTGCTGCCGAACTCCGGCCTGTGCGCGGTCGTGGTCACCAGCCGCGGCAACCTCGGCTCGCTGCTGTCGCACCGGTCGCTGCAGCTCAAGACACCGACCATGGCCGACGCGACCGAGATCCTGCTGGCCTACGCCGAGCCCGAGGACACCGCGGACGCCGACTGCGCCGCCGAGGTGGCCGAGCTGTGCGAACGCCTGCCCCTGGCGCTGCGGGCCTCGGGCGACGCGGCACGCACCGGCGGGGGCCTCAACCAAGTGCGCGCGCAGCTCAAGTCGTCCTCGGCCGACCGGCTGGCCCGGCTGAAGTCCTACCGCCGCGACGTCACCGAGGGCTACCGCGTCGAGCTGAGCCGCCTCGGCGTGCGGGAGCAGCAGGCGTTCCGGCTGCTGTCCGTGGTGAAGGCGGAGACCTTCGCGCCGTGGGTGTTACAGCCGCTGTTCGCGGCGATCGACCAGGAGGTGACGACCGAGGAGGCGGGCAACATCCTGGCCGCGCTGAGCACCGTCGGCCTGCTGCTGCCGGTGGAGAAGCAGAGCTTCCCCCGCTACCGGTTCCCGCCGTTCGGCCGCCTGCTGGCCGACCAGCTGCTGCCCGCGGCCATGGGGGAGCGCGGCATTCTCCCCTCCGCCACCGACCCGCGGATCAGGACCGATTTCCTGCGAACGGTGCTCACGATGGCCTGCGAGGTCATGGACGGCGGCCGCCGCAACGCCCTGCCCAGGCCCGAGGTCCAGCCGTCGGCGATCCCGCGGCGCGACCTCTGGCTCACGCCGGTGCAGGAGAACCAGGAGTACTGGCGGCGCATGGAGCACACGAACCTCCTGAACGCCGCCCTCTTCGCCCGCGACCACGGCTACCCGGAGGCCTGCCGCCAGCTGCTCACCCGGATCGGCGGCGTCATGGGCGCCCCCGTCGCCCTGGACGAGTTCGCCGGCTGCGTCGAGCAGGTCATCGACTCCGCCCCTGACGGCGACGTCGCGGGCCTCCGGCTGGCCCTCATGAGCCACGCCGCGGTGGTCGAGGACCACGTGCGGGCGCTGGCCGAGTGCGACGCCCTCATGAGCCTGCCGCCCCATCCGCGGACGCAGGCCCGCGCGCTGCTGCTCAAAGGGCAGACGCTGCAGCAGATCGGGAAGTACAAGGAGGCTGCGGAGGCGCTTCGGGAGTCGCGGCTGGCGGCCGGCTCCACCAGCACGACGATGGTGGAGCGCGCGGCAGGGGCGCTGCTGGCGGAGAACGACGCGGTGCTCGACCCGGGAGCGTGGCGGACCAGCGGGCCCACGGAGGGCGATCCGGTCCGCGAGGGGGCCGACGTCTACCTCGCGGCGCTGATCTGGCTGCTGAACGGTCGCTGTGCGGCCCGGCGCGACGACTTCGGCCGGATGGAGGAGTCGTTGGCCAGGGCTGAGGGGTTCACCTCGGGCGATCTGGTCTGGGACGCTGCCGTGGCCTGCGAACGGGTTCAGCACCAGCTGGACCGCTGCCACGCGGACCAGTCCCAGTTGCGGGCCGTCGCGGACATCTCGCGGGCGCGGCTGTCGTACCAGGCGATGGGGAACGTGCCAGGACAGGCCAGGGCGCTGATCCTGCTGGCCAGGCTGCTGCTCGGGCGCGGCGACGCGGCCGGCTGCGCGCGCCGGATCGAGCAGGCCCGCGTCCTGCTGCGGGCCCGGCACGGGGGCCTGCCGATCAGCGCCGCGCTCGAACGGGTGGGCGGCGACCTGGCCCTGGAGCAGGGCAAGCCGGAGGAGGCCAAGTCCCGTTTCGAGCTGGCGCTGCGCCAGTACGAGGAGATGGGCGAGTTCTGGTACGGCGCCTGCGTGCGCGTCGGGCTGGCCGAGTCGGAGAAGGGGCTCGGCCACATCGACCGGGCGATCGAGCTGCTGTGGAAGGCGGGCGCCCTGTTCGCCTCCTGCGGGGACAAGAAGTGGCTGAGCCGGACGAAGGAGCGGCTCGACGAGCTGGCTCCGCCCGCGCTGGTGCTGCTGCCCTGGCTGGACGCGCGTGACCGCGGCTCTCCTTAGGCGAGTTCGTGGCTCCAGCCGGAGGCGAGAGCGGAGGAGACCGAGGCCTCGCCGCCCGAGCGGACGACGGTGAACCGGGTGGGCTCGCCGGAGGCGTGGTCGGTGACCGTGAGGGTGGACTCCCCGTCCGGCCCCGGATACATGCGCGGGGTCTCCGCCACGGACTCGTACGTCGAGCCCGTGTCGCCGCCCCCGTGCACCGGCAGCCGCTGACTGCCGGCCGTCGCCGACCGCGCGAACAGCACCGCCTCGGCCCGGCCGCGCCGCTCCTCCAGCACCTTGAAATGCCCAGGTGCGGCGCCGTCGCTTCCCTTGCCGGGTGGTCACGCCGACTTGGGTGTCCAGCCGGGGTCGCGACCGGCGAGGCCGAGTGCGCGGTCGAACGGTGGTGCGTCCTCGGGGACCTCGACCACCGGTCCGAAGAGCCCTTCCCGCCCGGCTGCCTGCTCCGGTGCGGCCGCCGTGGTGGTGAACTCCAGGACGGCCGCGGTGTCGGCCGGGCTGCACGTGAACGGCTGGCCGGTCGCGCGGGCCAGGTCCCAGCCGTGCAGGACCAGCTCGTCCAGCGCGACCACGGCAATCTGCGCGGCGGGCATCGTCACGCCGCCGGCCTCGGTCATCCCCTCCCAGGCCTTCGGGTCGCGCCAGGACTCCACCAGCTCATCGAGCCGCTTCGGAAGCAGCGTGCGCCACTCCGGATCGAGCTGCGCGGCACCCGCCGAGCCCTGCCCCGACCCGGCTTCGGACGGGGTGGTCTTGCGGGCCGCCCACGTGAACGCCAGCGACAAGCCCATGATGTGGTCGAGCAGTGCGGCGACCGGGGTGCCGGCGCACGGCGTCGGATCGCCCATCCGGTCCTCGGTCACGCCGTCCAGCAGGCGCACCACCTCGCGGGCTGCGGGCTCCAGGTCGATCTTGGACATGGCGGTTCCTCTCCGTAGGGCCTGACTCGTCGCTCCACCGTGGAGACTCGCCAGGATCGGAAAAGTAATCGACGGCTCCGACAATTTCCCACGCGTGACGCCGCCTACGCTGGGTGCTGTGATCGACGATGACGGAAACCGGGCCGCCCGCGTCGAGGACGTGCACGAGCTGGCGCTGGCCATGCCGCACGTGACCGTCGAGCACGGGACCGGCGGCAATCCGATCTACCAGGTGGGCGGGAAGTCGTTCGTCTTCTTCCGCAACCCACGGCCGGACGCGGCCGACCCGGACACCGGGGAGCGCTACGCGGATGTGATCGTTTTCTGGGTCGAGTCCCCGGCGGACAAGCAGGCGCTGGTGCAGGACGAGACGTCCCCGTTCTTCACCACCCCGCACTTCGACGGTCACCCGTCGGTGCTGCTGCGGGCGAGCCGGATCGGCGAGCTCACCCGCGACGAGCTGGCCGAGGTGGTCCAGGACGCGTGGCTGTCCCGCGCATCGGCGCGCAGGGCGACCGCCTGGCTCCGCGCACATCCGCCGCGGTGACGTGGGTGCGGTGTGCCCCGGGCCCGCCGTCGTCATGGGGGCTGGTCACACGGTTCCGCCGTCGCCACGGAAGAGGCTGATCACGCAGTTCCGCCGTTCGCGTACGCGGCGAGACCGTCAGCCATCCGCTGCATGAAGCGGGTCAGGTACCACCGCCAGAAGCCACCCGAGAGCGGCAGCTTGGGGTCGAAGGTGGCGGACCAGGAGATGTCGGTGCCCCCTCCGGGTGCCGGCGCGAGTTCGATGGTGCCGCGGTAGGAGCGGAAGGGCCCTCCCAGGTTGTCGTAGACGAACCGCCGGTCGGTGGTCAGTTCGACGATCCGCTCCCGGGCGACGCTGCGGCCGGTGCGGAAGATCCTGGTGTCGCCGACCTGCTGCCGGTCCCCGGGATCGCCGTCCTCGACGTCGGCGGAGTCGATCGGCGACCACAACGGCCAGGTGGCCGCATGGGTGAGCGCCGCGAAGACGGCATCGGGAGCAGCCTGCGAGCGCGCGGTCACGTCATAGGAGTACGGCATGTGCCCCAACGTAGACACCGCCGCCTTCCAGGGACATGCGCGCGATTGCCGAGGATCGATCAGTTCTTGCGGTACGCCGAGGGCCGGACGCCGGTCTGCCGCAGGAAGGCCGACGACAGCGCGCCCGGACTGCCGAACCCGCACCGCCCGGCGATCTGCTCGATGCTGAGGGAGCTGGTGGACAGCAGCCGCTGCGCCCGCTCGATCCGCAACCGGGTGAGGTACCGGTGGGGTGTCTCGCCGGTGGCCTCCCGGAAGACGCGGACGAGATGGTACACGCTCAGGTGGACCTCGGCGGCGACGGTGGCCAGCGTCAGAGGCTCTGCCAGGCGCTCCCGCATGATGGCGACGGCCGCCCGGACGGCGGCGTGCTCCGGACCGGGCAGGCGCTCGTTCCTGCCGCGGGTCAGCAGGTGGGTGGCGAGGAACGCCGCGGCGGTCTCCGCGTACAGGTCGCTGAGGCCGCCGGTGCCCGGCAGCGAGCGCAGGAGCTGTTCGACCACCGGGTCTCCGGCCGTCAGGGCGGCGGACAGCGCCTCGAAGTCGGGCTCGGGACCGCCCAGCGCTCCGGTGGCCTGCTGGACGGCCGGCGAGGGGATGTGCACCTGGACGGTGCTCAACCCGGACGTCGCCCGGTAGCTGAGCGCGGTGGCGCGGCCGGGGACCATGAGCTCCAGATGCCCCGGAACCCAGCGACGCCGGACGGGTTTGCCGCCGGCGCGCATCCGTATGTCCGCGTTCCCGGCGACGCAGAGCACGAGATGCAGGTCGGACACCGCGGGGAGTGGAAGGTGCTCGGCCTCGGGCGCATGGGTGAAGCTCTGCACGAGCAGTGCTCGCCAATCCGAATCGTCCCAGCTGTTGTACGTGTGCCGCACGTACGCCGGTGTGTCGAAGCCGGCATAGGGCGCCAGATCGAAGTCGGGCGAGTCGAACACCCTGCGAGTCTAGCCGGGGACGCTCAGGCGGTGGCGCCGCCGCGGATGTCATCGCCGAAGGCGGCGGCCAGTGCCTCCGCGATCAGGCCGGGCAGGTCGGTCCGCCCGTCGTCCTCGGCCCAGCGCACCAGCGCCGTGTGCAGGGCGGCGAGGCAGGCGCTGGCCGCCACCTGGACGCGGAACGCCGTGTCCGGGTCGGTGGCATCACCCCCGAGGGCATCGGCGATCGCCTGCCGAAGGGCGTACTGGTTGTCCAGGTGCCTGGCCCGCAAGGCCGGGGTCGAGATCATCAGCCGCAGGCGGGCGAGCAGGAACCGCTTCCCCGCCAGGTCGTTCCCCTGGCCGTCACCGGTGAGCGTTGCGGCCGAGTCGATGAGCGCGCCGCCGATGCGGCGGACCAGGGGCTGCTCGGCGGACGACGCGACGATCCGCTCGGCGACGAGCCGGGCGTGCTGGTCGACCAGCACCAGGTCCTCTTCGTGGGGAAGTGCCGGTAGACGGTCATGGGCGACACGCCCGCGGCTTCGGCGACGTCGGTCATGGTCGTGGCGTCATAACCGCGCTCGGTGAACAGCCGCACGGCGTGCAGCTGGATCGTGCGCTGCGTCTCGGCTCGCCGCTGCGCTCGCAAGGTTGAGTGCTGATCGGACATTTGGTAGACACTACCGAAGGGATAGATACCACCAATTCGGTAGTGACTAACAGAGTGGAACGGTGGGCATGAGTGATCTGACCGGCAAGACGGCCCTGGTGACCGGAGCGTCGCGCGGCATCGGGCGGGCGATCGCGATCCGGCTGGCGGTGAAGGGGGCGACGGCCATCGTGCACTTCGGCACGGACAAGGACGGCGTGACGGCCACGGTCGACGAGATCGAACGTGCCGGTGGGCGCCACGACGCGGGCGGAGTTCGACCACCTCTTCGCGGTCAACGTACGGGCGCCGTACTTCATCGTCCAGCGAGCGTTGCCGCTGCTCCGCGACGGTGGGCGCATCGTCACGATCTCGTCCGTGGCCACCCGGATGGCCAATCCCGCCCAGACCTCGTTCGCCATGACGAAGGGCGCCGTCGAGACGATGAGCATGACCCTGGCCAACGAGCTCGGGGCCCGCGGAATCACGGTGAACGCGGTCGCTCCCGGCGCCACCCGGACCGCCACCAACGGACCGGCATTCGAAGCGCCGGGCCTGGCCGAGCTCATCGCCGGGTCGACGGCGCTCAACCGCCTGGGGGAGGCCGACGACGTGGCCGACGTCGTCGCGTTCCTCGCCTCCGACGCCGCCCGCTGGTCCCGACGGCGGATCCGCCTCACCCGGCGATGACGAGATCACCGGGTCCGGCTGGTCGACAGGTGGGCCAGCAGCAGATCCAGCGGACGCGGCACGCGATCGAGGTCGAGTGCCGCGACGAGCAGGCCGGAGTAGCGGATCTTGCGGCCACCGCCTGATCCCATGAACCGGCGCAACTGGTCGTGAGTGGGGCTCCCGCGCCACGCGGGTTGCTTCTGGAGCGTACGAAACGAGCTGAGCTCGCCCTCGGCAGCGACGACACGCTCGACCGCGGCGGTGCCGAGGGCGCGGATCAGCTCGTCCTCCAGGTCGGCGACGCACACGAAGAACCCGAGCGCCTCCAGATCGCTTCGGCCGAGATCGCACCCAAGGCCGGCGCGCTCGAGACTCCTCCGGAAGTCGCCCTCCTCCCCGACGTCGCACAGGCCGGCCAGCCGGAGGCCGCGACCGGCAGGCCCGAACCTGCCGACGTACGTCCCGATGTTCGTGGCACCGCCCATCGCCACGACGGAGATGCCTTCGGCCGCCAGGTTCCGGCCGTGGCGCTCGGCCAACGCTTCGATGGCCGATTTGTCACTGACTCCCTCGACCAGGACCACGGTATGCGTGTCGCTCACGAGCCCAGCCTCGCACCGAGCCTGGAGGGGTTCACCTCCTTTTACGCGTCGCCGCCGTAGTCGTCCGCCTGGAGGCGGCCTCCGCACGTACCGTTCCGCCGAATTGGCCGATGAATCGCGCACGGCTGGGTCGCCGACGCCGTCACCGCCTTCGACATCGTCGACGCCGAAAGGGCGGCGGCGGCACATCACCGCCGGCTCCGACCCCGACCTGTTCTGGGCGCTGCGCCGGCGGCGGCGACTTCGCCGTCGTCACCGCCCTGGAGCTGACCCTGCCTCCCGCGCCGCGCCTGTTCGGCGGCCGGATCCTGTGGGCGGGGGAGCACGCCGCCGAGGTCATGGACGCCTACCGGCAGATCACCGCCGCCGCGCCGGAGGAGCTGACGGTCTGGCTGGACCTGCTGCACTTCCCCGGCTCCGCGCCCATGGTCGCCGTGGACGCCACCTACCTCGGCGACGAGGACGAGGCCCGGGGCCGGGCCTGGCACGCGGCGAACTGCTGACCGAACTGGACGACGCCGCGGCCAAGGCCCTGCTCGCCGGACCGATCGCCCCGCTGCCGCCTGCGGGCCATCACGCGTCGCCACGATCCGCACAACGTCTTCCGGTCCAACTTCCCGGTGGGAGGCTGACGGCGCCGGCTGATGATCGTCGTCAGGTTGCGGCTTCGGCCGCGCCGCCGCTCGGGAGGAGGGCCAGGAGCTGTCGCGTGTGGCCGGGCAGCTCGACCTCCGCGAGGCCCGTGATGAGGTCCCTCAGTGGTACGGGCGCGTCGACCAGGGCGGTGTCCTTGGACAGGAGCCGGGTGGGCACCGGTGTGTCGAGCTCGGTGTCGCTCAGCGCCGGCCCTCCGAGCGCGCAGAGGGCGTCCGCCTGGAGACGGATGCGCTCGCGGAGCCCGGCGTTGCCGCCGGTGAGCGTGATGAGGCGTTCGATGGTCCAGGTGTCGAGGGCCATGCGGTTGTCGTAGGTCGTGTTCGCTCCCGACGCGATGGTGGAGACGGCTGCGAGGGTGGTGGCGTTGAGTATGGCGACGTGCGCCAGGATCTGGTCGGCGTTCCACTCACCGGCCGGCGGGAGCGGGCCGGCATCGCCGTGGCCGTCCACGGTGGCGGCGGCGTCCAGCAGCGCGCGGTAGGCGTCCCGCAGGGGGATGGTGTCCATCAAGGTCTGCTTTCTGCAGTCGAACGACAAGGCTCGGGACGATGCCGGCTCAGGCGTGCGCGCGGTACATCTCCCACGGCGCCTGCGGAAGGACCTCGCCGGTCTCCAGCAGCGACTTGAGGTTCGCCAGGACGGCCGGCCATCCGTGCGAGATGCCGTTGGCCATCTCCTGGTTGGGGAGGTTCTCGTGGGTCACGGTGAGGCGGACGATGTCCTGGTGCGGTTCGACGAGGAAGGTGACCACCGACGGGTCCCTCGGCTGTTCGGCGTCCGGGGCGTCGTCGAAGGTGATGACCAGGCGCGTCGGGGGCTCGGTCTCGATCACCCGGCCGACGACGTCGACGATGCCTGATCCGTCGACGCGCCGGTGCTCCCAGGGCGAGCCCGGCTGCCAGTCCGAAACGTTGGCGTGTCCCCAGTAACGCGCCGTGAGGTCCGCGTCCGTCAGGGCTTGCCACACCTGCTTCGCGCTTGCGCGGATGTAGGTGACGTAGACGTAGGTCGGCACGGATGTGCGTGCGTCGGTCATGGCGTACTCCTCTGCCTGGTTCTTGATGGCACTGATCGCTTGCAGACGGGGCCTGTCGAACCCCGAGATCCAGCGCTCCTCGATCTCGTGGATGGGGGCCGGGTTGAGGTAGTGCAGCCGCTCCCGCCCACGTCGTACGACGGTCACGAGGTTGGCGCGCTGGAGGATGTCGAGATGCTGGGTCGCTGACTGGCGCGCCATGTTCAGGCGTTCGCACAGCTCGCCCAAGGTCTGGCCGTTGTGCTCGCGCAGACGGTCGAGCAGGAGTCGCCGGGTGGGGTCGGCCAGCGCTTTGAAGACCGAGTCCATCGCTCTCGCTTCGAGGCTCACACCTTCATTATGCAGGTATTTACCTGCATAACGTCAAGTGGCCGATCGAACCGGGGTCGCGGCGGCGGAAGAGGAGAGTGGAGCCGGGGCTGTACCCAGCGGCCGGTCCGAAGGCGTACGGCGACACCGAATCCGAGGGCACCGCGGGATGCGGCGGCTCTCAGGCCCTCACAGGACAGGCGGCGGCGACATCCGGCTCCGGGACGCGGCGGACCGGCTGGATGCCGCGTTCCCGCACCGTGGCCGGCGGCGAGGTCGCAATCACTCGGCGACGCCGGTGACGGTCCCCGACGGGTCGGTCACGTACCGCCCCTTCGACAGATCGACCAGGACGAGCTCATTGCCGAAGGGGTCGGCGACGATCGCGACCCGGCCCACGGGGATGTCGGACGGATCGGCGACCACCCGGCCCCCCGCGGCCACGATCTCGGAGGCGGCCTCGTCGGCCGACCGCACCAGCCACGTCGGCGCCAGGTTGAGCCGGGTGGCCAGGACGATCTCCGCATCGCTGTCCGGCAGGCCGAGTCCCGCCTGACCGAGCTGATCATTTCGCCACAGCAGC
Source organism: Nonomuraea sp. NPDC049709 (assembly GCF_040674815.1). Classification (NCBI taxonomy): domain Bacteria; kingdom Bacillati; phylum Actinomycetota; class Actinomycetes; order Streptosporangiales; family Streptosporangiaceae; genus Nonomuraea; species Nonomuraea sp. NPDC049709. The sequence continues at coordinate 47,756 of NZ_JBFANM010000042.1, forward strand.
TCGTGCCCGAGACGGTGCTGGTAGAAACGCAGCCCGCTGTCGAGGTCCGGCACGGGAACGGTGACCGCGTCGATCTTCTGGAACAGAGGTGTTGACCGCATGATCTCACCGTCACGTGTCCCAGGAGGACCGGTCAAGCGCGGCCGAGCCGCCTCCCCGCCTCCCCGCCGCCCCGGCGATCAAGGGTGCGCCGGGGGCGACGACAATGAGGTACATGACACGTGCTGTGTACGTCGCGGCGGGCGAGGCGGCGAGCAACAAGGGAACCGTCGCCCTGGGCCTGGTGGAGTTGCTGTCCCGGCAGGTGGAGACCGTGGGGGTGTTCCGGCCGGTGGTACGGGAGGGCCGCGAGGATGCCCTGATCAACACCATCCGGAGCAGGTTCCAGCTCGCCCTGCCCTACGAGGCGTGCGCGGGCGTCACCTACGACGAGGTGCACGCCGACGTCGAGCGCGCGGCCGGGGACGTCGTGGCCCGCTACCGGGCCCTGGCCCGCGGGTGCGACGCGGTGGTGGTGGTCGGCACCGACTACACCGACGTGGGGGCGCCGACGGAGTTCGGGTTCAACGCCAGGCTGGCCGCGGACCTGGGCACGCCGGTGATCAACGTGGTGAGCGGGAAGGGCAGGACCGCCGCGGAGATCTCCGCGGCGGTCGAGCTGTCGTCCAGGGAGCTGGCCCAGCATCATGCCCACGAGCTCGCGGCCGTGGTCACCCGGGCGGATGCCGGGCAGCTCACGATCGCGCACGACACGCCGCTGTTCGTACTGCCGGAGGCCCCCTCGCTGCGCGCGCCGACCGTCGCCGACCTGCTCAACGCGTGTGACGGCAGATTCTTCCTGGGCCAGCGGGACGGGCTGGGCCGCGAGGCGAGCGCGCTGATGGTGGGCGCGATGTCGCTGCCCAGCATCCTGGAGCGCTACACCGAGGGCGCCGCGGTGATCATCCCGTCCGACCGGGCCGCCGCGCTGCTGCCCGGCCTGATCGCGGCGCACACCTCGCCGGGCTTCCCGGCGCTGTCGGCGGTGGTGCTGACCGGCGGCACGGATCTGCCGGACCCGGTGGACCGGCTGCTGCGCGGCATGACGATCCCGCTGCCGGTGATCGCCACCGAGCACGACACCTTCGACACCGCGACCCGCCTGTCGGCGGTGGAGGGCCGGTTCACGCCCGAGGCCGACGGCAAGATCGACACGGCGTTGCGGTTGTTCGCCGAGCACGTGGACGGCGGGCTGCTGCTGGAGCGGCTGGCGATCGCCAAGACCGACGTCGTCACGCCGCTGATGTTCGAGTACGAGCTGCTGGACCGCGCCCGCACACCGCGCCGGCACATCGTGCTGCCCGAGGGCGAGGAGCCGCGCATCCTGCGCGCGGCCGACGTCCTGCTGCGGCGGGGCGTGGCCGAGCTCACCCTGCTCGGCGACGAGGAACGGATCCGGGTCCAGGCCGCCCAGCTCGGCCTGGACCTGGACGAGGCCAGGGTGCTCAGCCCGTTCGACGCGGAGCTGCGCGAGCGGTTCGCCCGCGAGTACGCCGAGGTCCGGGCGCACCGGGGGATGACCGTGGAGCTGGCCCGCGACACCGTCACCGACGTCTCCTACTTCGGCACGCTGATGGTGCACACCGGCATGGCGGACGGCATGGTGTCGGGCGCGGCGCACACCACCGCGCACACGATCAGGCCGGCGTTCGAGATCCTGCGCCTGGGCCTGGTCTCCAGCGTGTTCTTCATGTGCCTGGCCGATCGGGTGCTCGTCTACGGCGACTGCGCGGTCAACCCGGACCCGACCGCCGAGCAGCTGGCCGGCATCGCGATCGCCTCGGCGCGCACCGCGGCGCTGTTCGGCGTCGATCCCAGGATCGCCATGCTGTCGTACTCGACGGGCGCCTCGGGAGCCGGCGCCGACGTCGACAAGGTCCGCACCGCCACCGCGCTCGTCCGCGAGCGCCGTCCCGACCTCCAGGTGGAAGGGCCGATCCAGTACGACGCCGCGGTGGATCCCACGGTGGCGCTGGCCAAGATGCCCGGCAGCCAGGTGGCCGGACGCGCCACGGTCTTCGTGGTGCCCGACCTCAACACCGGCAACAACCTGTACAAGGCGGTCCAGCGCAGCGCCGGCGCCGTCGCGGTCGGCCCGGTGCTCCAGGGGCTGCGCAAGCCGGTCAACGACCTGTCCCGCGGCGCCACCGTGGCCGACATCGTCACCACCGTCGCCGTCACGGCCGCCCAAGTGGCCGACGACAGCCTCTGAGTGGGCGGGCGAGCGGGTACGGGAGAGGTACAGGGAGCATGCGTGTCCCGATCGGGGAGCGGCCCGTGACAACCTGAGCGCGAAGATCAGGCGGGCCTTCTGCCCCAGGCGGAGCGGGCACCAGACGCCGGATCTATGTCAGCCGGCACCGGTCCCCTGACAGGTCCCCGTGCCAGGAGAAGACGCTGGTGCAGGAGTGGGTGCCCGCGGCGTCGCCAACCATGACGACCACGGTCACCTGGTAATAGCCGCCTCCAGCGCACCCCCACCCGGACAGCTTGTAGTACTCGCCGTCCGGGGTGCGGGTGCCGGAGAAGCATTCATGGAAGCCATCCGCTCGGGCGGGAGCGGCGGCGAGTGAGACGGCCAGGAGCGCGGCGCCGGCCGCGGCGGCGAAGCGTCGGAGAGTCATGACCTGACCGTAGAAGCGCGGTGCAGGCCGGCCTAGATGCGGTCTGTCACCAGGAGATGTGCATTCCTCACCAGCGGCGAAGCTCCGGCCTTGGTCCGCGGCCCAGAGCGGGGGCTTCCAGGGAAGGGGCCCGATGGAGAATCCGGCTCGACACCACCCAGGAGCGCCAGCTCTTCGCTCGCGACGCTCTCCTTTCCGATCGGAGGCGGGCCGTCCATCTGATGCAGGTCAGGGCCTGCGCTTTCTCGACTCTCGCGTGGACATGAATGTCCTGAGAATGGCCGGTCGATGTCCTGGGCTGTTTCCCCTCGATGAACCGAGACTGTTTCTCAACCACTCCGGCGAACTCGATGGGAGAGCCCATGCAGACAGCAGGAAGGTCGGGGAAGACGCGGCCCATGGCCCGGCTCCTGGCGACGGTGGCCGTGCTTGCGGTGCCCCTGGCGGTTACCGCCTCGCCCGTGTCGGCCACGACCGCGAATCGGGCCGTTCCGGCTCAGGCGGCTCTGGCCTGTGCCACTCCCTGTGATTGGTATTCAGCGGCGGTTTCATCAAGGATCACTGCCCTGAAAATGGCCGAGACGCAGGCGAGAGCGTTCGCGCTCCAGGGTTATCTGATCAACATGACGACGGTGGTCAAGGCACAGGCCGACGCCGCCCGTTGGAAAGGGCGCGTGAATTACCAGGCGCGGTAGTGCCGGGAAGACTGATGTCTGCTGGGAGTCTGGGGCTCTCCGAGGTGAGGACGCCCCCCGGCAATGGATCTTTTTCCATAGAGGGGAGCGTTCGGGTGGCGCGACCGTCGAAGTTCGGCGATGAGTCCCAGGTGCGCGACGAACCGGCTGCTTCCTGAGCCGGCCGGCGACCGCGGCCCCGCTTGCGCCTTCGGCGGCCGCGGTGCGGGCGTCAGGCGTTGTGAACGGTGCTGACCAGGCGATGTCCATGACCGCCTCGTCGGGCACGGTACGGTCCGCCGCGACAGTCGGTACGATCCGCGGCTCCTACCGGTCCGGTCGAGGGCGGGGCTCCCGGTGATGGAGCTTGCGCCGGGTTTCCCAGTCGCTGGCGGACCCCAGAACGCCGGTCGCCGAGTGGCGCCGGCCCGGGTCCTGATGAGCCGCCCCTGGACGTCCAGCACGGCCTCCGCCGTCCGCCGTCGCATCGCGAGCCTCCGCCGCCCCATCGCGTGCCCGGGGGGCGGGGGCGAGCGTGACCTTCGCGTCGAGCACCGGCTCGTGCGCCGGCCTGGCCGGCCAGGCCACGGTCTCCCTGGCGGGTGGCGTCGAGAGCGATGGGCCTGTGCCTCGTTCGTGGGCACCTCCTTCGCATCCGTTGCTGATGCCTCCACCCTCTGACCAGCCCGTACGCCGCTGCCAGGGCGGCCCGCACGGACGACGGCCGGTTCCGCTCCGGCGACCTCGTGGCGTTCCGGCGTGGCAGGCCGGCCAGGTACGAGATCCCCCGGCCCTTCGTCTGGGCCGACGCCCTCGCCCGCATAATCGGCCGTACGAAACCAACCCCTAATACGACGAACAGAACATTTCGCACGATTTTTTGGGGTAAATGCGGCGCCGGTGCCAGGGAAAGGTAATCAGCCCGATCACGTAGGGCGCCCGAGCCCAAGAATGATCTACCGGTGGGGGTTCCAGCTCTGTGACGTGGGCGATCACAGGGAACCCTGTTATTGATGGGATCTGTGGGTTTTGACGGGTTGTTTGGGTTTAAGGAGGTAACTGAGAATATCTGTATGGGTACGTCTGCTTCCGTCTGGGTGCCCGCCAGAAGCGTGGGTGCCGGAGTCTGGCCGATGTATCCATGAACGGAAACGAGAGCAAATGAACACCAAGATTCGGCAGTCGTGGGCGCCGCGCCATGGGCGGCTCGCGGCACTGGCTCTAACCGGCGCGGTCGCCGCCGGCGTCATGGCCCTTCCCCTGGGCATGGGGGTGGCCAACGCGAGCGCGGGCTTCCCCGCTGTCCAGGCCGGGGGTCCGCCGGCCGAGCCGGTCAAGCACGTCTCGAAGCCTAGGTACGTCCCGAGGGAGAAGCCGATCCTGCACCACCCGCGGTGGCGTCCTCCGAACATCGACGTCATCATCGACAACGACAACCGGTCCCACAACAGGCAGCACCACCGCTTCGACCGGCGCCACGAGGAAGTCAGGCGTGACGTGGTCAAGCCGGAGCCGGTCAAGGACGACAAGGAAGACAAGATCGACAAGGTCGAGCCGGAGAAGCGCGACGACGGTAACTGGTGGTGGCCGGACGGGCTGGACTGATCCCTCGTCCCGGTGAACCCGCCCACGGCGGCACCGCGTTCGTGTCCCGGCTCGCCCGTCGAGCCGGGACACGAAGGCGATGGAGGCCGCCGGTGACGCGGCCCAGTGCTCGGCGCGGCTCCGCCGGCATCGAGCACTGGGAGGCGCCGGCTCAAGCCAGGCGGGCCACCCCGTCGAGGAGCCGGTCCACGTCGGAGCGATCGTTGTAGTGGACCAGGCCCGCGCGGACCGCCCCGCCCGTGTCGCGCAGGCCGAGCACGCCGGTCAGCTCCCAGGCGTAGTTGTGGCCGTTCCAGACGTTCACCCCCAGCTTGGCCAGGTGCTCGGCGACCTGGCGCGGGGTACGGCCGGCGACGTTGAAGTAGGCGGTGGCCGTGCGCCTGGCCGGCTTGCCGTACAACGTGACGTGCGGCATCGTCTCCAGCCCCGCGACCAGCACCGCGAACAGCGACAGCTCGTGCTCCTCGGCGGCGGTCATCGAGGTCAGCAGGCGGTCGCGGCGGTTGCCCGTGCCCGGCACCATGGCGGCCAGATGATCCACGGCCGCCGTCACCCCGTCGAGGTCCGCGAACGCGGCCGTCCCCATCTCGAACCGCTCCGGCACCGTGTCCGGCGAGGAGGCCAGCTTGTCCGGCCTGATCGTCTCCAGCAGCGCGGGGTCGGCGACGACCGCGCCGATGTGCGGGCCCGACCACTTGTACGCGCTGGTGGCGTAGAAGTCGGCGCCCAGCGCGCGCATGTCCACCGGGCCGTGCGGGGTGGCGTGCACGCCGTCCACGTACACCAGTGCCCCGGCCTGGTGCGCCAGCGCGGCGATGGCGGGCACGTCGGGGCGGGTGCCGAGGATGTTGCTGGCCGCCGTGACCGCGACCACCCTGGTGCGCTCGTTGATCAGGCCGGCGTACTGCTCGACCGGCAGCTCCCCGGTGACCGGGTCCACCTCGGCCCAGCGTACGGCGGCGCCCGTCTGGGTCCAGGGACGGACGTTGGCGTCGTGGTCCAGCCGGGAGACCACCACCTCGTCGCCCGGCCCCGCGACGGCCCTGGCCAGGCGGTAGGTGAGGGTGGTCATGTTCGGGCCGAGGAGCACGCCGTCCGGATGGCCGCCGACCAGGTCGGCGACGGCGGCGCGGCAGGCGGCCACGATGGCGTCGGAGCGGTGGCTGGCGGGGAAGGCGCCGCCGACGTTGCCGATCCCCGTCCGGTAGGCGGTGGCGATGGCGTCGATCACGGGCCGGGGCACCTGGGTGCCGGCGGCGCCGTCGAGGTAGGCGTAACCGTCGGAGAGCGCGGGGTACGTGGCGCGTACCTCTTTGATGGGGAAAGGCATGATAGGTAGATGCTCACCCTGCGCGACCTCAACCGTGCCACGCTGGCCCGCCAGCATCTGCTCTCCCGCCACGAGGGCGACGTGGCCGACGTCGTGCACCGGCTGGCCGGGCTGCAGGCGCAGGAGCCGCGGCCCCCGTACCTGGGGATCTGGAGCCGGCTGGCGGGGTTCGAGCGCGACGACCTGCACGCGGCGCTGCACGCGCGCACGCTGGTGCGGGCCACCATGTGGCGGGCCACGCTGCACCTGGTGACGGCCGCCGACTTCGCCGTGTTCCGGCCGGTGGTGCGGCCCGTGCTGGCCGCCGCCGCGCGCCGCTTCCCGGAGGTCGACTTCGACGCGGTCGTGGCCGCCGCCGACCGGCTGCTGGCGGCGGGGCCCATGACGTTCAACGAGCTGCGGCCGCGGCTTCTGGCGGAGTTCCCCGACGCGTACGACCGCGCGCTCGGCTACGCGGTACGCATGCTCACCCCGCTGGTCATGGAGCCGACCGAGGACCGGTGGAGCTTCCCGCGCGAGCCGTCGTTCGGCCTTCCCGGCATCGAGCCGGCGCCCGCCGGCCCGGAGGCGCTGATCGGGCGGTACCTGGCCGCCTTCGGCCCCGCCACCCCCGCCGACGTGCAGACCTGGTCGGGGCTGGGCGGGCTCAGGAAGGTCATGGAGGGCATGGACCTGGAGCGGGTCGCCGACTTCGCGGGCCGACAGCTGTTCGACCTGCCCGGCGCGCCCAGGCCGGGCGGCGACGTGCCCGCGCCCGTACGGTTCCTGCCCGACTTCGACACCCTGGTCCTCGGCCACGCCGACCGCACCCGGGTGCTGGCCGAGGAGTACAAGGGCCGGGTGGCCACCAAGAACCTGCGGGTGAGGGCGGTGTACCTGGTGGACGGGTTCGCCGCCGGGACGTGGCAGATCAAGCGCTCGGGAAAGAAGGCCAGGCTGCTGGTCAGCCCCTTCGCCGGCGCCGACCTCGGTCTCCTGGAGGAGGAGGGGACGCGGCTGCTGGCCTTCGCCGAACCGGACGCTGTCACCCTTTCCCTTGAAGTGGCGGACACAGTCTGATTTGTTCGTGGCGGAGGTGGGACGATGCCGCAGTTGACCGCCCTGGACGCGCAGTTCCTCCATTTCGAGACCGCCACCAACATCGCCAACATCGCCGGCCTGGCCGTGCTCGACGGCGACCTGAACCGCGCCGACCTGCAGGCCCTGCTCGAACGGCGGCTCCCGTACGTGCCCGCCCTGCGGCGCAAGCTGGCCACGGTGCCGCTGGGGCTGGACCACCCGTACTGGATGCAGGAGGACGACCTGGACCTCGACTACCACGTACGCGAGATCGGCCTGCCCCCGCCCGGCGACGACCGGCAGCTCGCCGACCAGATCTCGCGCCTGCACTCCCGCCGGCTCGACCGCGGCCGCCCGCTGTGGGAGATCTACCTGATCCACGGGCTGTCCGACGGCCGCATGGGGCTCTACACCAAGATCCATCACGCGGCCGTGGACGGGATCGGCGGCGCCGACGTTCTGGCCGCGCTGCTTGACACCAGCCCCGAGCCCGCGCCGGCGCCGGCGGACGCGCCGGAGCGCGACTCGCCGCCGCCCGGGCCGGCCGGCATGCTGGCGCGCGGCCTGGCCAGGCTGGCGACCAACCCCGCCTACGCCGTACGGTTCGCCGCCCGCGCCATCCCGCACCTGGACGAGATCCCCGTCGTCTCCTCGATCCCGGGCGCCAACCTCGTCTCCGGGCTGGCCCGCCGCCTGGCCGGCAGCGGCCGGGCCCCGGACCTGCCGCCGCTGCCCGCCCCCAGGACGCCGTTCAGCGGCCCCCTGTCGGGACACCGCCGCTTCGCGTTCGTGTCGCTGCCGCTGGAGGAGATCAAGCAGGTGCGCAAGGCGTTCGGGGTCACCGTGAACGACGTGGTGATGGCCGTGTGCGCGGGCGCGCTGCGCAGGTGGCTGGCCGCGCACGGGGGCGTGCCGCGCCAGCCGCTGGTGGCGGGGGTGCCGTTCTCGCTGCGGGCCGCCGGGGTCGAGGGGCCCGGCAACCAGGTGGCGATCATGACGGCGCCGCTGGCCGTGCACGTCGCCGACCCCGTCTCGCGCCTGCACCACGTGCGGCACGCCATGCACCGGATCAAGGACCGCTTCTCGCTGGCGCCCGCGCGGTGGCTGCGCGAGTTCAGCGAGTCGATGCCGGCCGCGCTCATGGGGCTGGCCTCGCGTTCGGCGTTCGGGCTGGTCGGGCAGGCCGCGCCGCCGATCAACGTGATCGTCTCGAACGTGCCTGGCCCCCAGTTCCCTCTGTACGTGTGCGGCGCGCGGCTGCTCACCCACTACCCCGTCTCGGTGATCACGGACGTCAGCGGCGGCGTGAACATCACGGCGTTCTCCTACGACGGCTCGCTGGACATCGGCGTCGTGACCGACAGGGAGATGGTGCCGGACGCGTGGGAACTGGCCGGGGACCTGCGCGCGGCCCTCGACGAGCTGCGCAACGCGGAAGGGAACTTGCCGCATTGATCCCTACGCTGGGCGCATGACCCAGACGTTGAGCCTCCGGGCGCTGAACCGCACGACCCTGGACCGCTAGCTCCTGCTGAGCCGCGCGCCCCTGACGGCCGCCCAGGCCATCGAACGGCTGGTGGCGGTGCAGGGCCAGGAGGTCGACGCCCCGTACATCGGCCTGTGGACCCGCCTGGCCTCCTTCACCCAGGACGACCTGGCCGCGCTGCTGCACGGCAAGCAGGTCGTGCGGGGCTCGCTGCTGCGCGGGACCCAGCACCTGGCGCTGGCCGACGACTACGTGTGGGTCCGGCCGCTGATGCAGGTGATCCTCAACCGGACACGGCAGGCGGCGTTCGGGCGGGTGACGCGCGGCGTGGACGTCGAGGAGCTGGGGGCCCTGGCGCGCGGGCACCTGGCCGGGCGCACGCTGACCCGCCCGCAACTGCGCGACCTGCTGCTGGAGCGGTGGCCGGAGGCCGATCCGACGGCGCTGGGCTTCTCGGCGCAGGCGCTGCTGCCGATCGTGCACACGCCGCCGAACGGGCTCTGGGGGCGGGGCGGGGCGACGCCGTTCACGCTGGCGGAAGAGTGGCTGGGGCGGCCGATGGAGTGCTCGCCGCCGATCGAGCGGCTGGTGGTGCGCTATCTGGCGGCGTTCGGGCCGGCGAGCGTGATGGATGTGCAGATGTGGTCGGGCCTGACCCGGCTGCGCGCGGTCATGGAGGCGATGCCATCTCTCCGGAAATATCAGGACAGCGCGGGTCGTGTCCTCTACGACCTGCCGGACGCCCCGCTGGCCGCCGAGGACGTGCCCGCCCCCGTACGCTTCCTGCCCTGGTTCGACAACCTCGTCGTCGCCTTCGCCGACCGCACCCGCATGATGACTGCCGAGCAGCGCAAGGCGGTGTGCGTGGGCGCGGCCGTCTACCCCACCTTCCTGGTCGACGGAACTGTCGGTGGCATGTGGGACCTTAAGGACGGCGTGCTGACGGTCGAGCCCTTCCACCCGCTGCCCGACGCGGTGATGGCGGAGCTGGCCAGCGAGGGGGCGCGCCTGATGGCCTTCGCCGGCGTCCAGGAAGGGGAGATCGCATGGTCACCGCCCAGGAGCTCTATGACGACCTCGTGATGGAGCATCTCGCGAGGCCCGAGGTGAGCATGGGGCGCATGTTGCACTCCGACGGCCTGCGGGTCAACGGGAAGGTCTACGCGTTCTTCGCCCGGGATCGGGTGATCGTCAAGCTTCCCGCGGCGCGCGCGGGCGGCCTGGTGGCGGACGGCACCGCCGAGGTGGTGCAGATGGGGACCCGGCGGATGCGGGATTGGGTGGGGCTGCGGGCGCCGGACGAGGAGGTGTGGCGGGGGCTGCTGGCGGAGGCGGCCACCTACGTGCAAGGCCTGACCCGCTGACCGCGCGGGCCGGGCGCGGGCGCTCAGCGCACGGCGTACGCGCCGACGGCCGGCTCCAGCAGGCCGAAGACCCGTCGCGCGACCTCGGCGAGCGCGGCGGCGGTCCCGTCGTCCTGCGTGTCGTCCTGCCCGTGGTCCTGCCCGTCGCCATGCGCGTCGGCACCCGGATCGGCATGCGCGTCGGCACCAGGGTCGCCTCCGTCGCCCAGGTCGCCCAGGTCGCCCGGGTCGCCCGGGTCGCCCGGGTCGCCCGGGTCGCCCGCGGCGCCCGCCAGCATGCGGGACTGCAGGTCGCGGAAGAGCAGCCGGTCGGCCGCGGCGAGCTGCGCGGCCACGGCCCGCGCCGTCAGGGGGTCGCCGGGCGTCTCCGTCGCGAGCTGCCGGGCAAGGGCATCCTCGCGCTGGTCGTGCAGGTCGCGCAGGCGGGCGACCAGGGTCGGGCTGTCAGCGATCATCCGGGCGAAGACCGGTCCGGTGAAGCCGATGACGGGGTCGCGCCGCTCCAGCGCCGCGAGATATTCGCGGCGCACCGCCCCCAGCGCCGACTCCCCGGCCGGGCGCCGCGCCACCGCCTGCGCCAGGCCCGCCACGAACTCCTCGTGGTGGTCGAGGGCCAGGTCCTCCTTGCGGGGAAAATAGTTGGTCACGGTCATCTTGGCCACCCGGGCGGCGGCGGCGATGTCGGCGATCGTCGTCCGGTCGAAGCCACGTTCCAGGAACAGTTGGGTAGCGTGGTCAGAGATGGCCTGCCTGGTCTCTCGCTTCTTCTGTTCCCTCAAGCCCAAGGTGTCGATGCTCATAGCCGCAGTCTTCCACAAATTTTTAGGTTCGACCTTATTTTAGGTTGACCCTCCGCTGGAGGGGACCTAAAGTTAGGCGCGACCTAAGTTTAGGCCCGCCGTCCAACCGCCCCCAAAGCGAGCGAGGAGTGTGTTTTGTCCCAAGCAGCAGAGGTTCTCGAACTGGACGACAACGTTGCCGACGGTGGCACGGCCGTCGGCGCCGATTCGGTCAAGACCTATCTCAAGGAGATCGGCCGCGTGCCGCTGCTCACCGCCGAGCAGGAGATCGAGCTGGCCAAGCGCATCGAGGCCGGGCTGTTCGCCAGAGAGCGGCTCGACACCGAGCCGGGCCTGCCCGCCGGGCTGCGCACCGAGCTGGAGTGGATCGCCGAGGACGGCGAGCGTGCCAAGCGCCGCATGCTGGAGGCCAACCTGCGGCTGGTGGTCTCCATCGCCAAGCGTTACACCGGGCGCGGCATGCTCTTCCTGGACCTCATCCAGGAGGGCAACATGGGCCTGATCCGGACGATCGAGAAGTTCGACTACCGGCTCGGCTACAAGTTCTCCACCTACGCCACCTGGTGGATCAAGCAGGCCATCACCAGGGCCATGGCCGACCAGGCCCGGACGATCCGCATCCCGGTGCACATGGTGGAGCTGATCAACAAGGTCGCGCGGATGCAGCGCCGCCTGCAGAGCGACCTCGGGCGCGAGCCCACCCCCGAAGAGATCGCCAAGGAGTGCGAGCTCGAAGTGGAGCGGGTCGCCGAGATCCAGGGCTACGGCCGCGAGCCGATCTCCCTGCACATGCCGCTGGGGGAGGAGGGCGACAGCGAGTTCGGCGACCTGATCGAGGACACCGAGGCCGTCTCCCCGGCCGAGGCGGTCTCGTTCACGCTGCTCCAGCAGCAACTGCACGCCCTGCTCGACCAGCTCTCCGAGCGCGAGGCCGGGGTCATCAGCATGCGCTACGGCCTGACCGACGGCAAGCCGATGACGCTCGACGAGATCGGCCGCGTCTACGGCGTCACCCGCGAGCGGATCCGCCAGATCGAGGCCAAGACCATGTCCAAGCTCCGCCATCCGTCCCGCTCACTGGCCCTGCGCGACTACCTGAGCTGACCGCCCGCCGCCGCTTGGTTACGAGGTGCGGACTGAAAGGCTGCGCAAACGGGAACTCAAGACTGTCGCCACAGCCCTTTGGGAGGCGATGTGGCTGGCCTAGATTCCAAGGCGTGAAACGCTCTCGTTCGAGCCTCGTCCACCAAGTGACGTACGCGATCAAGAATCCCCACAAGATCCCTCCCCACGTGCGGCGGCTGGCCCGCGACACGTGGTTCAGGCTGCGTACGCGGGACCACGTCTCCTATTACCGGGCCGTCATGAGGTCCGACACCGCCCGCGACCCCGAGGGAGCCGTCGGCTCGCACAACCACCGGCGGTGGCTGGCGCTGGGCCGCATGCAGTTCGACTACCTCGTCGAGCACGGCCTGAAGCCGGAATGCCGGATGCTGGAGATCGGGTGCGGCAACCTGCGGGCGGGCCACCTGTTCATCGACTACCTGCACACCGGCAACTACTACGGCATCGACATCTCGCCCGACATCCTCATGGCCGCCCAGGACACGCTTGTCCAGCACGGGCTGGGGGAGAAGCTGCCGCACCTGACCCCCGTACGCGACCTGCGCTTCGCCTTCCTGCCCGACGAGCACTTCGACGTCGTGCACGCGCACAGCGTCTTCTCGCACTCGCCGCTGGAGGTGATCGACGAGTGCTTCGCCCACGTGGGCAGGGTGATGAAGCCGGGCGGCTGGTTCGACTTCACCTTCGACCGCACCGAGGGCAAGGAGCACCAGGTGCTGCGGGAGGACTTCTACTACCGCACCGAGACCCTCATCGCGCTGGCCGGCAAGCACGGGCTGCGGGCGCAGTTCATGGAGGACTGGGAGCGGCTGCCGCACAAGCAGTCGAAGATCCGCGTCACCAGATCGGCGTAGCAAATACTCAGGTGCGGACGATCGGGGGCCGACCCTAGGGTTGGGGCACGTGAGAGACGTACGGTCACTGCCCAAGGCCCACCTGCACGTCCACCTGGAGAGCACCGTACGCCCCGGGACCGTGCGCGACCTGGGCGGCACGCCCGGGCCCGAAGGGGTGTTCAGGACCTTCAGGGAGTTCGCCGACCAGCGGGCCCGGGTGCGTGAGCTGCTGCGCGCGCCGGAGCACTTCCGGCGGATCGCGCTGGAGTTCTGCGCGGACGAGGCGGCCCAGGGCACCCGGTACGTCGAGGTGACCTTCACCGCCGCCTCCCACGGCGAGCGCGTGGGCGACCCTGAGATGCCGCTGGAGGCGGTGCTGGACGGGCTCGCGGAGGGGCAGGCCCGCCACGGGATCGTGTGCCCGGTGCTGCTCGACCACTCCAGGCGGCGGCCGGTGGAGCGGTTGTGGCGGACGTACAAGCTGGCCGGCCGCCACGACCGGGTGATCGGGATCGGGCTGGCCGGGGACGAGAGCCACCCGCTGGCCCCGTTCGCGGAGGTGTTCGACGCGGCCCGGGACGCGGGGCTGCACCTGGTGCACCACGCGGGCGAGGCGGCCGGGGCGGCCAGCATCCGCGAGGCCCTCGACGTGGGGCATACCGAGCGGCTCGGGCACGGCATCCGGGTGCTCGACGACGAGGCGCTGGTGGCGGAGGTGCGCGAGCGCGGCATCCCGCTGGAGGTCTGCCCCACCTCGAACGTCCTCCTCGGGCTCGTGCCGTCCCTCGCCGAGCACCCGCTGCCACGGCTGCGGGCCGCCGGGCTGGCGGTCACGGTCAACACGGACGGGGAGACGGCGCTGGCGGAGGAGTACACCCGGCTGCGCGAGGTCTTCGGGTACGGGGACGGGGAGCTGGCCGCGCTGGCCAGGGCCTCGATCGACGCCTCGTTCGCCCCGGAGCCGCTCAAGGCGGAGCTGCGGGCCGGGGTGGACGCGTGGCTCGCCGCCCCGCCCACCGGCCCGGCAGCCGCCTCCCCACCGGAGGCTCCGTGACCGCCACGCCCGGCGCGTGGTCCCCGCCTGCCGCGTTCTGGCTGCTTGTGGCGCTGTCGGGTGGCTGATGGGACGGAGGGAGGATCGCATGGGGGCGGTGGGTGACGGGTTGCCCGCGACGGTGCTGGAGGCGGTTCTGGGGCGGTCGGGTGGGTCGGTCCTGAGCTGCCGGGCCGAGCCGGTCGGTGGCGGCAGCGGGGCGGCGACCGGTGCGGTGGTCAGGCTGACCGGGATCGCGCTGAGCGGGGGAGTGGAGGTGCCGTTCCGGGTCGTACGCAAGGAGTTCCGGCCCGTACGCACCGGGCGGCACGCTCCGTACGCGGGGGACCCCCGGCACTGGGCGTACTGGCGGCGCGAGCCGCTGGCGTACGCGAGCGGCCTGCTGCCGTCCGGGCCGGGGCTGGCCGCGCCGCGCTGCTACGGGGTCGTGGACGGCATGGTGTATCTGGCCGACGTCACCGGTCCGCCCGAGTCACCGGACGTTGCCGCCCGCCGGCTCGGGGCGTGGCAGGCGGGTGCGGTGGTGCCGGATGTGCCCTGGCTCGGCGGCCACCAGCTCGCCCAGCGCGTGGCGGCCACCGAGTGGACGCCGGTGGACGCCGGCCCGCCCATCGAGCGGCTGTGGCGACGGCGCGACGGTGGTGCTGGACTGGGCCACGCTGGGTGCCGGGCCACCCGGGGCGGACCTGGCGGCACTCGCGCTCAGCACGTTCACGGACCCCGTGGAGGACTTCCTGACGGGGGCGGACGGGCGGCTGCGGCGGGCAGACGTCGAGCTGGGGTACCGTGCGACGCTCGCCCTGACCGGCGCGGGACGGGTGCACTGGATGTTGTCGCGAGGAACGCCGCTGCCCGACGGCTACGAGGAGTTCGTGCTGTCTCGGGCTCCTTGACCGGATATGGCCAGCCTCCCGGCCCGCAGGCTGCCTAGACTGCCTCGCCATGACCTCCGAACAGAGCCGTGACCTGGTCAAGCGCGCCTGGCGGGCGTTCTCGACCCGGGACCGCGACGTGATCGCCCCCTTCTTCACCGAGGACGCCGAATGGCTGGCGCCCCCCGGCAACGCCACCGCCGACGCCCTCGGCGGCTCGCACCACATGGTGGGCAGGGACGCCATCGCCCACTTCCTGACGGTCGACTTCCCCCGCCTGTTCGTGGCCGACGTCTCGCTGACCTTCCGCGGCTTCTACGCCGACGGTGACGTGGTGGTCGTGGAGGAGACCATGGAGGCCACGCTCGCCGGCGGGAACGCCTACCGCAACGACTACTGCTTCGTCTTCGAGCTCCGGGACGGGCAGATCCACCGGGTACGCGAGTACATGGACACCGCCAGGGGCCGCCGCATGATGCAGGGAGCCGTGCCATAGCCGATGGTTATGGCGGCAGGTCTTGGACGGGAAGCGTGGGCCGGGCACAGCATGAGGGCATGACGATCATGATGCGTGTGGCGGTGCAGGCGGTGGCGCTCGGGGTGGTGGTCGCCGCGACGGCCGGCTGTTCGCAGGGCACCGGACCCGGACCCGGACCCACCCCGCCCGGCGGCACAGCGCCGAGTGCCGCCGCCACCTCCGCATCCCCGCCCAGGACGCCCACAGACGGGACCGTGCCGGAGGGGCAGCGGGCGTTGGTGGCGCGGTTCGTGGGGGCGGTCAATGCCGGGGACGAGGCGGGCGTCAGGGACACCTTCGCTCCCGAGGCCCGGTTCGACAGCGTGGGACGGATCTACCAGGGGCGGGAGGAGATCATGGACCGTTTCCTGGTCCCCGAGGTCATCCGGGCCGGTGGACGGTACACGTTGCTCGCCCTGACTCCGGGCCAGGACGGGCGGGTCGTGGCCGAGTACGACTACGACACCGGCGGCGGCGGCCGCGAGCACTTCACCTACGACTGCGAAGTGCGCGCGGACCGCTTCGCCGACTGCGTGGGCCGTTACGTGTGAGCGATCTGGATCACCGCGGCGCCCAGCGGCTCCAGCGCGACCTCGCCCGCCACCGGCCGCCCGGTGAGCAGGTCCGTCCCCTCCCCTCCCACGGGGACGGACGCGCCCGCCTCGGCGCTGTGGTTGAGCAGGAAGACGTACTCGTGCGTGGCGTCCCCCCGCACCGAGCACTCCACGTGCGCCGGAACGCCCTCGAAGCGCGAGCGCACCCCCGCCCGCGCCACCGTCTCGGCCACCACGGCGTCGAACGCGTCCCGCTCCAGCAGGGTCGCGAAGTAGACGACCCGCCCGGCGCCGTACCGGTTCTCGACCACGGCGGCCCGCCCCTCCAGCAGCCCGTCCGCGTACGTCGCCAGCGCCGTCCCCGTCTCCAGGTGCAGGTCGTCGCGCCACCACGTCGCGGTCGCGCGCCGCCCGTCGGCGAACGACACGGCGAACTCCTCGTGCGGCCGCGCCGGCCAGTACTCGTCGATCTTCGCGCCGATGAGCCGGCGGAACGCCCCCGGGTAGCCGTCCGGGCGCACCCGGTTGTCGGCGTCCACGACGCCGGAGAAGAAGGACATGATGACCGTGCCGCCGTTCCTGGCGAAGGCGTCGATCCGGGACGCGGCCTCGTCGGAGATCAGGTACGCGTTCGGCACCACCAGCACCTTGTACCCGTCCAGCGACGACCCGTGGGACACCACGTCCACGGCGTGGTGCCGCTCCCACAGCGGCGTGTAGTGCCGCATCACCGTGTCGGTGTAGCTGAAGTCGGACCGCGGCAGGCCGAAGACCTCCTCCAGCCCCCACCAGCCGTCCCAGTCGAACAGGATCGCGATCTCCGCCTGGGAGCGCGTGCCGGCCACCGGGGCGAGCAGCCTCATCTCCCGCCCGAGATCGGTGATCTCCCTGAACGTGCGCGAGTCCGGCCCCGAGTGCGGCAGCATCGCCGAGTGGAAGCGCTCCTGGCCGCCCCGGCTGGCCCGCCACTGGAAGAACATCACCGAGTCGGCCGCCCGCGAGACCGCCTGCAGCGAGCCGAGCCGCATCCGTCCCGGCTCCTTGACGATGTTGAGCGCCCACTGGCTGACCGCGCTGCTGGACTGCTCCATCAGCATCCACGGCTGCCCGCCCTTGAGCGAGCGGAACAGGTCGTAGTTGAAGGCCGCCGACACGTGGGAGTCGGCGTCGGCCGGGTTCGGGTAGATGTCGAGCGCGGCCGCGTCCTCCTCGGGCGCCCACTTCCAGTAGTCGGCGTGGCGGAAGAAGCGCATGAAGTTCGTCATGACCGGGATGTCGTCGCGGAAGGAGCGCACGATGTCCCGCTCGGCGATGTAGCACTCCAGCAGCGCGTCGGAGGTGAAGCGCTTGAAGTCGAGCCGTCGGGTCGGGTTCATCCAGTTACGCGGGATGTGCGGGACGTCGACCTGCTCCCAGTCGGTGTAGACCTGACCCCAGAACCGGGTGGTCCACGCCTCGTTCAGCGCGTCGAGGGTGCCGTACTTGCGCTGCAGCCAGCGGCGGAAGTTGACCGAGGCGGCCTCGCCGTACGACGTGGGGCCGTACTCGTTGCTGATGTGCCACATCGCCAGCGCCGGGTGGAAGGAGTAGCGCTCGGCCAGCTTGGTCGTGATGTTCGCCGCGTACTCGCGGTAGATCGGCGAGGACGGGTCGTAGTGCAGGCGATTGCCGAAGCCGAACGGTTGCCCGTCCTCCCTGATCGGGAACACCTCGGGGTGCAGGTGCGTGAGCCAGACGGGCGGCGCCGCCGTGGGGGTGGCCAAGTTGACGCTGATGCCGTTCTCGTGGAGGAGATCCATGATCTCGTCCATCCAGGCGAACTCGTACTTGCCGGGCTCGGGCTCCAGCGAGGCCCACGCGAACACGCCCAGGCTGACGGCGTTGACGCCGGCCTCGCGCATGAGCCGGACGTCCTCCCGCCAGACGGCACGGTCCCACTGCTCGGGGTTGTAGTCCCCGCCGAAGGCGAAACCGCCCACGCGCCGCCGGAAGGCTTCCATACGTGACATTTCAGGTACTCCCGTTACTGGTGATCGTCAGTGCTCGACAGACACGGTCGTCAGGCGCCGCTCGTCGCCGGTGAACGCGTACACCGGGCCGGTCACCAGGACCGTGCGCTCCTCGACCACGTCCGCGACCGAGCGGCGCACCGACACGCCGACCTCGCCTGGCTCGACCACGCGCCGCCCATCGCGGCCGGTGAACGACAGCAGCCGGGCCGGTACGTCGAAGGCGACCCGCGCGCTCTCGCCGGGGGCCAGCTCGACGCGGGCGTACCCGACGAGCTGCGCGAGCGGCCGGGTGACCGAGGCGATCCGGTCGGAGGCGTACACCTGCACGACCTCCGCGCCCGCCCGTTCCCCGGTGTTGCGCACCACCACCGAGCAGCGGATCGGCTGCCCGGCCCGCACCTCCGCGGCCACCGTGAGGTCCGCGTAGGCGAAGCTCGTGTAGCTCAGCCCGTGCCCGAAAGGCAGGGCGGGGGCGGGGTCGAGGTTGCTGACCGAGCCGGCCCCGCCCAGCTTCGGGTGCAGGTAGCTGTACGGCTGGCCGGCGGTGCCGCGCGGCATGCTCATCGGCAGCCGGCCCGACGGGTTCACCGCGCCGCTCAGCACGCGGGCGATGGCGACCGCGCCCTCCTCACCCGGGAAGTACGCCTGTACGACGGCGGCCGCGTCGCGGAGCAGCCCCGGCACCGCGTACGCGCGGCCGGTCATCAGCACCACCACGGTCGGCGTGCCCGTGGTCAGCACCGCCTCGGCCAGCTCCGCCTGCGCGCCCGGCAGGTCGAGGCCCTCCACGTCGCAGCCCTCGCCCGAGGTGCCCCGGCCGAACAGCCCCGACCGGTCGCCCAGCACGAGGATCGCGACGTCCGACCCGGCGGCCAGGCGGGCGGCGGCGGCGATCCCCGAGCGATCGCCGTCGTCCACCCCCGTCCCCCGCTCGGTCGCGAGCTCCGCGCCGGGCAGTTCCGCCCGCAGCGCCTCCAGCAGCGTGGGCGCGGCCAGCCCCGTTTCCACATCGGGGAAGTGCGGCAGCACATGGTTGACGAAGGAGTAGCAGCCGAACAGCGCGGCCACGTCGTCGGCGTTCGGCCCGACGACCGCGACCTTCCTGCCCGAGGCGTCGCCGAGCGGGAGCACGCCGTCGTTGGTCAGCAGCACGACCGACTCCTCGGCCAGCCGCCGCGCGACGTCGCGGGAGGCGGGATCGTCGAGGTCCACCCGGCCGTCTTCCGGGCCGTTCACGGGGCCCTCTTCCGCGCGGCCCGGCTCGGGGTCGTAGTCGTCGTCGAGCAGCCCGAGCCCGGCCTTCTGCCGCAGCACGCGGCGCAGCGCCCGGTCGATGAGCGCCTCGTCGATCCGGCCGGAGGTGACCGCCCGCGCCAGCGGCTCCAGGTAGGCCACCCCGGTCGGCAGCTCCACGTCGATGCCCGCCGTCAGGGCCTGCACGGCGGCGTCCTCGGCGTCGGTGGCCACGGCGTGCAGGGTGTGCAGGAAGGCGATGGCGAAGTAGTCGGCGACGACCGTGCCCTCGAAACCCCAGTCGTCGCGCAGGACGCGGGTCAGGTAGTGGTCGTCGGCGGCGATCGGGACGCCGTCGATCTCGGCGTAGGAGTTCATGACCGAGCCGGCGCCCGCGTCGCGCACCGCGACCTCGAACGGGAACAGCAGCGTGTCGGCCACCTCGCGGGCGCCCGCGTGCACGGGGGCGAGGTTGCGGCCGGCGCGGGAGTTGGAGTAGCCGACGAAGTGCTTCAGCGTCGCGATCACGCCCGTGGACTGCAGGCCGCGCACGTAGGCGGCGCCGATGGTGGCGACCTCGTACGGGTCCTCGGAGACGCACTCCTCCACCCGCCCCCACCGCTGGTCGCGGATCACGTCGAGCACGGGTGCCAGACCCTGGTGCACGCCCAGCGCGCGCATGCTCGCCCCGATCCGGCGGCCCATCTCCTCCACCAGGTCCGGGTCGAACGACGCACCCCACGACGGCGGCGCCGGATAGGTCGTGGCCCGCCACGCCGCCAGCCCCGTCAGGCATTCCTCGTGCACGAGGGCGGGGATGCCGAGCCGCGTGTTCTCGCGCAGCCAGCGCTGCCGCTCGGCCAGTGCCGAGCGAGCCCAGCCGGGATCGACGGGCCTGGTGCCGAAGTGGCGGGTGATCTGTCCCAGGCCGTCCCGGGCGAACGCCTCGAACTGCACGTCCTCACCCTGCATCGAGTCCTGCAGCGGTGCGACCACGCCCTCGTCGCGGTTGACGTTCAGCCACACGCCGACCAGCTGGGCGAGCTTCTCGCCGAGCGACATGTCGGCCAGCAGTTTCTCGACCCGTCGCAAGCGGTGCTCGGTGATCTCCGGCCGCTCAGCACGTGCAGGCATACACCCTCTTCATCGTTTGATAGCGCTAACAAAACGGTGGTCCGCAATGCCCGGCCAGGGCGGAAAGTTTCTGGTTGACTTTCCGAAAGGTTACCGTGACATTGCCGAACCGTTACGCTAGGCTCCCGCTCGTAGCCATGTCAACAGTCTGGGTCAATTGCCGGCATCTCGCTGGTCGCGCCAGGTCAGAGGGCTGTCATGTTTCAAGGTGGTTTTCCGAAAGTCGAACTCGCCGGTGTCGCCGGATGGCGGCACCACGGCAACAGGAGGTCATGTGCCTCGAGCCACGCTGGCTGACGTCGCGGCGGCGGCCGGAGTGTCGGTGCCGACCGTTTCCAAGGTCCTGAGCGGGAAGAAGCACGTCGCCGCCGCCACCAGGGACAAGGTCCTCGAAGCGGTCAGGACCTCCGGATACGAGGCCCCGCGCCCGCCGAGCACGCCCAGGGTCGGCGTCGTCGACCTGCTCATCGACGGGCTCGGCTCCCCGTGGGCCCAGGTGCTCATCAGGGGCGCCGAGAAGGCGGCGGCGCGGTGGGGGTTCTCGCTCGTCGTGACCTCCTCCGCGCGGTCCGACTTCGACCTGCGGCGCTGGATCGGGATGGTGCGCAAGCGCAACACCGACGGCATCGTGCTGGTGCTCTCCCGGGCCGACCAGCGCGAGATCACCGCCATCGAGGAGCTCCTGCACGTGCCCCTGGTGCTGCTCGACCCGGTCGGACAGCGCGACCCGCGCCTGTCCACGGTCGGCGCCACGAACTGGCTGGGCGGCGTCATGGCCACCACCCACCTGCTGGAGCTGGGGCACACCAGGATCGGGTTCATCGGCGGGCCGCTCGACACGCAGTGCACGCTCGACCGGTACGAGGGTTACCTCGCCGCGCACCGTACGTTCGGCATCGACTCCGATCCGGCGCTGAGCCGTTACGGCGACTTTCTGGTCACGGGCGGCAAGGACCTCGGGGGCTGGCTGCTCGACCGCGACGACCCGCCCACCGCCGTCTTCGCCGGTAACGACCTGCAGGCCGCCGGCGTCTACCAGGCGGCCACCGAGCGGGGCCTGCGCGTGCCCGACGACGTGTCGGTGGTGGGGTTCGACGACTCGATGCTGTGCGAGATGCTCTCGCCGCCGCTCACCACCGTCCGGCAGCCGCTCGACGACATGGCCAACGAGGCGGTCCGGCTCGTCGCCGAGGAGCTGACCCATCCGAGGGGGCCCGCGGGCACCCGCATCGAGCTCGCCACGACCCTCGTCGTCCGCGGCAGCACGACCCGCCACGGCTGACCGTGCACGCGCCCGGGGTCGAGCGGGAGCGGGCTAGGCGGTTCCGGGATCCGGCGCGTGCAGAATCAGGCGCGCATGCCCGCGTACGCCTCCGCCAGCCCGTTCTCGTTGCCCGCCGGCCCGCTGACGCCCCTGAGCACGCCGCGCTCGATGCGGTCGGCGAAGTAGATGGCATGGGCCATCCACCGCACCCGTACGAACAGGTCGAGGTGGTCGAGGTCGCGGGCGATGGCCGGGTCCACCATGCGGTAGCCGTCCAGGACGTGGCGCAGCGCCTGCGGCGTGTCGCGGGTCAGCACGGCCACGCAGGCCAGGTCGTAAAGGAGGGGCGCCTGCAGGGTCGCGCCCCAGTCGACCAGGCCGTCCTGGGCGGGGAAGTGCTCGCTCAGGCGGAAGCTGTCGAGTCCCGGGTCGCCGTGGACCACTCCGATGGGCAGCAGCGGCGCCGCCTCGCGCGCCTCGTCCAGCACCCGTGCCGCCGCCTGCCGCACGTGCGGCGGCATGGCGAGGTCCCGCAGGCCGTCACCGGCCCACGCCCAGGGCCATCTGAGCGGCTCGCCGATGTCCTCGGTGTCGTTGCCGAGGGCGCGGTGCGCCCTGGCCAGCAGGACGCCCATCCGGCGCAGGTCCTGGCGGGAGGCGGGATCGGGTATCGTGCCGGGGACGTATTCCAGCAGCGCCAGCACCCCTTCGGCCAGCTCGGCCGCCGTCCGGCCGTCGGGCAGGGCGACGGGGGCGCCGCTGACCAGGCCGCGGCTCTGGGCGCGGGCGGCCACCCGCAGCCCGCTGACGAAGGGGCCGGCCGACTCCGGGTCGGCGAGCTTGGCGACGTACCGCTCGCCGGTGGGGGAGCGGACGAGCCAGGTGGCGGAGTTCCAGCCGCCGGGCAGCGGCTCGGCACCCGCCACGGGCAGGCCCCAGCAGGCCAGTGCGGACAGCAGCCGGTCGTGACTCATGGACGCCATGCACTCCATGTGCCCTGCGCCGGGGCCGGATCATCACACCGCCCGCGTTGGCGCGTTGTGCGATCAGGCTTTACCCCCAGGGTAGATCTTTGCCGGATTCATGGGGTTTCGTTTGCCTTTGTCCGGTTTGGTAGGTAAGTTAGTGACTGTTGCCGGCGAGTGGCCTGCCCCTGACCTTCTGGAAGCAGGGCCTCCCGGACAACGGATCCGCGATTCTCCGGATTCTCCCGCGCTCCCACGTAGCGTCTGTTTTGGCGTGATGCCCGGCTACGTTCGCTCAAGCGAGCGCAAAGATCCCGTCCCCTAACAAAGGACCTGAATTCTTTCATGTCTGCTCGCCTGCGTTCCTTCGCCCTGCTCACCGCCTCCGCTGTGACGGCCCTGACCATCGGCTCGACCGCGGCGCACGCCGACTCTGGCGACACCGAGCAGAGGGGCGTGCTCAAGGGCTCGACCACTGCGTCCTACTTCTGGGACGACGCCTCCGGCCGCGCCGGTGACACCGGCCTCCCGGCCGCGGGCAAGCCCATGCAGAAGGGCCTGGTCGCCAGCCCCAGCTGGCCCCTCATGACCGAGGGTTACGTCGTCTACAAGGGCAAGAAGATGCCGTTCTTCGTGGGTGACCGCGGTCCCGGCGACCCCTCCAGCCGCGGTGTGATGCTGGACCTCGACGCCAAGACCTTCGCCGAGCTCACCGGCGGCAAGTTCAACCCGGAGACCCTGGGCGTGGACGGTGTCGGTGGCGAGGGCCACATCAAGATCGACTACGTGGTCACCAAGTGGGGCGACGGGGTCGGCAAGAAGAGCTTCCCGGTCGCCTTCTCCACCGGCGCCTGGTCCGAGAAGGACACCCGCCCGGTGATCCAGTCGGTGTCGGTCAAGAACCCGACCGGCTGAGACCGGACAGCATGGAAAAGGGCGCCCCCGCCGCGGGGGGCGCCCTTTTCGCGTGCCTCTACCTGACGTTCGGTACGGGCACCTTCGACCAGTCGATGTCCGAGCCGAGGTGGAAGCTCGGGTACGCCGGCTGGTTGTAGCCCGTCTGCTGCCTGGCCACGTCCACGCGGTACTGCGGGTCGTGCATCAGCGTGTACAGCTTCCGGTCGGTCACCTCGGTGCTGAGGTACATCCGGACCGCGGTGCTGTCGGCCGTGCGGACCAGCAGTTCCTCGCGCCAGTCGCCGAAGACGTCGGCCACCAGGCCGGGGTTGCCCTTCGTCCAGTTGTTGGTCAGCGTGCCCTCGGCGCTCAGCAGCCGGCCGCGCCTGTGGTCGTCGATGGTGGGCGTCTGCAGGACGGTGGTGGCGGTGCCGTTGACCAGCTGGGTGGTCATGTCGGCGGCCCAGCGGATGCTCATGTTGGTACCGGGCGCGGTCCTGCCCAGGTACTCGCCGCGCGCCGACCACAGGCCCGCCTCGATCGCCTGGTTGGGCGGCATCGACGACCATGTCTCCACGCCCCGGATCGACGGGTCGATGTCGCCGACCATGCCCCGGCCGGTGTCCACGCCGCTGTAGCCGCCGTGGATCACCTTGCCGGTGGCCGCCTCGCGCAGCGCCCAGCCGTACGGGGCCCAGGAGCCGCCCTCGTGCACCGTCCAGATCTCCAGACCGGGGCGGTCGGGGTCGAAGTCGCCGACGTGCATGGCGTCGCCGTGGCCGAGCCGGACGTTCTGGCCCGGGACATTGCTCTGCGGCGGGGCCACCGCGAAGGAGGAGTAGAGCAGGTCGCCGTCGTCGTCGATGGTCGCGGCACCGTACACGATCTCCTGTTTGCCGTCGTCGTCCACGTCGGCCGCGCTCATCGAGTGGAAGCCCTGCGTGGTCAGGTCGGCATATTCCGGGTTGCTGCCCGGTACGCCGTGCGGGGAGGCGTTGAACGGGTTGGCCATCGGGGCGTGGCCGCTGTCGACGTACCAGCGCTCCTTGAGCCGCCGGCCGTTCCAGTCGTAGGCCACGAGCGTGGTGCGCGTGTAGTAGCCGCGGGCGAACACGGCCGAGGGGCGCTTGCCGTCGAGGTAGGCGACCGAGGACAGGAAGCGGTCCACCCGGTTGCCCGGCTCGATCCGGGCCATCGCGTAGTCGCCCCACAGCAGCCCGTCGTCGCCGCGGCCGGGCTTGTAGTGGATGGTCTGCAGCTCGCGGCCGGTGGCGCCCTCCAGGACCGACAGGTATTCGGGGCCGGTCAGGATGTACCCGGCGAACTCCCGCAGCCGGTTGTTCCCGCTGCGGGCCGGCGCGTAGACGTCGACGAAGTACGTGGCCAGCTCCGTCGCGTCCGCGCGGGACAGCGGGTACGTGTACTTCTTCTCGATGCCGAAGGCCGCTTCCAGGGTCGCGGGCCAGCGGCCGGCGACGACCTCCGGGTGCTCGTGCCATTTCGCGAACATGTCAGCAACATGGTCGAAATAGTCTGCTGCACTCTTTCGATAGTCGTCGGTGTTGGAGTATCCGGCTTTGAGGTCCTCGCGCGGCATCGTGATATAGCGCTCGGACACGACCTCGCCATTGGCCCCATAACGCAGGATCTTCGTGCCCGGGGCGGTCTTGAGCATCATCTCCGAGCGGCCGTCGCCGTCGAAGTCGTAGACCAGGAACTGGGTGTAGTGGGCGCCGGAGCGGATGTTCACGCCCAGGTCCAGCCGCCAGCGCAAAGTGCCGTTGAGCTCGTACGTGTCCACGTACGTGTTGCCGGTGTAGCCGCGCTGCGAGACGTCCTTGGAGTTGGACGGGTCCCACTTGACCACGTACTCGTACTGGCCGTCGCCGTCCACGTCGCCGACGCTCAGGTCGTTGGCCGAGTAGGTGTACGCCTCGCCCGCCGGGGTCACGCCGTCGGCCGGCTTCTTCAGCGGCAGATCATAAAACGTTTTAAGCCAAGGCGTGGCTACGGAGCTGCGTCGGCCCTCGCGACCCTTCACGATCGGGGCCACGCGATACGCGGACTGCGCCGTTCCCGCGGCGTCGCGGTAGTTGGTGCTGTCGGTCACCGTGGCGATCGGGCGGCCGTCGCGGTAGACGCGGAAGTCGGTGCCCGTCATGCCCGAGGCGCCGTGTCCGGACACCTCGTCGCCGAGCAGCCGCCAGCTCAGGAACACGCCTTCGCTGGTCGAGGCCGCTACCAGGCCGCGGTCGAGGTGCTCGAGCCGCGGGCCGGAGCCGTGGCCGCGCGAGGCGTCCGCGGCCGCGGGTAACGCGGTCAGCGGCGCGCACAGCAGGGCGGCCAAGCCGGTGGCGAGCGCGCGGCGGATGCTGCTGGGGGGTCTCATGGTCACGAGCTCCGCTGATTAAATCGATATAATTTTAGTGGGAGAGTATTGGCCTCCTGTGAGGTTTGTCAAGAGATTGTTTCGGACTGATTTCCCGGCATGGCGAAATTCGGGACGTTCCCGAATTCAATGCCATTCGGGAAAGCGGGCTTTCCGTCGTCCCGTGTCCGGGATCGCCTATGACACGATCTCCACCCGCGCCCCGGCGAACCCGGCCGGAACGGCATCGGTCACGAGGCACTCGACCGCGTCCCAGCCGCACACCCGGATCGGGGCGCTGAGGGCGAACTTGCGCGCGTCGCCCACCACGACCGTGCTGCGGGCGATCGCGATGAGGCGGCGCTTGGTCTCGGCCTCGTACGGCGTCGCGCCGTACACGCCGGAGCCGTCCAGCGCGGTGGCGGCCAGGAACAGGGTGCGCACGCTCAGGTGCTCCAGCGCCGCCAGGGTCTCCGGGCCGCCGAAGGAGCGGGTCTCCCTGCCGTACTGGCCGCCGATGCCGATGAGCGTGACGTCCGCCCTGGGGGCCAGGGCGGCGATGGCGGGCAGCGAGTGGGTGATCACCGTGAGGCCGGCGTCGGCGGGCAGGAGCTTGGCGATCTCCAGCGTGGTGGTGCCCGAGTCGAGCGCCACGGCCGTGCCCGGCTCGACGTGCCGCACGGCGGCGGCGGCGATCGCGCGCTTGGCCCCGGCCGCCTGCTCCGAACGGTCGGCGAACGGCAGGGCGGCCGCCTCCGCCGCCGTGGCGCCGCCGCGCACCGCCCGGATCAGGCCGTCGCCGGCCAGCCTGCGCAGGTCGCGGCGGACGGTGTTGGGGGAGACGCCCAGCTCGGTGACCAGGTCGGTGGCGGCGACGTACCCGTGCTGCTCGATCCGGCGCAGGATCGCCTCCCGGCGGGTCGGGGCGGAGGTGTAGCGGAGGGTGGCGGCCTCGGAGTCGCTGCTCATATGACCATGATGCTCCAAAAGTTGGCACTTTTACGCCATCTTTTGGATTTATAGTGACAACATGATGCGGCTGCTGGCGGGGATCGACGTGGGGACCACCCACGTCAAGGTGGGCCTGTTCGACGAGCGGGGCTCCTGCGTCGCCGCCGTCGGCCGCGCGACGCCGCGCGACCTGCCGGGCCTGGTGGCCGCCGTGACGGACGCGCTCGGCGAGTGCGCCGGCCGCGCCGGGCGGGGGCCGGAGGCGATCGGGATCGCGGGCATGGCCGAGACCGGCGTCCCGCTCGACGCGTCCGGCCGGCCGCTCACCCCGCTGCTGTGGTGGAACGACCCCCGGGGCGCGGACGAGGCCGCCGGGCTGGGGCGGGACGCGCCGGCCCTGTACGCGCTGACCGGGCGGTGGGCGGACGCCAAGGCGCCGCTGGCCAAATGGTTGTGGCTGCGGGCGCACTCGCCCGAGGTGCTGGCGTCGATGCGGTGGTGGGCGAGCGTGCCGGACGCGGTGGCGTACGCGCTGACGGGGTCGCTGCGCACCCATGCCACGCTGGCCGCCCGCACCCTCGCCTACGACGTGGCGCGCGGGGACTACGACGGGGACCTGCTCGCGCTGGCCGGGCTGAGCGCCGACCGGCTGCCTCCCACGGCCGGGGCGGTGGAGCCGGTCGGCCCGCTGACGGCGCCGGTGCGCGGGGTGCGGCCGGGCGTGCCGGTGGTGATCGCCGGTCACGATCACGCGGTGGGGGCGTGGGCGGCGGGCGTACGGCGTCCGGGGGACGTGGCGGACTCGCTCGGCACGGCGGAGGCGGTGATGGCGCCGGCGGCGGGGCGGCCGGACCCGCGCACCGGGCTGGCCCTGGGGATGACGGCGGACCCGTCCCTCGACGGTGCCCGTACGGTGCTGGTCGGAGCGCTGCCGACGAGCGGCGCCCTGCTCGACTGGCTCCTCGGCCTGCTGGCCCCCGGCGACACCGCGGACACCGCGCGCCCCGATGTCCCCGCCTCGGGCGTCCCCCGCCCCGATGGCCCCGCGCCGGGCGCCTGCCGCCGCGACGCCTCCGCGTCGGGTGCCGTTGGCCCCGATGGCTCCGGCCCGGGTGCCGTCGGCCACGACCTGGAGGCCGCTCTGCCACCCCGGCGGCGGCCGGGCGGGTATGCGGCCCTGCCCGGGCTGCTCGCCGGGGTGCGGTTGCCGACGGGGATCGTGGTGGAGCCGTACCTGAGGGGCCGGGTGGCACCCGCGCCCGACCGGGACCGGCGGCTGGCGCTGTCGGGGCTGGACGCCGGGCACGAACCGGGCGACCTGCTGGCCGCCGCCATCGAGGGCACGTGCCTGCACGCCCGCTGGATCCTCGACGAGCTCACCGCCCTGGCCGGCGCCGCGCCCGGACGCCTGGCGGTCTTCGGCGGCCAGGTCAGGATCCCGCTCTGGATGCGGGTCAAGGCGGCCGTCTCGCCCGTGCCCGTGGAGGTGGTGCTGGCGGACGACACCGTCTGCGCGGGGGCCGCCCTGATCGCCGGGCAGGCGGGGGGCTCGCTGGACGACGTACCCGTGCTGCCCCGCGAACACCTCCCGCCCGACCCCGCCCTCCGGGCCGCCTACCTCCCCCAGTACGAGCGCTTCCTGGCCCGGGGACGGGCCTGACCAGCGGCAGAGACACCAGAACAGGAGCACGAATGACCAGACCCGAGACGGTCACTTCCGCACCCACGCTCGACCTGCTGGCCAGGCCGTCCGGCGGGTTCGCCATGGTCGCCATGGACCAGCGGGAGAGCCTCAGGCAGATGTACGCGGCGGCCACGGGCGAGCGGGTGGGCGACGAGCGGCTGACGTCGTTCAAGCTGGCGGTGGCGCGGGAGGTCGGGCCGCACGCCTCCGGCTTCCTGATCGACCAGGACTACGGGTTCGGGCAGGTCGCGGCGGAGGGCGTCGTCGGAGGCGGCCTCATCGTCGCCGTGGACGCCCTCCAGCAGGACCCCGACGGGCCGGTCGACGACACCTCGATCGACGAGCGCGTCGACCTGGCCGCCGCCAGGAAGGCCGGTGCGGTCGCGGCGAAGCTCCTGCTCATCTGGCGCGACGACGAGCAGAGGGGGCGGCGGCTGGAGACGGCCGCCGAGTTCGTCCGGCGCTGCGCGGACGTGGGGCTGCTCTCCGTCCTGGAAGGCGTGGCCAAGCCGGCCGCCGGTGTTTCCGAGGGGGCCTTCGAGGGGCCCGGCGCGATCAGGGAGGCGGCGCGGGAGCTGGCCGGGCTGCGGCCCAACCTGTACAAGGCGCAGGTGCCGCTCGGCGGGGCGGCCCCGGAGGAGCGCCTGGGCGAGGAGTGCGCGCTCCTGGACGAGGTGATCCCCGTGCCGTGGGTGGTGCTGTCGCAGGGGGTGGAGCGGGACGACTTCCCCGCCGCCGTACGGGCCGCGTGCCGCGCGGGCGCGTCGGGCATGCTCGCGGGGCGGGCCATCTGGAGCGACGTGGTCGGCTCCGGGGACGTGCCGGGCGAGCTGCGGGCCCGCTCCGTGCCCCGGCTGCGGCACCTGGCCGCGATCGTGGACGAGCACGCCCGCCCGTGGCACACCCCACGCGAGGGGGCGGCCTGATGAGCGGGGCCGCGCCGAAGATCGCGATGCTGCACACCGTGCCCGCCCTCGCCGGGCCGCTGACCGAGCTCGCCGCCGAGGTGCGCCCCGGTGCCCGGATCCTGAACTTCGTCGACGAGAGCCTGCTCCAGGACACCATCGCCGGTGACGGGCCGCCGCCGCACGTGCTGCGCCGGGTGGTGTCGTACGCGGCGTACGCGAAGGAGTCCGGCGCGGCCGTGCTGCTGGTCACCTGCTCCTCCATCGGCGAGGCCGCCGAGCAGGCCCGGCCGTTCGCGGAGCTGCCGATCCTGCGCATCGACGAGCCGATGGCCGAGCAGGCCGTACGGGCGGGCGCCCGCGTCGGCGTGCTGGCCACGCTCGCCACCACGCTCGGCCCCACCACCCGCGCCGTCGAGCGGGCCGCCGCCCGGGAGGGGGTGGCGCGGGAGGTCGTGCCGCATCTGTGCGACGGGGCCTTCGAGGCCCTGCGCGGCGGCGACCCGGCCCGCCACGACGCCCTGGTCCTGACCGGGTTCCGGGAGCTGGCCGGGAAGGTGGACGTGGTGGTGCTGGCCCAGGCGTCCATGGCGCGGATCGTGGGGGAGGCCGGCGGGGACGTCCCGGTGCTGTCCTCACCACGCTCCGGCGTGGCCCAGCTCGCCTGACGGAGGCGGCCGGCTCAGCAGGGGCGCACGAGCGGCCGGCTCAGCCGAGGCGCAGGAGCGGCCGGCTCAGCAAGGGTGCACGAGCGGCCGGCTCAGTCGGCGCGCAGGACTATGCGGCCGCCGGTGGTGCCCGCAGACTGGCGGCGCCAGGCGTCCGGGGCCTCCTGGAGCGGCACCACCTCGTGCGCCACCGCCAGCCGCCCGGCGGCCGACTGCTCGGCGACGAACGCGACGGACGCCGCCCGCTGCTCCCGGGTGAGCTCGTTGTTGGTGTACCCCAGCACCCGGAGCGAGCGGCTGCGCAGCGTGGCGGAGTCGAGCGGGCACGTCTCCGACGCCGACCCGCCGAGGTTGACCAGCCTGCCGCCCTTGCGCAGCACGCGCGCCGCCGCCGCGGCCGGGACCCCGAAGAGCGGGTCGAGCACCAGGTCCACGGGCCCGTCGCAGACGGCGGAGAACCGCTCCCCGAGCTCGGCCACATCAGCGGCGACCAAGGCGTCGGCGCCGGCCTGCCCGGCCCGTTCCAGGTCGAGGGCGACCACGGCGTCGGCGCCCGCCTGCCCGGCCCGTTCCAGGTCGAGGGCGACCACGGCGTCGGCGCCCGCCTGCCCGGCCCGTTCGAGGCCGCCGGGGGAGTGGGCGGCCGCCACCACGCGCCGGGCCCCCGCCAGGCGGGCGAGCTGGATCGCCGCCTGGCCCACCACGCCGCCCCCGCCGAGCACCAGCACCTGCTCGCCCGCCACCAGCTCGCCCCGCCAGGTCAGCGCCATGTGGGCGGCCACGGCGGACAGGCCAAGCGCGGCCACCGCGAACGGGTCGGCACCGGCGGGCAGCTCCACCAGGTCCTCGGCCCGGGCCGGTGCCAGCTCGGCCATGCTGCCGTCACCCGGCGCCATCCCGGCCGAGGTCGGGAACCACACGAGCCGCCCATCCGCCGTGCCCACGCCCTGGACGCCGGGCACGTAGGGGAGGGCGGGCGCACCGAAGTAGGACGTACCGGTCGCGCACAGCAGGTCCAGCGGGGTGATCGGCGCGGCCGTCACCCGCACCAGCACCTCACCCGGCGCCGGCGCGGGCTCGGGACGATCGGTGACGACGGGCGCCCGCCCGCACACCTCGACCTGCGCGGCCCGCATCAGCCCGCCCCAGGTCTCGACCGGCCGGAGCTCGCGAGCCGGCCGGTGCCGCCGCGGAGGGCGGAGGGCTCCGGGTGGGTGGCGCGCATCAGGTGGCGATGTCCGGATAGGGCAGGCTGTGGTGGGACAGCCTGCGGGCGTATTCGAGCTGGAAGCCCAACGGCTCGGCGTGGTCGCGCTCGAACATGGCGATGAACAGCGTCAGCGTGAGGAACGGGTGCGCCCCCAGCTCGAACAGCTTCGCGTAGTCGTGGGCGGCCAGCGCCTCACGTTCGGTGTCGTCGAAGCGCAGCCAGGTGGACGACTCGGCGGTGTGGCAGCCGAGGATGCGGTTGGCGTACTCGGCCTCCCACCACTCCACCGTCGCCCGCGGCTGCTCGCGGTAGCGTTCGACCAGCTCTGGGTCGCGATCGACGGTGAACAGGAACTTGTTCAGCAGGTATTTGCTCACGAGCGGCCGCCTCCGTCCGGGTACCAGGTGAAGTACGCCTCCATGGTGTGGAACAGGTCGTAGGTGTCGACGTAGTCGGCTTTGCGGCCGTCACCGGCGACGCCCATCATGAGCATGAAATCCATGAACCCGTGGGTGGCGTTGCCGGGGTTCCAGAGGCTGTCCAGGGTGACCTCGGCCAGGCAGCCCTCGATGTCCCCGGAGGAGATCCACTCCACGGCCTTGCGGTCGAACTCCGGGTCGGGGCCGTGCGGCCCGAACTGGCGGGGGCCGCCGAGTTCGAGCGACAGGTGCCCGGTGCCGATGACGGCCACTCGCTGGTTCCCGGGCCACGACTCCACCAGCTCCCTGATGGTCCGCCCGAGCTGCACGAACCGCTTGGGCTGCGGCAGGGGCGGGGCGAAGATGTTGGTGTAGATGGGCACGATCGGCAGGTCGTTCTGCGGGCGCAGGGTGATGATCGGGCACGTGATCGAGTGGTCGATCCGCAGCTCGTTGGAGAAGGCCAGGTCGAACCCGGCGTCCAGGCCCTCGCGCAGGATGTGCGCCGACAGGTCCTCCTGCCCGGTGAACAACATCCGGGGCAGGCCGAACTCGCGTTCCTCGTTGTAGAAGTTCGCGTCGTAGAAGGGCGCCTTGCCGACCAGGAACTGCGGCATGTTGTCCAGCCAGAACTGGTGGAAGTGGTCGGAGCCGACCATGACCAGCACGTCCGGCCGGGCCCTGGTCAGGGTCTCGCGGAACGCCTCGACCTTGCGCACCCATTCGTCGGCGAACGGGGGGCGCTCGTCTCCGGTGGAGGTGCTGGCGCGGTAGTAGAAGGGATGGTGGGTGGATGCGATGACGGCGACGACCTCAGCCAT
This sequence comes from Nonomuraea sp. NPDC049709, assembly GCF_040674815.1. Classification (NCBI taxonomy): domain Bacteria; kingdom Bacillati; phylum Actinomycetota; class Actinomycetes; order Streptosporangiales; family Streptosporangiaceae; genus Nonomuraea; species Nonomuraea sp. NPDC049709. The sequence goes on from NZ_JBFANM010000042.1 coordinate 80,226, forward strand.
GCGAACCTCCATCGGGGAACGGCTCGGGCGGGATGGACCGGTTGTTCAGGTCCACCGACAGGAAGATCTCGTTGGCCACCGGCCGCCGCAGCTCCTCGGCGAGCTGCCCGATCAGCCCGGCGGTCCTGGCCAGCAGCGCGAAGGCGCGCAGCAGTTCCAGCGGCAGCCCCAGGTCGGCCAGCGCCGCACCGCAGGCCCCGGCGCCGTTGACCGGCAGCGTTCGGCCCAGCACCTCGGGGTGCACGCGCCCGACGGCCGCCAGCAGCGACAGGTGCGGCCCGAACAGGCCCTCCTCGGCCGCGATCTCGAACAGCCGGGGCGTGCGCGGGTCGCCGTCCTTGTGCACGTGGTGGCCGAGCCCGGGGATGAGCTGCCGGCTCTCCCGCCGGGCGCGGACGGTTTCCAGGGCGAGCGCGTCCCAGCCCTTCTCGTCGCAGGGCAGCGGGTCGCGGGTGGCGAGCACCTCGTGCAGGAACCGGCCGCAGTCCTCGGTGACGCCGAGGAAGCGGGAGCCGCCGCCGAGCAGCCCGGCGGCCAGCGCGCCCTGGACGGAGTCCGGCGCCGACAGGTACGTCAGCCGCGTCACGATCGCGGTCGGCGTGAACCCGTGGTCGGCCAGCGCCGCCAGCACCGCCTCGAACACCCGCACCTCGCCCGGCGCCGGACGGCGCTGCGTGGCCAGCCAGAACGCCAGCTCACCGAAGCTCACCTCGCCCATCACGTCGGCGGCCAGGTCATGGCCCAGCAGCGTGATCGAGGTGGGGGAGGACGCGCCCAGCGCGGTCGGGTAGTCAGCCATGCCCGCCCTCCAGCCACTTGCGCAGCTCGGTGCCGTGCTCGTCCAGCTCGGGCGGCGGCAGGGCGTACCCGGCGGGTGTCTCGGAGAAGCGGATCGGATGCCGCGTGGTCGGCACGGCCCGCTCGCCCTCGCCCACCACGACGACCGGGTCCAGCCCGAACCGCTCCGCCGCCGCGAACCCGCCGTCGATCGTGTTGATCGGCCCGCTCGGCACGCCCGCCTCCACCAGCAGCGCGAACCACTCGTCGGCGGGCCGCAGGACGAGCCGCTCGACCAGGATCGGCCGCAGCTCCTCCCGCCGCTCGGTACGGTCGGCGTTGCGGGCGAAGCGCGGGTCGTCGGCGATCTCGGGGATGCCGAGCACCTCGCACAGCTTGCGGAACTGGCCGTCGTTGGCCGCGGCCACGATCAGGTCGTGATCGGCGGTCGGCAGCGGCTCGTACGGGAACACGCTCGGATGCGCGTTCCCCATCCGGTAGGGCACCACGCCCCCCGCCACGTACGCCGAGCTCTGGTTGACCAGCCCCGTCAGCGCCGACGACATCAGGTTCACCTCGACGTGCTGCCCCCGCCCCGTGGCCTCGCGATGCCGCAGCGCGGCCAGCACCCCGATGACGGCGTGGTTGCCCGCCATGACGTCGAACACCGAGATCCCGGCCCGGTACGGGGGCCCGTCCGGCTCCCCGGTCAGGCTCATCAACCCCGACATGGCCTGCACCATCAGGTCGTAACCGGGCACCCGCGCCCCGGCTCCCGACCCGAACCCGCTGATCGAGGCGTACACCAGCCCCGGGTTGCCCGCACTGGCGGCGGCATAGTCCAGCCCGTACTTGGCCAGTCCGCCCGGCCGGAAGTTCTCCACCAGCACATCCGCCCGCCGGGCCAGCTCCCTGGCGACCGCCGCGTCGTCCTCGTCCCGCAGGTCCAGCGCGATCGACCGCTTGCCCCGGTTGACCCCGAGGTAGTAGGTCGACACCTCGCCCCGCGCGGGCGGCGTCCACGACCGGGTGTCGTCCCCGCCGGGCCCCTCGACCTTGACGACGTCGGCGCCCAGGTCGGCCAGCAGCATCGTGGCGTACGGCCCGGCCAGGATCCGGGAGAAATCGGCCACCAGCACGCCCGACAGCGGCCCTCCCGGCACGGTGTCAGTCATCCGGCTCCATTCTCGCGTCCGTTCAACGGACGTATGTCCGCTGATGCGATCTCAGCATTGCTGCGCGTTCCCGTCAACCGTCTTGACAGGCGTCCGCCCACTCATCACAGTGACGATGACCGTACAGCGGACAATCGTTCGCAAGCGAGGAGCGTGCCATGAACGAGTTCGAGGCCGGACGCCCCGTGGTGCTGCGCGGTGGCACCGTGCTGCCCATGGACGGCAGGCGGGTGCTGGCCGGGACGGACGTCCTAGTCAGCGGGGACCGGATCGCCGCAGTCGGCCCCGGGCTGGCGGCGCCCGCGGGCGCCGCCGAGATCGACGCCTCCGGCGGCATCGTCATGCCCGGCATGATCGACACCCACCGGCACATGTGGCAGACCGCGCTGCGCGGCTACGGCGCCGACTGGACCCTCACCCAGTACTTCGTCTGGTTCTACCTCGAACACGGCAAGCTGTTCCGCCCCGAGGACGTGCACGCCGGCAACACCCTGGCCGCCATCGAAGCCCTGGACGCCGGCGTCACCACCGTCGTGGACTGGTCCCACGGCCTGCGCACCCCCGACCACGCCGACGCCGCCGCCGACGCGCTGCAGGCAGTGCCCGGCCGCTACGTCCTCGCCTACGGCAACATCCAGCAACCACCCGCCGAATGGACCACCGCTCCCGAGTTCCGCGACTTCGTCCGCCGCCGGATCACCGGCAACGACCTGCTCGGCTTCCAGCTCGCCTTCGACGTCCTCGGCGACCCGTCCTTCCCCGAAGGACCCGCCTTCGAGGTGGCCCGCGACCTCGGCGTACCGGTCACCACGCACGCCGGGGTGTGGGGCGCCACCGGCGACGACGGCATCCGCCAGATGTACGAGCACGGCTTCATGACCCCCGGCACCATCTACGTGCACGCCGCCTCCCTGTCGGCGGACTCCTACCACCGCATCGCCGCCACCGGCGGCTCCATCTCGGTCTCCACCGAGAGCGAGCAGAGTGCCGGCCAGGGCTACCCGCCCACCTGGGCCGTCCGCGCCCACGGCATCCCGGTCTCACTGTCCATGGACACCAGCGTCTGGTGGAGCGGCGACCTGTTCTCCGCCATGCGTGCCACCCTCGGCGCCGACCGCTCCCGCGAGCACCTGGAGGCGCACGCCAAGGGCGAGACGGTGACGCACTGCGCGCTGCGCGCCGACCAGGTCGTGGACTGGGCCACCAGGGGCGGCGCCCGCGCGATCGGCCGCGACGATCTCGGCACGATCGAGCCCGGCAAGAAGGCCGACCTCGTGCTCATCAAGAACGACGCCTCGCCCGTGTCGTTCCCGCTGCTGCACCCGTTCGGCCACGTCGCCTTCCAGGCCCAGCGCGGCGACGTGCACACCGTGCTGGTCGACGGGCGCGTGGTCAAGCACCGGCACCGCCTTCTCGGCATCGACCTGGCCGCCGCCCGCGCCCAGGCCGACCGCACCGTCGAGTACCTCAGGAGCACGATGGGCGAGGAAGCCTGGGAGAAGGGCATGAACCCGGACATCCCGGCAACCAAGATCCTCGACAACCCGTACACCTACACCGACTTCCGCAGCGACTCCACGCACCGCCTTTGAGTCGCCGCTGTGCGGACGGGCGACCGTCTAGAGTCGGATCAGTCGAGATCCGAGCGAGTGAGGGCGTACATGGCACGTGGTGAGACCGGACCTGACTTCATCGAGGCGCTGGCCCGCGGCCTCGACGTCATCAGGGCCTTCCAGCCGGGACGCCCGGTCATGTCGCTGACCGAGGTGGCGACCGCCGCCGGGCTGGCCCGCCCGACGGCCCGGCGGATCCTGCTCACCCTGCAGGAGCTCGGCTACGCCAGGGCCGAGCAGGGCGGGTTCGCGCTCACACCGCGCGTGCTGGAGCTGGGGGTGGCGTACGTGCGCTCGATGGGGCTGTGGGAGGTGGCCCGGCCGCACCTGGAGGCGCTGGTCACGCAGACCCGCGAGTCGTCGTCGATCGCCCAGCTCGACGGCTCCGACATCGTGTACGTGGCCAGGGTCGCCGTGCCGAAGATCGTCGCGCTGTCGGTGCAGATCGGCACCCGTTTCCCGGCGCTGCAGACCTCCCTGGGCAAGGTGCTGCTGGCCGCGCTGCCGCCGGCCGAGGTGGAGCGGGTGCTGGCCGAGCCGAGCCGCTCGGGCATCGAGCCGCGCTGGCGGCCGGACGCCAAGGAGCGCGAGGCGGTGCTGCGCTCGGTGCGCGCCAAAGGCTGGGCGTTGACCGACGAGCAGCTCGCCCTGGGCATCAGGTCGGTGGCGGCGCCGCTGCGCGACGGGCTCGGCAACGTCATCGCGGCGGTCAACGTCAACGCCCACGCGGCCGAGACCTCCATCGAGAAGCTGACCGAGGTGCACCTCCCGCTGCTGCTCAAGACGGCCGGCGCGATCAGCGCGGACTGGGCGGCGTACGAGGCGGTGCCGCACGTTACGGCCTCGTGAGCATTCATATCCGGCGCATATGAATAGCGGCGGATCAGGCGGCGAATCGGGATCCGCGGGCGCGGCGGCGGCAGGATCGAGCCCTGTCGTCCACGTCCCCGAACCGTCTTTGGGATCCACATGCGCCTGCTCCTCAACACCGTCGTCAGCCTGGTCGCCGCCGTCTCCCTGACGGCCGAGCCCCGCGACCAGGTCAGGCGTACGGACTTCCACGTGAACGGCGACCCCGGCGTGAAGATCGCGGTTCGCGAGGTCAGCGTCCCCGGCGCCCGGCGCGGCCGGCCGGTGCTGCTGCTGCACGGCGCCCGCGTCCCCGGCGTGGGCAGCTTCGACCTGCCGGTGCCCGGCGGCTCCCTCGCCGAGGACCTCGCGCGCGCCGGCCACCGCGTCTACGTGATGGACGCCCGCGGGTACGGCGCCTCCACCCGGCCGCCCGCCCTGTCCCGCCCGCCGCAGGAGAGCCGGCCCGCCGTCCGCTCCGACGAGGTGGTCCGCGACGTCGCCGCCGTCGTGGACCGGATCGCCCCCGGCGGCCAGGTGGCCCTGCTCGGCTGGGCGACCGGCGGGCACTGGCTGGGCCAGTACGCCGCCGCCAACCCCGGCCGGGTCAGCCACCTCGTGCTCTACAACACCCTGTACGGCCCGGTCGACGGCCACCCCACGCTGGGCCGCGGCAGCGACAACGAGGACCCGGAGCACCCCGGCCGGTTCAACGCCGCCCGCTACGGCGCCTACCGCTACAACACCGTCGCCGGCCTCTTCCCGTCCTGGGACGGCAGCATCCCGGTCGAGGACAAGACGGCCTGGCGGGACCCGGCGGTCGCGGCCGCGTACGCCAAGGCCGCGCTGGCCTCCGACCCCACCAGTGGCACCCGCACGCCGCCCAGCTTCCGCGCCCCCTCCGGCGCCATGGAGGACAGCTTCTACCTCGCCACCGGCCGCCAGCTCTGGGACGCCGGGCTGATCACCGCCCGGACCCTCGTCCTGCGCGGCGAGCGCGACTTCTGGAGCCGCCCCGAGGACGCCGCCAAGCTGCGCGATCACCTGGTGCACGCCCGCGAGGTCAGGAGCGTGGAGCTGCCCGGGGCCACGCACTACGTCCACCTCGACCGCGCCGAGCGGGGCCGCGACCGGTTCCTCCGAGAGGTCACGAGCTTCCTGGGTCTTGCCGGTTAGTCCCTTGTCGGCTTTGAATGAGCCCCATACCAGTGATCCTGGAGGGGCAGATGCGTGGTTTACGGACGTCCGTAGTTGTTCTGTCAGTTGTCGCCACGACGTTACTAGGGGTGCAACCATCCACCCCGGCGGTCGCGGGACCGACCGATCCCGAGCCGGTCTCGCTCGTCACGCTCTCCGTCCCGGACCGGGCCGCGATGGAGCGGCTGGTGGCCTCCGGCGCCGACCTCACCGAACGGGTACGCCCCCAGCCGGACGGCAGCGTCCAGGTCGACGCCGTCGTCACGGCCGGCCAGCTGGAGTCCCTGCGGCAGCTCGGCGCCACCCCGGCCGACGAGGCCCAGCCCCAGGCCCGCGCGAAGGCCACGGCCGCGCAGGACCAGATCGTCATCGAGCGGGCAGTCTGGTACAAGTCCCGCGACGGGTACTTCCTGTCGGTCGAAGCCTCCAGCAGCGCCGCGCAGGCGGCCACGCTCACCGTCGCCTGGAAGGGCAAGCGGGGCACGAGCGGGCAGGCGGAGATGGTCGCGTACGTGGACGCGGGCGCGTACCTGGGCCACCAGTTCGCCACCCCCGTCCCGGCCGAGGACCGGCCGCAGTGGGTCACCGTCACCTCGGCGGGCGGCGGCAAGGCCGAGGCCCGGGTCGGTGAGTGGCCCGACGGCGAGCGGCCCGACCACAACGGGCGCGGCTACCAGAAGGACTTCATCACCCAGTACATGCCGCCGGCCCAGCTCAACGAGCGGATCAAGGCCCTGCACCGGCAGTTCCCCAAGCTCACCGAGCTCATCGCGCTGCCGTACAAGACCAACGGCTACCGGCGGCACGCCCAGGCGCTGATCGGCACCCCGCCCGGCGCCGCCGTGGTGATCACCTCGACCGCGTACGGCTCCGAGGGCGGCAACGACCTGTCCGTCGAGCTGGTCGACCCCGGCGCGCCCGGACGGCCGCTGCAGGTCACGCTCAACGGCAAGAACATCACCGTCAGCCTGGCCACCGGCGACTCCGGCGCGCCGGTCAGCACCGCCGCCCAGGTCGTCGCGGCGATCAACGCCACGGCCGGCCTGCCCGTCCGGGCCGGCGTCTACCGCACCGACCCGGGGGCGGGCGTCATGGCGCCCGCGCCGCTCACCCAGCTCGACGACTTCCTCAACGCCCCGGCCGACGTCTCCCGCGCGCCCGCGCAGGTGCTGGCCCTGCGCATCGGCGTGCACCGCAACGGCTCGCGCACCGGCGTGCTCGCCTACTCGCAGGAGCACGCCAGGGAGTGGGTGACGCCGCTGGTCACCATCGAGGCCGCCGAGCGGCTGCTCCGCAACTCCAGCCGCGACCAGGCCACCCGCCGGCTGCTGGAGCGCACCGACATCTTCATCGTGCCTACCGTCAACCCCGACGGGGCGAACTACAGCTTCTACGACTTCAACTCCCAGCGGAAGAACATGACCAACCACTGCCCGGCGCAGCAGTCCGACCCGGCGCTGCGCAACACCTGGGGCGTGGACGTCAACCGCAACTACGCCGTTGGCTCCCTGACCGACGGGTACTTCGGCGCCTCGGCCAACTGCCAGAGCGGCACGTACGCCGGGCCGGGCGAGCACTCCGAGCCGGAGAGCCGCAACGTCATCTGGCTGGCGCAGAAGTACCGCAACATCAAGTTCGCCATGAACGTGCACAGCTACGGCGGCTACTTCATGTGGCCTCCCGGCGCGTACAAGCTCGACGGCCGCGTCACCCTGCCCCGGCCCACGCCGCGCGAGGAGGCGTACTTCCTGCGCTCGGCCCGCACGATCGAGGAGGCCATCGCCACCGAGCGGGGCACCGTGATCTGGCCGCAGCAGACCGGCCCCGTGACGGACGTGCTGTACTCGGCGGCCGGCAACTCCGCCGACGAGCTCTGGTACGACTTCGGCATCTACGGCTGGGACTTCGAGGTCGGCGCCGACCTGTGGAACCCCGCGACCCGCACATGGGAGGGCGTGGGCTTCCAGCCGCCGTTCAGCGAGGGGCACGCCGAGGCGCTGGAGTTCGCCACGGGCCTGATCTCCCTGATCGGCATCGCCGCCGACTACCGCGAACCCTGATCCGCCGGTGAGGCGGCCCGCCCGGCCGCCCGGGAGCTGAATCCGGGCGGCCGGGCACCCCGTCCGGCCGCCCTCGACCTTGATCCACCGAAATTCCTGGCAGGAGACCTTCCTTGCGCTTACCCACCACCCTCCTCGGCGTGGCCGTCACGGCCGCCCTCCTCGTCATCCCGCAGTCCGTCCCCACGGCCGCGCTGGCCGACCCCGCGGAGCCGCAGCCACCGGCCGTGCGCGACTTCGGCAACGGCCCCGAGCGCAACGAGATCGCGGCCGGCGTGCCCGAGCAGGCCGCCGCGCTCCGCGCGCAGCCGGACACCGGCCAGGGCGAGACGCAGGAGTACGGGCCGTCCCGCGACCGCGGCTACCCCCGGCAGACGCGGCTCCCGCTCCCGGCCGAGAACCCGGCCGACGCCTCGATCAAGCTGGGCCTGGTGCCGTACCACGGCGTCGCGCCCAAGCTCAACGACCTGCAGCGGCGCAGCAACCGGGTGAGCGCCGAGATCATGGGCCGCTCGTACCAGGGCCGCGACCTCTACCTCGTCACCGTCACCGCGCCCGAGAGCGCCGCCGAGGTACGCGAGCAGGCGCGCATCCGCGAGCGCATCGAGAACGACCCGGCCGGCGCCGCCCGCGACCGCGGCCTCGCCAAGCGCTACAAGGCGCCGGTGTTCGTCAACGCCAACATCCACGGCAACGAGTGGGAGGGCACCGACGCCGCCCTGCGCACCATCGAGCAGCTGGCCACCAGCACCGACCCGGCGATCAACGACCTGCTCAAGCGCACCAGGCTGTACTTCAACGTCACCGCCAACCCCGACGGCCGCGTCAACGGCGTGCGCCAGAACGGCGCCGGCTTCGACCTGAACCGCGACTTCATCACCGCCTCGCAGCCCGAGGTGCGCGCGATGCGCCAGCTGATGATCGACACCCAGCCGGTCGCCATGATCGACCTGCACGGGTACGTCAACGGCACGCTCATCGAGCCCACCACGCCGCCGCACGGCGCCAACTACGAGTACGACCTGTTCATCACCAACACCTACGCCAACGGCCTCGGCATGGAGGCCGCGGTCAACGGGCTCGGCTACACCTTCCCCGAGGACGGCGTGCGGCCCGTGCAGATCCCGTTCCGGGACGACCAGGAGGGCTGGGACGACTGGCCGCCGATCTTCACTCCGCAGTACGCGCCCTTCCACGGCACCGTCGCCGCGCACACGGTGGAGATCCCGCTGCGGGTCAACGAGCCCGAGTACAGCCGGCAGCCCGTCGAGGAGCTGCGCCGCCGCTCGGCGATCAACACCGACGTGGCCGCCGCCGCCATCCGCGCCACCTACGGCTTCGTCCAGTCGGGGCACGACCGGCTGATCGCCGACCAGATCGAGGTGTTCCGGCGCGGCGCGGCGGGTGAGCCGTCGAAGGAGGTCCCGCTCGGCATCGTGCCCGGCTTCGGCCCCGAGGACGTCTACAGCACCACCTTTCCCCGCGCGTACGTCATCCCGGCGGGCTCCCCGTCGGCCGCGCGCCTGGTGGACCACCTGATCGCCAACGACGTCCGGGTCGAGCGGGCCAGGTCCGCGTTCCGCTCGGGCGGCCGGACGTACCCGGCCGGCACGTACGTCGTGGACATGCGCCAGCCCAAGCGCGGCCTGGCCAACGTCATGCTGGAGCGCGGCGAGGACATCTCGCCCCGGGTGAACGCCATGTACGACATCTCCGGCTGGAGCCTCGGCCTGCTCTGGGGCGCCACCGTGGAGTCCGCCGACTCGCTGCGCGCGCACACCACCCCGGTCAAGGCCGCCGCCCCGACCGGCTCGGTCCCGCACAGCCCGGGCCCGCTCGCGCTCAAGGTCACCGACGCCAAGGAGGTCAGGGCGCTCAACGACCTGCTGGCCCAGGGCGTCGCGGTGACCTGGGGCGACGGCGGCACGGCGATCGTCCCCTCCTCCGCCCGCCAGGCCGCCAGGACGGTCTCCGACCGGTACGGCGTCACCTTCACCCGCGCGGGCTCGACCTCCGGCACCCCGCTCGCGCAGGTGCGCGTCGCCGCCGCGACGTCCGCCGACGAGCTGTTCACCCTGCGCGAGCTCGGCTTCACCGTCACCCCCGTCTCCACCGCCGTGCTCAACAACGGCTTCGACTGGAGCGGGACCGACGTCCTGTACGTCTCCAGCGGGCTCGACCACGCCGCGCTCAACCCGGCGGCCAGGACGGCCCTCGACGCGTTCCTCGCCACCGGCGGCGTGATCACCCGCGGTGACACCGGCGCCGCGTTCAACACCGCCGCCGGCCTGCTCACCGCGACCACGGTGGCCGGCCGCGACGACGCCAACGGCGTGGTCCGCACCGTCGCCACGAACGGTCCGGTCGGCAGCGGCTCGCCGGCCCACTCGTTCGTGTACTCGCCGCTGTGGTTCACCGGGCTCGGGCCCGAGGTCACGGTCGAGCAGTCGTACGCGGCCGACGGGCCCCTGGTCTCCGGCCACTGGCGGGCCGACGAGCAGGGGCTGGGCGGCCCGGAGGCGGCCAGGGGCCAGGCGGCCGTGGTCAGCGGCCGGGACGAGCGGGGCGCGGCGGTGGTGCTCTTCGGCACCGAGCCGATGTTCCGCAACCACCCCAAGGGGTTGTTCCCGCAGGTGGCCAGGGGGCTGTACTGGTCGGCCTCGGTGACCGGCGCGACCGTCACGACCCCATGATCGGGATGTGCTAGATTCACGCTTCCGGCCGGATTCGCTTCCGGCCGGAAGCTTTCTGTATGACCTCACTTCACGCCATCGTGCGCCCGGCGACCGCGGCGGACCGTCCCGCGGTCGAACGGCTCTGGCTCATGTTCCGCCACGACATGTCGGAGTTCGACAGCGAGCTGCCCAACCCCGACGCCACGTTCAAGAACGACTCCCGGCTCCGGTCGGCGTTCGAGCGCGACGACTGGGCGGCCTACCTGTTCACCAGCGGCGACCGGCCCGCCGGGTTCGCCTTCGTGCGCAGCCTGTCCGGCCCGGCGCGCGTGCTCAACAGCTTCTTCGTCGTACGCGGCGCGCGCCGGTCCGGTCTGGGGCTGCGTGCCGTCCGGGAGGTGGTCGCCCGGCACCCGGGCCCGTGGGAGATCGCCTTCCAGGACGCCAACGCGGGCGCGGTGGCCTTCTGGCGGCGGGTGGCGAAGGAGATCGCCGGCGACGCCTGGACCGAGGAACGCCGGCCCGTGCCGAACCGGCCCGACCTGCCGCCGGACGCGTGGATCTCCTTCACCACCGCCTGAGCGCGGGCGGCCCCGCGCCGCCCCGGCGTACCGGGGGAGCGGGGCCCCCCGGCCCGGGTCAGCGGGCCGCGGGGGCGTAGCCGGCCGGGCGGGTGGTGAACGTGCCCCGGCCCTGGGTGCGGCTGCGCAGGCCGGTCGCGTACCCGAACACCTCGGCCAGCGGCACGACCGCGGTGATCACCACCGTGCCGGCCCGCGCCGCCGAGCCCGAGACGCGGCCGCGCCGGGCCGACAGGTCGCCCAGCACCCCGCCGGCCATGTCGTCCGGCACGGTCACCGTCACCTCCACCACCGGCTCCAGCAGCACCATCGCGCACTGGCGCAGCGCCTCGCGCAGCCCCAGCCGCCCCGCCGTGCGGAACGCCATCTCCGAGGAGTCCTTCACGTGGGTGGCCCCGTCGGTGAGCGTGACCCGCAGGCCGGTCACCGGGTGGCCGTCCAGCGGGCCGTCGGACAGCGCGTCCCGGCAGCCGGCCTCGACCGCGCGCACGTACTCGCGCGGCACCCGGCCGCCCACCACCGTCGAGGCGAACACGAAACCCTCCGCCAGCGGCTCGACGTCCAGCACGACGTGGGCGAACTGCCCGGCGCCGCCGTCCTGCTTGACGTGCCGGTAGAGCAGCCCCGACACCCCGCGCCCGACCGTCTCCCTGAAGGAGACCTGCGGCCGGCCGACGCTCACCTCCAGGCGGTGGTCGCGCCGGAGCTTCTCCGCCGCCACCTCCAGGTGCAGCTCGCCCATTCCGGACAGCACGGTCTGCCCGGTCTCGGCGTCGGTGCGCACGGCCAGCGAGGGGTCCTCCTCGGCCAGCCGGGCCAGCGCCGCCGCCAGCCGGTCGCCGTCGGTGCTCCTGCGCGCCTCGACGGCCACCGACACCACCGGCTCGGTCGCCCCCGGCGGCTCCAGCAGCAGCGGCGCGCCCGGCGCGCACAGGGTCGTGCCGGTGCGGGCCGCCTTCGGCCCGACCACCGCGACGATGTCCCCGGCCACCGCCAGGTCCGCCTCGGCGTGCCGGTCGGCCTGCACGCGCAGGATCCGGCCGATCCGCTCGGTACGGCCCGCGCCCGCGTCCAGCACCGTGTCCGCCTTCCGCATCGTCCCCGAGTACACCCGCACGTACGTCAGCCGCCCGGTCGCCGTCGAGCTCACCTTGAACGCCAGCGCGGCCAGCGGCGCGTCCGGGTCGGCGGCCCGTACCTCGCCGTCGTGCCCGCGCACCGCGGGCACGTCCAGCGGCGAGGGCAGGTAGCGCACGACGGCGTCCAGCAGCGGCTCGATCCCGCGGTTGCGGTACGCCGAGCCGCACAGCACCACGACACCCTCACCGGTACGGGTGAGGTCGCGCAGCGCGGCGACCAGCGTCGGCCCGGAGAGCGACGTCACGGAGGGCGACGTCCCGGAGGGCGACGGTCCGGCGGGGGACGGCCCGGCGCAGAACTCCTCCAGCGCGCCCGGATGCAGCTCGGCCACCGCCTCCTCCAGCAGCCGGCGCCGCCGCAGCGCCTCCTCCAGCAGGTCGTCCGGCACCGGCCGCACCTGGCAGGCGTCGCCGTCCCAGACCAGCGCCCGCAGGCCGATCAGGTCGATCACGCCGGTGAAGGCGTCCTCGCGCCCGATCGGCAGCTGCACCACCAGCGGCGCCGGATGCAGCCGCCGGCGGATGGACGCGACCGCCGCGTCGAGGTCGGCGCCCGCCCGGTCCAGCTTGTTGACGAACGCCAGGCGCGGCACGCCGTGCCGGTCGGCCCGCCGCCACACCGACTCGCTCTGCGGCTCGACTCCGGCGACGCCGTCGAACACCGCGATCGCGCCGTCGAGCACCCGCAGCGACCGCTCCACCTCGTCGGAGAAGTCGACGTGGCCGGGGGTGTCGATCAGGTTGATCCGGTGCCCGTCCCACTCGCAGCTCACGGCCGCGGCGAAGATCGTGATGCCGCGGTCGCGCTCCTGGGAGTCGAAGTCGGTGACGGTCGTGCCGTCGTGCACCTCGCCGCGCTTGTAGGTGGCGCCGGTCAGGTACAGCATCCGCTCGGTGACGGTGGTCTTGCCGGCGTCGACGTGCGCGAGGATGCCGAGATTGCGGACGGTGGTAAGGGGGACGGTCTGGGGGTTGAAGACGTGAGCACGCACGGCCCATGACCCTTTCGGGACGTTTTTGACAGGACGGCGCAATTCCCCCGGCGAAGGGGTCTTCGTCAGGGCAGCAGCCAGTGCCGGCCGCGCAGCCGGCACCGGGGCGACGAAGACACCAGGATCACCTCGTAACGCGACGGGGGGATGACGGCAGCGGTGCTGTGGCGCACGGCCGGCTCCCTTCCCTCGTCACGTCGTGATCCCTGTAGTGATCCCTGTCATGATCTCAGGCGAGAGTGTAGTGACGCCGGTCGCGGCGGGGGAATTCATTTTCTTTGCGAAGTCTCCCCCGGAACGTCACCACGCGGACGCCTGAGTGCCCCCGGTGTGAGACTCGGACGTCATTTCGGCATGTCGACATAGGCGCGAGACGCTTTCAGGGAAGGACGCGCGCCCATGACGATCTCTCTTGACACCGGTCGCTACACGGTCGGGATGGCCACCAGCGCCGCCGACGTACAGGCCGCTCAGAGACTCCGGTACGCGGTCTTCGCCGAGGAGATGGGGGCGCGGCTCGACAGCCCGGTCTCCGGCCTCGACGCCGACCGGTTCGACGCCTACTGCGACCACCTCCTCGTCCGCGACGGCTCCGAGGTCGTCGGCACCTACCGGCTGCTGCCGCCGGGACGTACCGAACGGCTCTACTCCGACGCCGAGTTCGACCTCACCGGCCTGGCGCACCTCCGCAAGGACCTGGTGGAGGCCGGCCGCACCTGCGTGCACCCCGACCACCGGGACGGCACGGTGGTCGCGCTGATGTGGGCGGGGATCGCCCGGTACATGGTGGCCGGGGGTCACCGGTGGCTGGCGGGCTGCTGCTCGGTGCCGCTCGACGACCGCGGCGCGCTGGCCGCCGCCGTGGTGGAGCGGGTGCCGCTGGGGCCGGCGGAGTACCGGGTGACGCCCCGCACGCCGTGGCGCTCCCGTGGCGCCGTCCTGCCCGACCGGTTCGTGCCGCCGGCGCTGCTGCGGGGGTACCTGCGGCTGGGGTCGTGGGTGTGCGGGGCCCCCGCGCACGACCGGGACTTCGGCACGGCGGACTTCTTCATGCTGCTGTCGATGGCGAACGTGAACGCCCGCTACCTGCGGTACTTCCTCGGCGAGTCCCCGCTGGGACCGTCTTCGGCCGGTGAGCCGCGGCTCGGGAGGCCTCCGCTCGGGGAGCCCCTGTGAGCGCCGTCCTTCCGCCCGCTGAGCTGCCCCGGGAGGCCGCCCCGGCGCCCGCCGCCGGCGTGCGGGACAACCCGTGGCGGCCGTTCGGCCCCTGCACCCCCGCCACCTGCGTGGCGGACCCGGCCGCCGCCGCAGGCCGCCTCCAGCGCGCCGCCCGGCTCCTCGGGGCGCTCGCGGTGGTGCTCGCGGGCGTCCCCACCGCCCTCACCACCCGCATCCTCACCACCGGCACCCCTCGCACCCTCACCACCAGCACTCTCACCACCAGCACCCTCGCATCCCGCGCCGCCGTTTCCAGCGCCCCCATCAGCGGCGCCGTCACCTCCCGTCCCGCCAGCCTCCCTTCGCCCGCCTCGGCTTCGCGGGCGTTGCCATCGCTCGCCCCGGCTCCGCCCGCCGGCCGTCCGTCCGCCCGCCGTCCGCCCGGCTCCCGTCCCCTCGCCTCTCCCGCCTCCGGTTCTCTCGCCCCGCACTCACTCGCCGCCCGTCTCGCGGCGTTCGTCCTGCGGGTTTACGCGTTGCGGGCGCTGCTCCTGCGCGTGCTCGCGGTGCGCGCCCACACGCCGCACCTCGTGGGGCGCGCCCCCGTCCCTGCCGCCGCCTCCCGTGACCGTGCGTCGCGGTGGCAGGGTGAGGTCACCCGCAGGTGGGCCCGCCTGCTCCTGCGGGCGCTGGGCATCCGCCTGGAGGTCGTCGTCGAGGCCGCCGGAGGGACGGCGGGCGGCAACCCGTCAGGCGGGACGCTCGTCGTGGCGAATCACGTCTCCTGGCTGGACCCCCTCGTCATCGCCGCCACCCTGCCCTCCCGCCCCCTGGCCAAGCGCGAGATCGCCGGCTGGCCGGTCATCCGCACGCTGGTGGCCGGTGCCGGCGGGCTGTTCATCGACCGGGAGCGCCTGTCCGCGCTCCCGTCGGCCGTGGCGGCCGTCGCGGACGCCCTCAGGGCCGGGGACACGGTGGTCGCCTTCCCCGAGGGCACCACGTGGTGCGGGCGGGGCATGGGCAGTTTCCGCCCGGCCGTGT
Source organism: Nonomuraea sp. NPDC049709 (assembly GCF_040674815.1). NCBI lineage: Bacteria > Bacillati > Actinomycetota > Actinomycetes > Streptosporangiales > Streptosporangiaceae > Nonomuraea > Nonomuraea sp. NPDC049709. The sequence goes on from NZ_JBFANM010000042.1 coordinate 95,483, forward strand.
TCCAGGCGGCGGTCGACGCGGGTGCGGCCGTCCGCCCGGTGACGCTGCGTTACCGTGAGGGTACGGTCACCTCCACCCGCGCCTGCTACGTGGGCGACGACTCGCTGCTCGCCTCCATGTTCCGGGTGGCCGCCACCCGGGGCCTGGTCGCCGAGGTGAGGCTGCTCGCCCCCGTACGCCTCGCCCCCACCGCACCCCGTCAGCGGGCCCGGACCGAACTCGCCAGGATCTGCGAGACCCGCGTCCGCCAGGGCATCCCCGACCGCCACGGCGCCCCGTCGCGAGGAGAAGGCGTTTGATGCCGCCGGGACGATGGTAGAGGCGTATTTAGCAGGGGATATGGAGATCGCCCCGCTATCGGGAGCCTTCCACGAAGAAGGCGTGATAGGCGGTCTCCGCGGTCGCTGAGACCGCCGGATCGGGGGAACCCAATGCGCAAGACCCTCACCGGGCTGGGCCTGGCGTTCTTCTTGACGCTAGCCCCGGCAGCTGCGGCGACGGCCGACACGCCGGTCGCGCCGGTCGCGCAGAGCCAGGTGACACCCGCACCGCAGCCGAACGAGACCAGGGATGAAGGCGGCGGCAACGCCGGCCTGTGGGGCCTGCTGGGCCTGCTCGGCCTGCTGGGCTTCGCGGGCATGCGCAAGCAGCGTAACCACGTCGGCACCGCCGAGCACATCACGCACCGCACGACGCGCCCGTAACAGGGCCGGACCCCGGCCGCCGGCCGGGGTGACCATCCGAGGTGACACGGCTGCCGCACGGCAGCCGTGTCACGCGGTGGCGCGAAGCGGATCAAGTGGGTTAGGTTAGGCTCGCCTTTCTTAGGGGTGCCTTACCGATTGAGGAGCCGTACTTGACTCGCCCGCTCGCCCTCGTGGCGCTCGTTCTGATCACCATCGTGGGCTGCGGCTCCACCGCGCCGGCGCCCCCGGCCGCGGCCACGCGGGCGGCGAGCGGGGGCGCCTTCCCCGTCACGCTGCCGCACAAGTACGGCAGCACCACGATCACCGCCGCGCCCCAGCGCGTCGTCACCGTCGGCCTCCTGGAGCAGGACTCCCTGCTCGCCCTCGGCATCGTGCCGGTGGCGACCACGGAGTGGTTCGGCGGCTACCCGGGCGCGATCGGCCCCTGGGCCGAGGACCGGCTCGGCGGCGGCACGGTGCCGCAGGTGCTCAAGGACACCGGGAGCGGCCCCCAGTTCGAGAAGATCGCGGCACTCAAGCCCGACCTGATCCTGGGCCTGTACTCGGGCCTCACCAAGGAGCAGTACGACACCCTGTCGAAGATCGCGCCGACGGTGGCCCAGCCCAAGGAGTACATCGACTACGGCATCCCGTGGCAGGAGGTCACCAAGCGGGTCGGCACCGCGGTCGGCAAGCCCGCGGACGCCGACAAGCTCATCAAGGACGTCGAGGCCCGTTTCGTACAGGTGCAGAAGGAGCACCCCGAGTTCAAGGGCGCGACCGGCCTCATGGCCACCCTGTACGAGGGCTACTTCGTCTTCGGCAGCCAGGACCCGCGCTCCCGCCTGCTCGGCTCGCTCGGCTTCCAGCTCCCCACCGGCCTCGACCAGGCCATCGGCGACAAGTTCGGCGCCAACATCAGCAGGGAGCGGCTCGACCTCGTCGACACCGGCGTGGTCGTCTGGAGCGTCACCGACGCCGCCAAGGGGCAGGCCGAGCTGCACGGGGACAGCATCTACAGCAAGCTCGACGTGGTGAAGGAGGGCAGGGAGGTCTACCTGCCGGAGAACACCCCGCCCAGCGACGCGGTCGCCTTCCTCACCGTGCTCAGCCTCCCGTACGTGCTCGACACCCTGGTGCCGCGGCTGGCGGCCGCGGTGGACGGCGACCCGGCGACCAAGACCTCGTGACGGCCCTCACGAAGGCGTCCGCATGAAAGCGCTCGCCGCCGCGACGGCGGCGCTGGCCGGGGTGTGCCTGCTGTCGTTGTGCCTCGGCGCCCGCGCCATCCCCCTGGATCAGGTGGCCGGGGCGCTGGCCGGGACGGTCACCGACCCCGACATCCTGGACGTCGTCTGGTCGGTACGGGTGCCGCGCACCCTGATCGGCATCCTGGCCGGGGCGGCGCTCGGCCTGTCGGGCGCCCTCATGCAGGCGCTCACCCGCAACCCGCTGGCCGACCCCGGGGTGCTGGGCGTCAGCGCCGGGGCGGCGTTCGCCGTCGTTCTGGCCATCGGGGTGTTCGGGGTGGCCACGCCGGCCGGGTACGTGTGGTTCGCGTTCGCGGGGGCGCTGGTGGCCAGCGTGGTCGTGTACGGGCTGGCCGGGCTCGGGCGGGACGGGATGACGCCGGTGAAGCTGGCGCTGGCCGGGGTCGCGGTCACGTTCCTGCTCAGCTCGGTGACCAGCGCGTTCGTGCTGGTGGACCCGGAGTCGCTGAGCAGGTACCGGTTCTGGTCGGCGGGGTCGCTGTCGGGCTCGGGCGGGCAGCTGCTGCCGCAGCTTCTCCCGTTCGTGGCGGCGGGGGCGGTGCTGGCGCTGGCCGGTGGCCCCGCGCTGAACAGCCTGGCGCTCGGCGACGACGTGGCCAGGGGGCTGGGCCGCCGGGTCGGCCTGGTACGCCTGCAGGGGGCGGCGGCCGTGATGCTGCTGACCGGCTCCGCCGTCGCCGCCATCGGGCCCGTGGTCTTCGTCGGGCTGGTCGTGCCCTACGCGGCGCGGGTCCTGGCCGGGCGGGGCGGCTCGGAGGCCGACCACCGGCTGCTGCTGCCGCTGGCGGCGCTGCTCGGGCCGTGCCTGCTGCTGGCGGCCGACGTGGTCGGGCGCGTGGTGGCGCCGCCGATCGAGGTGCAGGCGGGGTTGCTGGTGGCGTTCATCGGCGGCCCGTTCTTCGTCGTCCTGGCCCGCCGCCGGCGGCTTGCGGAGTTGTGAGCGTATGAGCCAGATGGTCACCTTCCGGCTGTCGGTGCCGCCCGTCTCGGGCGTGCTGCGGCCGCGCCTCATCCTGGTCGGCCTGGCCACCGCCGCGGCCGCCTTCCTGGCCTTCTGCCTCGGGCTCGGCCTCGGGGAGGTCCGGCTCGGGCTCGGCGAGGTGATCGGGTCTCTGGTGGGCACCGGGGACCAGGGCACCGCGTTCGTCGTACGGGAGCTGCGCCTGCCCCGGGCATTGACGGGCCTGCTGGCGGGCGCCGCGTTCGGGCTGTCGGGGGCGCTGTTCCAGACGATGACCCGCAACCCGCTGGCCAGCCCGGACATGATCGGCGTCACCCAGGGAGCGGGGGTGGCCGTGGTGGCCGGGATCGTGCTGGGGATCGGCGCGGGGCTGCAGCTGCTGGGATTCGCGGGGGCCGTGCTGGCGGCGCTGGTGACGTACCTGCTGGCGTGGCGGCGCGGCACCACCGGCGGGCGGATCGTCCTGGTCGGCATCGGCCTGTCGTGGATCTGCACGAGCGCCACCGAATACCTCATGGTCACCAGCGGCCACTTCCAGGCCCAGCAGGCGCTCGGCTGGCTGTTCGGCAACCTGAACGGCCGCACCTGGGACCACGTCGCGCCGCTGGCCCTGGCGCTGGCCGTGCTGGTTCCGGTCACGCTCGTGCTCGGGAACTGGACCCGCGCGCTGCAGCTCGGCGACGAGGTCGCGGTCGTGCTCGGCGCGCGGGTGCAGGCGGCCCGGCTGGCGCTGCTGCTGACGGGTGTCGGGCTGGTGGCGTTCGGCACGGCGGCGGCGGGGCCGGTGGCCTTCGTGGCGCTGGCCGCTCCCCAGATCGCCCAGCGCCTGTCCCGCACCGCCGGCCCGCCGCCCGTGGTCGCGGGGCTCATGGGGGCGTTCATCGTGCTGGCCGCCGACCTGGTGGCCCGCCTGCTGATCCCGGACGTGGAGCTCCCGGTCGGCGTGGTCACGGGCGCCCTCGGCGCGCCCCTGCTGCTCTGGCTCCTGGCCCGGTCCCGGCGGCGCTAGGCGTTCGGTTCGATGACCAGGCGCTAGGCGGTGAAGTAGTGGCCCGCCTCGAGGTCCGGGAGGAGCGCGGGCCCGCCGGGGGACCAGTCCAGCAGTTTCCTGGTCAGGTCACTGGTGGCGGGGACGTCGAGGGAGAGGACCAGGCCGAGGAAGCCGAAGTGCTCCATTGCCTCCTCGGGGGAGATGGAGGCCACCGGCAGCCCCAGGTGGCGGCCGATCACCTCGGCGATCTCCCGTACCGGCACCCCCTCCTCGGCGACCCCGTGCAGGCGCGCGCCCGCGGGCGCGCCCTCCAGCGCCAGCCGGAACAGCCGCGCGGCGTCCAGCCGGTGCACGGCGGGCCAGCGGTTCGACCCGTCGCCCGGGTAGGCGGAGACCCCCTTGACCCGCGCGGTGGCGATCAGGCCCGGGACGAAGCCGTGCTCACCCTCGCCGTGCACCGTCGGCGGCAGCCGCACCGCCGACGTCCGCACGCCGCGCTCGGCGAACGACAGCGCGGCCACCTCGGAGCCGTACCGGGCCGCCGCGAACGATCCCGGATCGGGCGCGCTGTCCTCCGTCGCGACGCGGCCCGGCGCGAGGCCGGCGGTTCCGGAGGCGATGACGAAGGGCCGGCCGGTCCCCACGAGCGCCTCCCCGAGCGCCTCGATGGCCCGCCGGTCGGTCCGGACGGCGGCCTCGAAGTCGGAGAAGTCGTGGACGAACGCGGTGTGGATCACGCCGTCGGCGGCGGCCGCGCCGCCGCGCAGGCTGTCCAGGTCGTCGAGGGAGCCGCGGTGCGCCTCGGCCCCGGCGGCCGCCAGCGCGGCGACGGCCCTCTCGGAGCGGGCGAGCCCGACGACCTGATGCCCGGCGCCGAGCAGTTCGCGGACGATGGCGCTCCCGATGAACCCGGTCGCGCCGGTGACGAATACGCGCATGATGAAACGCACTCCTTGGCAAGGGCAGGTGAGAACCGGCCGCACGTCGCAGGGGCCGGTGCTTCCACCTTGCGCTCGCGCAACGTCCCAGGTCCAATGAATGTTCCGCAAGCCGCATCGCGTTTCGCGCATCACCACAGCTCAAGGGGTTCGGCGACTAGGCTGGGCGCATGCCCGAGTCGCCGCCGGACCTCGACCTGCAACTCGTACGGAGCTTCACCGTCCTCGCCGAGCACCGGCACTTCGGCCGCGCCGCCGAGACCCTCCACCTCACCCAGTCGTCGCTGAGCCGGCAGATCGCCCGCCTCGAACAGCAGCTGGGCGCCCGCCTGGTGGACCGCACCCCGCAGGGCAGCCGGCTCACCGAGGCGGGGGAGGTCTTCCTGCCGCTCGCCAAGGCGGTCCTGCGGTCGTCGGCCCAGGCCGCGGCGAGCGCCCGCGCCGCCGCGCGGCCCAACCGGATCACCGTCGGCTACACCGCCAACCTGATCGTCACCCCCGCCGTGCGCGAGCTGCGCCACCGGCACCCGGACGCCGACGTACGCACCCTGCACGTGCCCTGGAACGAGCCGCACACCGCGCTGCTCTCCCACCGGGTGGACGCGGTGGTGGCCCGGCTGCCGTTCCCCACCGACGGGCTCCGCGTGACGGTCCTCTACGACGAGCCCCGGGCAGTGCTGGTGCCGCGCGACCACCGCCTGGCCGGCAAGGAGTCGATCACCCTCGACGACATCGCCGACGAGCCCCTGCCCCGCGCTCCCGACCCCGTCTGGGACGCCTTCTGGCGCGTCGACCCCCGGCCCGACGGGAGCCCGGCCCCCGACGGCCCCTTCCTCGAGGCCGTGGAGGACAAGTTCGAGCTCGTCGCGGGCGGGCAGGCCGTGGTCATCGTCCCGGCCGGCGCCAACTTCACCGGCCTGCGGCCGGACCTCACCACGGTTCCCCTGGAAGGCGTCGAGCCGAGCCACGTCGCGCTGGCGACCCGCGCCGGCGACCGCGGCCGCCTGGTGGCCGCCTTCCGCAAGTACGCCCAGGCCCACCTCACCGGTCAGCCGGGCGGCGCCACACCGGCCTGACCGAGCGAGGTCCCCGCGTCGGCGCTACCGAGGAAGCTCGGTGCTGCACCGGAGGGTGTCGCCGTCGCGGGCCAGGCCGAAGACGGCGCCCAGCTTGCTCGGGTTGTCCGGCAGGTAGTCGGGCGTCCTGATCCCAGCGATGATCTTCGTCCCGGCGGGCATGGCCGCCGGATCGATGGTGATCAGGACCTGCCCGTCCGCCTCCTTGCTGCTGTCCATGACCTTGTCGAAGCCGGGGATGTCGGCCGGGGACGTGCAGAACTCGTTGATCCGGATGTCGGCCGGGATGCCCGCCTGGGCCAGAGTGCTCTCCAGGATCGCCGGGTCGAGGGTCTGCTCCTTGGTGAGCTTGACGGTGACCGTACCGTCGGCGTTGCTGTCGACGGAGAAGGCGGCGAGCTGGACGTGCACGTCCGCGGGCGGCGCGTTGACCTGCGCGCCACCGGTCATGACGACCAGCGACAGCCCTCCGGCCACGGCGGAGCCCGCCGCGATCGCCGTGACCTTCCTGCGGCGGCGCGCCCGGCCCGCCGCGACGATCCGCTCGACGGGGGTGCGCATCTGCACGCCCTCCATCGACTCTCTCATGGTGTCGAAGACGTCGTTCATGATCGGCCCTCCTGGGTGATGGCGGTGGCGAGGTCGCCGCGCAGCGTGGCGACGGCCCGTGCCAGGTGTGCGGTTACGGTGCCCGGAGCGATGCCGAGGGTCTTGGCGGTGGCCTCGGTGTCCAGGTCGAGGAAGACCCGCAGCGCCACCACCTCCCGCTGCCGCCTGGGCAGGCGCCGCAGGGCGGCCATCAGCGCGGGGTCGATGCCCTGCGTCTGCTGGTGTCCTTCGGCGTCATGGCCGGCCAGCGCGACCTCGCGGCGGCGCCTGCGCCACCACGAGACGCGGGTGTTGAGCGCGGTGCGCACGATCCAGGCGCGCGGCGCGGGATGCGCCCGCACCTTGCGCCAGCCGCTCCACGCCTGCACGTAGGCCTCGGCGACCAGGTCCTCGGCCAGCTGCGGATCTCCGGTGCCGACCACTACGGCCCGCAGGCACGCGTCCCTGCTGTCCCGGTAGAACTCCTCGAACTCCAGTTGCTCCACACCCTCTACACGCCCGGGAGCGCCATCACACTTACCGGAAACCTCCACGATTGTGGCGCCTGCCGATGGAGGCGGCGACCCCCGCCGTACCGCACACGGGGTAGCGCCCGGATATGCGCGTCGCCACGCTGAACCTCTGGACCAGGCACGGCTCCTGGAGCGAGCGCAGGGAAGTACTGATCACCGGGTTGCGTGACCTGTGCCCGGATCTGGTCGCCTTCCAGGAGTCGGTCGTGGCAGACGACCATGACCAGGTCGTCGACCTGCTGGGCCCCGACTACCACGTCGTTCACCAGGAGGCCGACGGCGCGATCGCCTGCCACAGCGACACGTACCGCGTGAACCGGCGGCGGCCGATCACGGCCATCCGCGAGGCCGGCACCGACGGCAACCCGGCGACGGTGCCCGACCCCGCATGGAAGCCGCTGATCGAGACCCCGCCCACTCCCGAACACCCCTCCGGGCACACCTGCGTGAGCGGCGCAGCCGTCCCCCACGGCAGCGGAGGTCAGTCCGGCCGGGTGGAGGGGCGCCCCCGCTCCGGCGTGATCGCCGGCTGAGACGACCTAAAGGCAGAGGCAGAACGGACGCCCGTCGGGATCCAGTCTCCGGCGGATGGCGCTGCGGGCCGCGGGCCGCGGGCCGGATGCTGGAGCACCACCACGGTCCCGAGGCCGGCCGGGCCGGGCGCCAGTACGACAAGGCCGCCGGGGCGGCACTCCGGCACACCGGGCTGATGCCGGACCGAGCCCTGCAGCGGGACCGGGTCCGGAGGGTGCGGCGGGATGCCATCGGCGAACCCGCCCAGCCCGATCCCGAGGATGGTGCCGGGTAGCTCGATTCCGCGGGTTGTCATGGTCAGGGGTTCTTGCCCATGGCTTGGCGGATGGCGTCGCGGACCCGGTCCATCATGGCGATGGGTGTGCCGGCCAGGATGTTCTTGGTGGCGGTTTCGGTGCCGGGGTGGGGGTGGGTGGGTGCCATGGCTTCGGCGGCCTTGACGCCGGCGGCCATGGTGCGGCGTTCGGCTTCGGTGGTGTGGCCGCGGAGCTGGGTGAATTCGTAGCGTTCTTCGCTGCGGGCGTGTGCTTCCACGGCGGTGCGCAGCATGGCGAGGTTGGCGGCGAAGTCGGGGGCGTCGGGGCCGGCCTGGTCCATTTGGGAGAGCAGTTGCTTGGCCTGGTTTTCCTCGGTGAGCCGGTCGTCGACGACTCCGTCGCCGCCGTCGATGTTGCGGCGGGCGTAGGGGTGAACGATTTCTTCTTCGGCGGTTTCGTGGACGGCCAGGAGGCGTACGAGTCGGGTGAAGGCTTCGGCGCGTTGGTCGGCGGGTGCTTGTTCGACCTCGTCGAACAGGTCTCTGATCATGGCGTGCTGGGCCAGTAGCAGGTCGATGACGTCGGTTTCGCCCATCGTCTCTGGGGCTGTTCTGGTCATGGACTCCTCCTTCGGGTACGGGCGTGGCCTACCCGGCAGGGCAACCGGCACGCGCGCATGGGAAAGGGCAGCCAAGGTCCTTACGGAATCCGGAATTGCGACGCCGCAGTCGAGCCGGGTGGTGCGAGTTCCTGGTCGGGGAGGACGGGCGTACAGCACCAGCGCCGCCGGAGCGTTGGGACCGATCAGGGTGAGGTTTCCGCCGAGCGACCGGGCCGGCCGCCGCCGCCCGCAGCAGGGCGGCGGCGCCGCGCGAGTCCATGAGGGACACGCGCCGCGGGTCCACGCTCAGCCACGGCCCCCGCTGGTGGATCACCGGCCCCCGCTGGTGGATCACCGCCACCCCGGGGAGCAGGCGGTCTCAGGCGGCGCGGATCACTTCAGGGCGGTCGCGACGCGGTCGAGGATCTCCGCGAGGTTGGCCGGGCTGGTGGCGAAGTTGAGCCGGGCGAACGCCGCGGTGTCCACCTCCGTGTGCTGCGAGAACTCGGCTCCTTCGCTGAGTTTGACCCTCGCCAGCCGTTCCAGGTGTCCGGCGGGCGACCCGCCCCCGATCGGGCTCCGGCTGAAGTCGAGCCAGCTCAGGTACGTCCCCTCCGGCGAGTGGTAACGCAGGTCCCATGGCAGCGCCGCCGCCCATTCCTCGATCAGGCGCTGGTTGCGCACGAGGGTGTCCGACAGGTCCGCCAGCCAGGCGTCGGACCGGCGCCAGGCGGCCACGGTGGCGACCCGGCTGAGGATGCTCGGCGTACCGAAGAAGTCCAGCGGAGCCTTGTTGAGCGCGTCGTGCAGCCGGTCCGGGCCGATGTGCGCGACGGCGCAGCGGAGCCCGGCCAGGTTGAACGCCTTCGTCGCCGAGGTCGCCGTGACCGTGCGTGCGTCGGCCGTGGCGATCGAGGCGAACGGCACGTGCTGGTGCGGGGCGAACACGAGATCGGCGTGGATCTCGTCGGCCAGCACCAGCAGGTCCAGCTCCTCGGCCGCCGCGGCGAGGGGGAGCAGTTCCGCGGGCGTGAGCACGCGGCCGGTCGGATTGTGCGGGTTGACGACCACGAGCAGGCGGCAGCGCTGGGCTCGCAGGCGCTCAGTGAGCCCGTCGGCCGGGACCTGCCACCCTGTCTCATCGCGCGTCACGGGCAGCGGTACGATCCGGCGGCCCGCCCGGACGATGCTGGCCAGGAACGGCGGGTACGCGGGGACGTGAATGGCGACACCGTCACCCGGCTCGGTGGCGTACTCGATGACGACCTGGAGGATCTGCAGCAGGTCGCTGAACACCCGGGTCCGCTCCCGCCGCGGACGCCACCCGTGACGGGCGAGCATGCGCTCCTCGAACGCCTCGACCACCGGGTCCTCTCCCCGCCAGTACGGGTAGCCGAAGTCCGCGTGCCGCGTGGTGCGCAGGATGCTCTCCTGTACGGCGGGCGGGATGCCGAAGTCCATGTCGGCGACCCAGGCCCCGACGGTGTCCGGAGGCAGGGAACCCCATTTGACGCCGTACCCCGAGCGCAGCCGTTCGACGTCGATGGTCTCGAACGGGCCGGCGGGCGGGCGGTTCACGGGCGCTCCCCTGCGGGCCGGCCGGCGAGGATGGCGTCGCGCAGGATCTCCATCTGGCCGTGGTGCTGCGCGAGCTCCTCGTAGACGTGCAGCAGCGCCGCTCCCTGGGTCAGCTCGCGGTCGGGTCCGAGGAAGGCCGCGGGCGGCGCGCCGCGCAGCCGCGCTCCGGGTACGGCCGCGCGTACGTCGTCGGCCAGCCGGCCCCGTACCACCGCCACCTCGTCCAGCAGCGGGCCCACCAGGCCGGTGCCGGCGAACTCGGCGTCGCGGTCGCGGGTGACCTCGCGTCCGGCCACGAGCTGCCCGGCCCAGTACGACACCACTCCCAGGCAGTGCGTGAGCAGCGCGTACGGCGAGTTGGCGCCGGGAAAGGGCGGCCTGGCGTTGGCGAGCTGGTCGCCGAGGCCGGCGACGATGCCGGCCATCCCGTTCAGGGCGCGGTCGACGTAGTAGAGGTAGTCGTCGTCGGTGATCACACATGGCTCCCGATGTAACCGGCTAAGCAGGTGTACAGAAGATTGCGGCAGCCGTATGTAACCTGTCAAGATGGTGTCGTGAGTTTCGTCTTCGTCAGCGGCAACCTCGCCCTCGACTTCGCGGGCACGCTCAAATGGCGGCGCACCCGTCCGGAGGAGCTCCTGGCCACCCCGGCCGACCTCGGCCGATGGGCCGTGGCGGCCGGGGTGACGAGCGAGGAGCCGGCCGTCGGCGCCGCCGACCTGCGGTGGCTGTGCATGCTGCGGGAGGCCGCCTACCGGCTGGTGACGTGCGCCATGGACGGGCGGCCCTGGCCGGAGGACGATCTGCGCGCCGTCAACGAGGCGGCGGCGGAGGCGCCGCCGCAGGTGCGGCTGACCCCTGGCGGGCTCGTACGCTCCGGAAGCGCGGGCGCGATCGCGTCCAGCGTGGCCCGATCCGCGGCCGAGCTGCTCGGAGAGTTCACCGAGCAGCCCGGCGGGCTGCGCATCCGTGAATGCGCGCTGGAAGAATGCACGCGGATCTTCATCGACCGCTCCCGGGGCGGCAATCGCCAGTGGTGCGGCATGGAGGAATGCGGTAACCGCGTCAAGGTGGCGAACTATCGCTCCCGCAGAAGCGGGACCACCCGCGGCTGAAGCGGCGTCAGGGGTTCTCGACGCTCACGGGCCGCCAGGCGCGGACGTCCGCGGAGGCTCCCAGTAGGTCAGCGGGGCCCCTGGAGCTCAGCGTTGTGCCGACGGCGCGCATGCGGCGAGCGGTACGGAGGCCAGGTCACAGGCCGTAGGTGGCCAGGGCGCCGCCGGCGTACGCGGCGATCGGCGCGGTGACGTGCCGGGCGTCGCGGTGGACGCCGCGCAGGGTGTTGGAGGCGAACGAACGCTGGAACTCCACCCCGACGTAGCCGAGCCCGAGATGGGTGGTGGAGACGCCGCCGTCGTGCAGCGGCAGGCCGTGCTCGCCGAGCGCGCCGAGCGGGTGGAGACAGCCCAGGTCGGGGCGGTAGCCGGTGGCGAAGATGACGGTGTCCACGTGCTCGCGCTCACCGTCTGACCACAGGATCCGGTCGCCCTCGAAGGCGGTGAACAGGGGGCGGCGTTCCATCCGGCCGTCGGCCAGGGCGGCGGCGTAGTCGCCGGTGTCCAGGACCAGGGTGCCGCCGCCCGCGCGGGCGACGATCCGGGCCAGCCAGTACGGCGGCAGGTCGTCGAAGCCGGTGGTGGCGTGCCAGTGGTGGACGTCCTGGCCGCCGATGAACTGGGGCATGAAGGCGATCGGGTGGCGGGTGGCCAGGGTGACCGTGGCCACCTCGGCGAGCTCGTAGCCGACCTGCACGGCGGAGTTGCCGCCGCCGACGATGACGACGCGCCGGCCCGCGTAGTGCTTGGGGCTGCGGTAGTCGGCCACGTGCAGCAGCCGGCCGGTGAAGGTGTCCTGGCCGGGCAGCTGCGGGAGGCGCGGATTGCCGAACGAGCCGCTGGCCGCCACCACCCCCTTCGTACGCAGGGTGTCGCCGTCGGCGGTGTGGACGAGGAAGCCGCCCGCGCCGTCGTCCTCGACGGTGCTCACCCGGGTGCGGGTGCGGATGTCGACGTCGAGGCTGTCGGCGTAGCGCTGCAGGTATGCCACGACCTGGTCACGGGTGGGGTAGTGGTCGGGGTCGCCGGGGAACTCCTGGCCGCCGAGGGTGCTGTGGCGGGCGGGGGAGAAGAGGGTGAGGCTGTCGTAGTAGTCGGCCCAGGAGCCGGTGGGGTGTTCGCCGGCTTCGAGGATGACGGGCCGGAGTCCGGCGGTGCGCAGGCAGTGTGCGGCGGCGAGGCCGGACTGGCCGCCGCCGATGACGATGGTGTCCATGCCGCCATATCATATCGTCACATCCAGAAAACACAATATGATGGTGGTGGGGTGATGCTATGACCATGACGTCCACTTCCATCGAGCTGAGCGACGAGGCGCGCGGCTTCCTCAAGGCGATGGCCAGCGAGACCCGCCAGCGGATCATGGAGCTGTTCGCCGGCGGGATCGAGCTGACCGTCAACGAGGTGGCCGAGCGCATGTCCCTCGCCCAGTCCGCCACCTCGACTCATCTGGCCACGTTGCGCGACGGCGGCGTGCTGAGCTCGCGGCGCGAGTGGAAGACCGTCTACTACCGCGCCGATTCCGCGCGGATCGGCAAGGCGCTGTCCGACCTCCAGGCGACCCTCCAGGCCTGCTGCCCGCCCGACGACCGCGCTACCGGCGCCTCCTGTAGCTGATCAGCTTGGAGAAGTGCTGCGCGCCCGATGCTCGGCCCATCGTGCTGGCGCTTCCATGTGGGCTCGGGATTCCACACGCCGGTAGTGCCTGCCGCCTGCCCGTCACACGGCTGGACCGTCCTGGGTTCCCGGGTGAGCCAGCCGGCTAACCGTGGCGAGGAGCAGGCGGGCCGCTGTCATGAGCGTGCCTGCTTCGACGCGGTCCGGGGTCTCGGCCGGGGTCTGGTAGCCGGGCATGCCCATGCCGATGCCGATCGCGGCGAGGCCGGCGGCGGCGTAACGGCGGTTGTCCGAGGCCATCGCGCCCGCCCGTAGGGGCACGCCGGTCAGGCGGGCTGCCCGGTCCAGGCAGGCGAGGAGGGCATGGGCGGGACCGCCCGCCTCGACCGAGGCGGCCTGGTGCAGTTGCGCCGCCCCGTCCAGGTTGATCACCAGCGTGTCCGCCGGCAGGGTCGCGGCGTGGTGCGCGGATCCCCATGCACCGGCCTCCTCGCCGTCCAGCAGGGCGACGCGCACCTCGAGCGGGTCCGGGATGCCGACCGCCACCAGCACGCGGGCCACCTCCAGGATGACGGCCACGCCCGAGGCGTTGTCGGCGGCCGCCGGCAGGCGACGCTCCGGATCGTCGCCGACGCCGTCGAAGTGCGCGGTCAGCAACACTCGCGTCAGCGCTGCGCCGGTGTCGGCGCGGGGGCGGGCGGCCGGCAGGCGCCCCTCGACGTTGACGCCGTCGGCGACGACCACCCGCATGGGCATGGACGCCGTCACGTGCACCGGGCCACGGCCGAGCGCCTCGGTGAGGTGCTGGTGCAGTTCGGTGCGCAACGCCAGGATCGGCATGGGCTGAACGGGTGGCCCGGCGATCATCTTGGGCAGCCAGCCGTCGGCGTCCGTGCCGCGTGCGGTGATGACCCCGGCCGCCTGGCGGGCTGCGGCTCGTTCACATGCCTGCGGCAGGTCATCGGCGGCCAGAACCCACCGGCCGTGCAGGTCCGCATGTCCGGCCGCAGCCACAGGCCCGGTGCGTGCCACGGGCAGCTCGGCCGAGGCGAGGTGCTCGGCGAAGTCGCGGCGATGCTCCAAGGGGTGCGGCTTCCCGTCGATGTTCCATCGCATGATCGGTGTCCCGTACAGCTCCCGCACGCCGGAGACGGGAAAGCCGGTCAGCTCGACTTCGGCGCCCAGCTCGCGCAGCTCGCCGGCGAGCCAGGTGGCGGCGGCTCGGCCGCCGGGCGTGCCCACCCGCCGCCCGCTGTAGCGATCGCCGGCGAGCTCCCGCACGGTGGCCAGCATGCGCCCGGTGGACAACTGCTCCAGGGCCGCCGCCGGCACCGGCGCGGTGTGCGCCGGCGCCGGGTCGGTGGACGTCATCCGCAGCATCCCGCCGCACCGGTGGTCACCGGCTCCTGGATGTTGGTCGGCCCC
>NZ_JBFANM010000043.1:0-108879 GCF_040674815.1 Nonomuraea sp. NPDC049709
GAGCAGGGCGAGCAGGACGAGCAGCGGCTCGGCAACCTGTTCAAGCTGGACCACCTGGCCACCCGCATGCGCCGCAACAGCGAGAACCTGCTGGTCCTCGCCGGCCAGGAACCGCCGCGCCGCTGGAGCAAGCCCGTCAAGCTGGTCGACGTCGCCCGAGCCTCACTCTCCGAGGTCGAGAACTACGAGCGCGTCGTCCTCCAGGTCCCCGACGGGGTCTCCGTGGCCGGCCAGGCCGTCAACGACGTCATCCACCTGATCGCCGAGCTGGTCGAGAACGCGCTGTCGTTCTCGCCCCGCGAGACCAGGGTGACCGTGTCCGGCAGCCGGATCGACGGCGGCGGCGTGATGCTGTCGATCACCGACTCCGGCATCGGCATGACCCAGGACGAGCTGGCCCAGGCCAACGACCGCCTCATCGACGCGCCCAGCGTGGACGTGTCGGTGTCGCGCCGCATGGGCCTGTTCGTGGTCGCCAGGCTGGCGCACCGGCACGGCATCCGGGTGCAGCTGCGCCCGCACGGCTCCGGCGGCCTGACCGCCATGGTCCTCATGCCCGAGGCGCTCCTGGGCTCGCAGTCCCCCGCCTACCCGGGGGGAGCGGCGGCCTCGGGCATGCCCGGCGGTATGCCGAGCCAGGACGAGGGCTTCGGATTCGGCGGACCGCCGTCCGTGCCGCCGCCCCCCGTGCCTCAGTGGGGCGGGGGCGAGTACCGCCCGGGCCCCGGGCACCCCTCGTTCCCCTCCCAGCCGAGCATGGACACGGGCTGGCCGTCGGCTGACACGCGCGGCAACGGCGGCCCCCAGTACGACAGCACCGACGTCTGGGTCCCCTCGCGCAACCCCATGAGCTCGCCGTCCGGCGGCTGGACGAACAACGCCGCCCTGCCGCCGCAGCGCCCCGCCGCCGACGACCGGCCGGGCACCGGCTGGGGAGCGGACACCGGCGGATCGGACATGGGCTTCAGGCGGTCACGGTACGAGATGCCGGAGACCGAGTCCGCGGCCACCGGCCCGATCCCCGTCGTGAAGCCCGCCTCCTCGGGTGACGAATACCTGCCGATCTTCGCCTCGGTCGAGTCCAAGTGGTTCGACCAGGGCGCCGAGGGCGAGGCCACCTGGGGATCGGCCAAGGCCGACGCGGGCTGGAACGCGGCCCAGGCGGTGGTGGAGCCGGTACGTGACGGTGCGACGGCGGCGGGACTCCCCAAGCGGGTGCCCAAGGCCAACCTGGTGCCCGGCTCGGCGGACACCGTCTCGGCGCCGAAGGGGGTCGCGCCCATGCCGGCCGTCTCCCCCGAACGGGTACGCAGCCGTCTCTCGAGCTTCCAGCAGGGATTCAGGGCAGCACGAGACGACATCAGCGAGGGAAGAACGTATCCCTCCGGTCCGAGAAGTGTTGAGAGCAGGGATGAACGCGCATGAACGACCTGAGCCAGTCGGCACGTGGGGTGGATTGGTTAATCACCGACTTCGTCAGCACGGTCCCGGGGGTCGCACACGCCGTGGTCGTCTCGTCCGACGGTCTGCCGCTGGCGGCGTCGGCGGGCTTTCCGGCGGATCGGGCTGACCAGCTCGCCGCGATCGCGTCCGGGCTGGTCTCTCTGACACAGGGCGCGGCCCGGGTGTTCGAGGGCGGCGCGGTCAACCAGACGATCGTGGAGATGCAGCGCGGGCTCATGCTGATCATGTCGATCAGCGACGGTTCGTGCCTCGCCGTGCTGGCGGCCCCCGACTGTGACATGGGGTTGGTGGCGTACCAGATGACGCTGATGGTCGATCGCGCCGGGCAGGTACTGACTCCGGCTGTGCGCGCGGAGCTGCGCGCCAGCCAGACCAGGTGATGTAGGTGACGAATCCCACGTGGAACAGCGGAGGCTGGAACAGTGGTGGCTGGAACAGCGGTGGCTGGGAGCCGCCGCCCCAGCCACCCAGCTCCGACCCCGCCTCCCCGGTACGGCCCTACGCCGTGACGGGCGGGCGGACCGCGCCCAAGGTCAAGCTGGCGATGGAGGCCCTGGTGTCCTCGGCGACCGCCGAGCACCGGGAGTTCTCGCACATCACGCCCGAGTACAAAGCGATCAGCCAGCTCTGCCTGCAGGTCCGATCGGTGGCAGAGGTGTCGGCGCTGCTGCGGATCCCGCTCGGCGTGGTGCGTGTTCTGATCGCGGACATGGCGGCCGAGGGCCTGGTTCGGGTGCATCAGCCGCAGCTGGATGAGGGTAGGCCGGACGTCAACCTGCTGGAAAGGGTGCTAAGTGGACTTCGCAGGCTCTAGCCCCGGATTGACCTCGACGAAGATCGTGGTCGCCGGCGGGTTCGGGGTTGGCAAGACGACGTTCGTCGGTGCCGTGTCGGAGATCATGCCGTTGACGACGGAGGCCGTCATGACGGATGCCTCCGCCGGAATCGACGATCTGGGCATGACACCGCTGAAGTCGACCACGACCGTCGCCATGGACTTCGGCCGCGTGTCGCTGGACCGCGACCTCATCCTGTACCTGTTCGGCACGCCCGGGCAGCACCGGTTCTGGTTCATGTGGGACGACCTGGTGCGCGGTGCCATCGGCGCGGTCGTCCTGGTGGACACCCGCCGACTGGCCGACAGCTTCCCGGCCATCGACTATTTCGAAGAGGCCCAACTCCCGTTCATCGTGGGGGTGAACGGGTGGGACGGCCAGTACGCGCACAGCGACTCCGAGGTGCGCGACGCCCTTACCCTGGCCCCGCACATCCCGATGGTGCGGCTGGACGCCCGCTCCAAGGACTCGGTGAAAAGCGCGCTGATCAACCTCGTCGAGCACGCTCTCACGGTCCGGATGGCCGTGCCAGGCTGGAGCGGCTAGCGGAGCGGATAGGCTGGAGTCTTAGACGTACATTCGCTTCGAGGACTGGCCAACCACGTGTTCGAGACGCTATCCGACCGGCTGACATCGGTCTTCTCCTCCCTCCGATCCAAGGGGCGGCTGTCCGATGCCGACATCGACGCCACCACCCGTGAGATCCGCATCGCCCTGCTAGAGGCCGATGTCGCACTGCCGGTGGTCAAGGCGTTCGTCGCCCAGGTCAAGGAGCGCGCCCGCGGTTCCGAGGTCTCCCAGGCGCTCAACCCGGCGCAGCAGGTCGTCAAGATCGTCAATGACGAGCTGATCGGGATCCTCGGCGGCGAGACCCGCAGGCTCCGCTTCGCCAAGACGCCACCGACCGTCATCATGCTGGCGGGCCTCCAGGGCGCGGGCAAGACGACGCTGGCGGGCAAGCTGGCCAAGTGGCTGCGCGAGCAGGGCCACGTGCCCATGCTGGTCGCCGCCGACCTGCAGCGGCCCAACGCCGTCCAGCAGCTCCAGGTCGTGGGCGAGCGCGCCGAGGTCGCGGTCTACGCGCCGGAGCCCGGCAACGGCGTGGGCGACCCGATCTCGGTCGCCCGCACGTCCATCGACGAGGCCAAGCGCCTGCAGCATGACATCGTCATCATCGACACCGCCGGTCGCCTGGGCATCGACCAGGAGATGATGAAGCAGGCCGCCGACATCCGCGACGCGGTCTCGCCCGACGAGGTCCTGTTCGTGGTCGACGCCATGATCGGCCAGGACGCCGTCACGACGGCGCAGGCGTTCATGGAGGGCGTCGGCTTCGACGGCGTCGTGCTGACCAAGCTCGACGGCGACGCGCGCGGCGGCGCGGCGCTCTCGGTTCGGCACATCACCGGCCGGCCGATCATGTTCGCCTCCACGGGCGAGAAGCTGGAAGACTTCGACGCCTTCCACCCCGACCGGATGGCCTCCCGCATCCTCGACATGGGTGACATCCTCACCCTGATCGAGCAGGCCCAGAAGACGTTCGACGAGGAGCAGGCCGCCAAGATGGCCGGCAAGCTCACGTCGGGCGAGAACTTCACGCTCGAGGACTTCCTCGAGCAGATGATGATGGTCCAGAAGATGGGGCCCATCAAGAACCTGCTCGGCATGATGCCCGGCATGGGGCAGATGCGCGACCAGATCAACTCCATCGACGACCGCGACCTCGACCGCATCGCGGCCATCATCCGCTCGATGACCCCGGCCGAACGCCAGGACCCGAAGATCATCAACGGTTCCCGCCGCGCCCGCATCGCCGCCGGTTCCGGCGTCACCGTGAGCGCCGTGAGCAACCTGGTCACCCGCTTCTTCGACGCGCAGAAGATGATGAAGCGGATGGCCGGCGGCATGGGCATCCCCGGCATGCCCGGGGGTCGGGGCAAGGCGAGCAAGGCGCAGAAGAAGGCCAAGAAGGGGCGGCGCGTCAGCGGCGACCCGCGCAAGGCCGCGCTGGGCAAGGCCGCCGCCGAAGAGCCCGACGGCGAGCAGCCCGCGAAGGGCGGCGTGCTGGGCAACCTGGGTGGCAAGCTGCCCCCGGGGATGGAGCTCCCGCCCGGCTTTGACCCGTCCAAGCTGCGGCTTCCCGGCCAGAAGTAGCCGGTCGGCGCCCGCCGCCGCGGTGGCGGGCGTACGCCGATATCCGGTCCTTGCCGGACCTTTGCGGTGCGCTGCCGTGACAAGTCGTAGGCAGTGCCGTCGATCTGGCACAATGACATGTTGGAACACCGTGACCAGGTGGGTGCCCTCTCATCTCCCGCAGGTCACGCCTGTCCCTGGAGCGTCATCCCGTCGTGCCCCACTCGGCGAGGTGCCGTTCACCCACGCTCGAATGCAGGAGAGACCACACCCGTGGCAGTCAAGATCAAGCTCAAGCGGCTCGGCATGATCCGCAACGCTCAATACCGTATCGTCGTCGCCGACAGCCGCACCAAGCGTGACGGCCGGGCGATCGAGGAGATCGGCCTGTACCACCCGAAGGAGCACCCTTCGCGCATCGAGGTCAACGCCGAGCGTGCGGCTTACTGGCTGGGTGTCGGCGCGCAGCCGACCGAGCCGGTGCTCAAGCTGCTCAAGCTCACCGGCGACTGGCAGAAGTTCAAGGGCGAGCCCGCCCCTGCGCCGCTTCTGGTCGCCGAGCCCAAGCCTGACCGGCATGCCCTCTACGAGGCCGCGGCCAAGGAGACGCTGTCCGGTGGCGACACCGGCACGGCCGCCACCACGCCGAAGAAGGCCAAGAAGAAGGACGAGGCCGAGGCCGCCCCCGCCGAGACCCAGACCGAGGGCGAGGCCTGACGTGCTCGAGGAGGCTCTCGAGCACCTCGTTAAGGGCATCGTCGAACATCCTGACGATGTCCGGGTCCGCGCACGCCGCATTCGCAGCGGGCGCGTCCTGGAGGTCCGGGTGCACCCCGAGGACCTGGGCAAGGTCATCGGACGCGGCGGGCGCACCGCCAAGGCGCTGCGCACGGTCGTGAACGCCCTGGCCGACGGGAAGTACGTACGGGTCGATCTGCTCGACCTGCACGAAGCAGTCCGTTAGCGTCAGGTTTGCGCGCCCTCATCGGTCTCGTGCCGATGGGGGCGCTTGCGTTGATAAGAGAGGGCAGGTTCACGTGCAGCTGGTCGTCGGCCGGATAGGCCGCCCGCACGGTGTACGCGGTGACGTGACCGTGGAGGTGCGCACCGACGATCCCGAGCTGCGCTTCGCGGCCGGCATCTCGATCGAGACGGACCCCGCGGACCGGGGGCCGCTCGTCGTCACGTCCCGCCGCTGGCACAAGGGCATGCTGCTGGTGTCGTTCGAGGGGGTCGCCGATCGCGACGCCGCCGAGGGGCTGCGCGGCACCATGCTGGTCATCGACTCGGCCGAGGTGACGCCGTCCGATGACCCGGACGAGTTCCACGACCACCAGCTCATCGGGCTGGCCGTGCGGACCGTCTCCGGCGAGCCGGTCGGGGAGGTGGCGGACGTCCTCCACCACGGCCAGGACCTCCTCGTGGTACGCCGTGAGGGCCAGGACGACGCGCTCATCCCGTTCGTCAAGGAGCTGGTGCCCGAGGTCGATCCGGAGGCGGGGCGGCTGGTCGTCGATCCGCCCGAGGGGCTGCTCTGATGCGGCTCGACATCGTCTCGATCTTTCCCGAATACTTCGCGCCGCTCGACGTTTCGCTGATCGGCAAGGCGCGTGAGCGCGGCACCCTCGACGTACACGTGCACCAGCTCCGCGACTGGGCCCACGACGTGCACAAGACCGTGGACGACACCCCGTACGGCGGGGGGCCGGGCATGGTCATGAAGCCCGAGGTGTGGGGCGAGGCCATCGACACGGTGATCGCCGCCGGCCCCCAGGGCCCGGACGGCGGGTTGCCGCGGATGATCGTGCCGACGCCGAGCGGGCGGCCGTTCAGCCAGGAGCTGGCGCAGGAGCTGGCGGGGGAGCCGTGGCTGCTGTTCGCGTGCGGACGCTACGAGGGCATCGACTCGCGGGTCATGGCCGAATACTCCTCCCGGCTGCGCGTCGACGAGGTCAGCATCGGCGACTACGTGCTGGCCGGTGGCGAGGTGGCGGTGCTGGTCATGGTGGAGGCCGTCGGCAGGCTCCTGCCCGGCGTGCTCGGCAACGCCCAGTCGGCCGTGGACGACTCGTTCGCGCCCGGCTCCATGCAGAACCTCGTCGAGGGGCCCGTCTACACCAAGCCGCCCGTGTGGCGGGGGCACGAGGTGCCCGCCGTGCTGCTGTCGGGACATCACGGAAATGTCGCCAGATGGCGGCGCGACGAGGCGATCCGGCGTACCGTACGGAACCGGCCCGAACTGGCGGCGGCGATCGACCCCGCGACACTGGACAAGCACGACAGAAAGCTCCTTGAGGAGCTCTCGTTTCGCCTCCAGCCGGAAGATATGGCAAACTGAATCGCTGCCAACCGTCGTACGGTTGGTCCGTCATGCCCGGGAAACGATCCCGGGTTCATCAAATCAGCAAGCGCGTCCGCCGCGAGCCTCGGCCGGGTGGACCTCCGCGTGCTCGCGAGGACTTGAGGACAGCTCTCATGCACACGAAGATCCAGGAGCTCGAGAAGGCGACCCTGCGCGGTGACGTGCCGGCGTTCCGCCCGGGTGACACGCTCGAGGTTCACGTACGAGTCGTCGAAGGCAACCGCTCCCGCATCCAGGTCTTCAAGGGCTTCGTGCTGCGCAGGCAGGGCAGCGGCGCCCGCGAGACCTTCACGGTCCGCAAGGTCAGCTACGGTGTCGGCGTCGAGCGCACCTTCCCCGTGCACAGCCCGGTCATCGAGAAGATCGTGCTCGTGACCCGCGGCGACGTGCGCCGGGCCAAGCTCTACTACATGCGCGACCTGCGCGGCAAGGCCGCCCGCATTCGCGAGAAGCGCGAGACGACGCCCGCCAAGTAGGCTCCGTTGTTCTCTTCCGATGGCCCGCGCACCGCGCGGGCCATTCGGCTTTACAGGGCCGTTTCCTTTATGTGGAGCGACTCGTGCGTGGGTGTAACGTCGGTCGAGGCTTGTCGAGCCGGTGCATCATCTAGGCTCGTCAGCGATGACTAGCGAGAGCCAGGAGCACGGCGCGGCGCGCCGCCCTGTCGAGGACGAGGTGGACGTGGTCGCCGAAGAGACTCAGAAGCCGGCCAAGGGTGAAAAGGCGGAGAAGAAGGGGTCGTTCTGGAAAGAACTTCCCGTTCTTATCGTCGTAGCCCTGGTGCTGGCCCTGATCATCAAGACGTTTGTGGTCCAGGCCTTCTACATTCCGTCGGAGTCGATGGAGAACACCCTGCTGAAAAACGACAGGGTCCTGGTCAACAAGCTCGTCTACCACACCCGCGACATCGAGCGGGGAGACGTGGTGGTGTTCTCGGGAGTCGACTCGTGGGACGGCGAGTTCCAGCTGGAGGAGCCGCCCAACGCGTTCGCGGCGTTCTTCCGGTGGGTCGGCACCGCGTTCGGCGTCGTTCCCGGCGAGAAGGACTACATCAAGCGGGTCATCGGCGTCGGCGGTGACCACGTCAAGTGCTGCGACTCCAAGCAGCGCATCACGGTCAACGGCACCCCCATCGACGAGGAGAGCTACCTCTATCCGGGCAACGTGCCGTCCGACAAGTTCTTCGACATCACGGTGCCGGAGGGGCGGTTGTGGGTGATGGGCGACCACCGCTCGGTCTCGCTCGACTCCCGATCCCACACCGGTGATCCCGGCGGCGGCTCCATTCCCGAAGGTCAGGTCATCGGCCGGGCCTTCGTGATCGTCTGGCCGTTCAACCGGTTCGACTCGATCGACATTCCTGACACGTTCGCGCAGCCCGCGCTCCAGGCACTCGGCGGGTCCGTGCCGCTGGTCGCCGGGTTCGGGCTGGCCGTACCCTTGGTGCTGGTTCGTCGGCGCCTGCGGAGGAGGCGTTGATGGCCGTCACCAAGAAGGCGGAGGGCGTGGGGAAAGAGAAGAAGAAGGGCGGTTTCCGCGAGACCGTTCTGCTGCTCATCATGGGCGTCGGCATCGCGCTGCTGCTGCAGGCGTTCGTGGTCGGCTCGTTCTACATCCCGTCCGTGTCGATGGAGAACACGCTGCTGGTCAACGACCGCGTGTTCGTCAACAAGCTGGCGGGCAAGCCCGAGCGCGGCGACATCGTGGTGTTCAAGGGCTGGAACGGCGAGGACACCATCAAGCGGGTCATCGGCATCGGCGGCGACAAGGTGGTGTGCTGCGACAAGCAGAAGCGCATCACGGTCAACGGCACGCCGCTGGACGAGCAGTCCTACCTCTACCCCGACGATTTCGCTTCCGGCGATAAGTTCGACGTCACCGTGCCTGCCGGGAAGCTCTGGCTGATGGGTGACCACCGCAGCGCCTCGGCCGACTCCCGGGCCCACATGGAGGAGCCCGGAGGGGGCTTCATCTCGGAAGACGCGGTGGTGGGCAAGGCCGTGGTGCGCTACTGGCCGCTGTCGCGGGGCTATCTCTTCTCCCGTCCTGACACTTTCGACAAGGTCAAGTAGCGGGGGCTTTCGGTCGCGGTTTGCGGCGATTGGGGCGTACGCTGCCTGTGTCATGACAGTTGCGTTCCGCCCTCGACCGAGCGTCGTCCGGCGCGATTCCGGACTCTACGCCTATGAGCGGGCGCTCGCCCGCCGCGGCCTCACCCCTATCGCGGGCGTCGACGAGGCCGGGCGTGGCGCGTGCGCGGGGCCGCTCGTGGTCGCCGCCGTCATCCTGCGCAGGCAGATCGACGGCCTGGCGGACTCGAAGCTGCTCACCCCGCCGGTGCGCGAACGCCTCTACGACCAGATCATGCGCGTCTCTCACGTAGGCATAGTGATCATCCCGTCGGGGGAGATCGACGCCAAAGGTCTTCACAAATGCAATGTCTCAGGAATGCGGCGAGCCGTCGCACAGTTGCCCTGTGACCCGGAGTACATCCTGACGGACGGTTTCCCGGTGCCGGGCCTGCCGGCGCCGTCGCTGGCCGTGTGGAAGGGGGACCAGGTGGCCGCATGCGTGGCGGCCGCGTCCATCGTGGCCAAGGTGACCCGGGATCGCCTCATGGTCGCGCTGGACGAGCGCTACCCGCAGTACGGCTTCGCCGAGCACAAGGGGTATGTCACACCAGGACACCGGCTGGCGCTGGAAACGCACGGCCCGTGTCCCGATCACCGTTACTCCTTTGTCACGGTGGCGAGGGGGATGGGTGAAAATGAAATGGGGGCCGGGGTTGCCTGAGCAGGCAAACCGGGGGACCGGTACGACAGGAGGACCGCGATGAGCGCAGAGGATCTCGAAAAGTACGAAACCGAGATGGAGCTGCAGCTTTACCGCGAATACCGTGATGTCGTCGGTTTGTTCACATACGTGGTGGAGACTGAGCGGCGGTTCTATCTGACCAACTCGGTCGACCTCGACGTCCGTACCGCGGAGAACGGCGACGTCTTCTTCGACGTGAAGATGCAGGACGCTTGGGTGTGGGACATGTATCGGCCGGCGCGGTTCGTCAAGAATGTGCGGGTGGTCACGTTCAAGGATGTGAACGTGGAGGAGCTCGCGAAGGCGGACCTGGAGATGCCGAAGGAAGGGTTCTCGGGGTAGCGAGGGGTGGGCCGGGGTCCGGGGGTGGATTCGAGCTTCGGGACGGCTCAGGCGTGGCCTCGGGGCTGTGGCGGCTGGTGGTGGTGTCCCTGGTCATCGGCTGAACCTCGACCACCGGCACGCCGGTGATCCCCGCCTCGGCTCGGGCCTGTGCGCCCATGCCGGCCGCCTGTGAGAGGTAGTGGGTGGTGTGGGTGGGCCGGCCGGGTGGGTGGTTCAGCCCGCGGTGAGCCGCCTGCTTGGTACGGCCGCCGATGTCTGGTAGGGGGTGCCGCCGCCGTCTCGATACAGGGACTCCCGCCCCTGGCCGGGGGTGTCGCCGCGGGCTCTCACAGCGCCGCCCACATCTGATCAGCGCTGCCCGGCGTATCGACATGGCCTTCCGCACATCTGATCAGCCGCGCCACGGCCTTATCGGGACGTTCGCCACTTGCAGCTGGTCGGCCACGCTGCCGCCCCACCTTTCACCGCCAGGGCCGTTACCCGCGCCCGGACAGCAAAGCGTTGCTCGCCGTCCCAGCACGGCGCACCTATCTGCCCCTCGGGGTTGGCCACACCCCCGGTCTCTTGGCCTGTCGGCATCCACACACCGTTGGCCATCCGGCTCCCTTGCAGGGCCGTCACCTACGCCCTTCCTCCGACCTCTTCCTCCCACATCCTCCCGCGACCCTGACGCTCTCCCAAGCCCTGCTGACGCCCTTTCTACGGCCTGGAACCCCGCCGATCCCGTCCGCTGGCCCCGCCTACCCGCCCCTCGCCTACCGGCTCCCCGCCTACCGGCTCCCCGGTCCGCCGGCTCAGGCCCTGGTCCCGAGCCTCAACCAAGGGCCGCGTCGAGCCGAGCGGACCCAAGCCGTTATCCACAACCCCCACTCAACTCACCCCCACCATCCCCAGAACCCCGTTCGGCCCCGCCACCACCACCCCGCATCCACGAAGGTCATGACCAGACCCGCACCGATCGACCGGACGGAGATGGCACATGGCCACGGAGAGCAAGCTCGAGCTAGGCAAACGCGGCGAACAGGCAGCCGTGACCTACCTGGAGGCCGGGGGGATGAAGGTGATCGAGCGCAACTGGCGCTGCCGCCATGGCGAGATCGACATCATCGCGGAAGAGGGCCCCAACCTGGTCGTGGTCGAGGTCAAGACCCGATCGAGCAGGTCCCACGGCTCGGCCCTGGAGTCGGTGAGCCCAGCCAAGCTCGCCAGATTGCGCATGCTCGCCGCCAAGTGGCTGACCACGCAGTCCTCCCACACGTACGAGACCGTACGAGTCGACGTGATCGCCCTGGAGCGCTTCGCCGGAGACTTCGCCCTACGCCACGTACGGGGGGCGATCTAGGTGGCCGTGGCCCGCACCCGCAGCGTGGCCCTGGTGGGCGTCGCAGGCCGCACCGTCGAGGTCGAGGCCGACGTGGGCAACGGCCTGGCCGGCATCCACCTCATCGGTCTACCGGACACGGCGCTCAGCGAGGCCCGCGACCGGGTGCGATCAGCGGTCGTCAACAGCAGTTATCCCTGGCCGGATGCCCGCATCATCGTCAGCCTCTTCCCGGCCAGCCTGCCCAAGCGTGGATCGCAGTTCGATCTGGCGATCGCCGTGGCAATCCTAGGTGCGGCAGGCGTGGTCCCCGCCGAACGCATCGCGGAGCCGTTCTTCCTCGGAGAGCTCGGCCTCGACGGGCGCATAAGACCCGTACGCGGCGTGCTTCCCTCCGTCCTGGGCGCGGCCAAGCACGGCGATGTCACGGTGGTCGTCCCGTCGGCGAACTCGGCCGAGGCCGTCCTCGTACCTGACGTGAAGGTGGTTCCCGTCGCCCACCTCCGCCAGCTCGTGGAGTGGTTGCGCAAGGGAGACGACCCACCCGAGGCCGAGGTCGAGGAGTGCCCCGAGCCGTCCAAGTCCACCGTCGTCCCCGACGTCGATCTGTCGGATGTCGTGGGCCAGCCGACCGCCCGGCGCGCCCTCGAAGTCTGCGCGGCCGGTGGCCACAACCTCTGGATGCTCGGTCCGCCTGGCACCGGCAAGACCATGCTGGCCGAACGCCTCCCCACCCTCCTGCCGGATCTGGAGCTCGACCACGCCCTGGAGGTCACCGCCATCCACTCGGTCGCAGGCGTGCTCCCGCCCAACGCCCCCATGATGAGTCGACCCCCCTTCATCAGCCCGCACCACACAGCGACCTCGGCCGCGATCATCGGAGGCGGCAGCACGATCGTCCGTCCCGGATCCGTCTCCCTGGCACACCGAGGGGTCCTGTTCATGGACGAGGCCCCGGAGTTCCCGCGCCATGTCCTGGACGCGCTCAGACAGCCGCTGGAGTCCGGCCGGGTGACGGTGTCCAGATCGGTGGGCTCGGTCACGTTCCCCGCCAGGTTCATGCTGATCCTGGCCGCGAACCCCTGCCCGTGCGCCCAGGCCGAGGACCAGGGAGAAACCTGTAAATGCTCCCCCACGATCAGACGCCGCTACCTGGGCAGGCTCTCGGGCCCACTTCTCGACCGCATAGACATGAAGGTCACGGTCGTCCGCTCCACCAGACGCGAGCTCCTGGCCGACCGCCAGTTCGTGGAGCCCAGCAAGACCGTGGCCGAACGCGTCCTGGTGGCTCGCGAACGAGCCGCGAAACGCTTGGCGGGCACTCCCTGGCGCTCGAACGCCGAGATCCCCTCCTCCATCCTCCACGCCGACTACCGCCCGTCCGCAGACGCCATGCGCCCCATGACGTCATGCCTCGACTCGGGCGCCCTCACCGCCCGGGGCCTCGACCGTGTCGTACGAGTGGCCTGGACCCTCGCCGACCTGGCCGGCAATGACAAGCCGGGCCAGGACGAGACAAACGCCGCCCTGAGTTTCTGGCTAGGCGTGAAGTCGTAGCGCCCCTCGCAAACCCAGCATGCCCCCGCAGAAACCCACCAACTCAACACCCCCATCCATTAGCGACCCCGCCACCAGCCCTCCCTCCACACCCCACGCACCTGTAGGAGCCCCCATGCCCGCCCTCCACACAGCAACCACCCACCAGCCCCAGCCACCCACAACCGCTTCCCTGACCACCCCACCCCCAGCACCGGAAAGCATCGACAGACCGCTCGCTTCTACTGACGAGACTCCACAAGCTCCCGCAACCAGCACCCCACCACATGAGATCCCGCTCCAGCCCGAAGCCGGAACGGTCAGCCGAGCGAGCCCCAAGAGCGAGGCTGAGCCCGTCACAGAGACGCCGATGGCAGTGCCCGCCCAAGCCAAGACGCAGACCCAAGCCGAAATGAGGACCCACCCTCCGACGGACACTCAGTCCAAGACGGACACCCAACCCCGACCCGAAACCCGAACCCGAACTGGAACCGTAACCGGAACCGGAATCCGAACCGGAACTGGAACTGGAACCGGAACCGGAATCCGAACCGGAACTGGAACCAGGACATCTACTCAGACCGAAGCCGAGGTCAGAGCCGCCCTCATGCGGGCCACCGACGTAGGCGACACCACCATGGGCCGCCTCGTCGCCCAGTACGGCGCTCATCGAGCGGTGGAGGCGATCCGCACCCGCACCCTCCCGCCAGAATTCGTATCCCGGGAAGCCGAGCAAGACCGCTCACCAGACCACCTCACCTCCCGTCTGAACACCTGGTACGCCCGCCTGGCATCCGCCAACCCCGCAGCCGACATCGAAGCAGGAGAAGCATCCGGCGCCAGATTGATCATCCCCGGCAGCCCAGAATGGCCCACCCAGCTGGATCAACTAGGCCTGAGCCGCCCCCTGGCTCTGTGGGCCCACGGCACAGCAGACCTCCGCTTCTCCTGCCTCCAATCCGTCGCCGTGGTGGGGGCAAGGGCAGCGACCTCGTACGGATCGCACATCGCGGCCGAGTTCGGCGTCGGCCTCAGCGAGTCCGGCTGGACCGTCGTGTCAGGCGGAGCGTTCGGAGTGGACGGGGCGGCCCACAAAGGTGCCCTGGCCGCCGGTTCACCCACGGTCGTGGTTTTGGCCTGCGGTGTGGACATCTGCTACCCGACCGGCCACGACACCCTGTTCGCCGCCGTACGAGAGCAGGGCGTCGTGATCAGTGAGTGCCCCCCAGGAGTTCACCCGACCCGAGCGCGCTTCCTCATCAGAAACCGCCTCATAGCCGCCCTTTCCAGAGGCACGGTGGTAGTGGAGGCCGCCCTCCGCAGCGGCGCCCTCAACACGGCAACCCACGCCCTGTCCCTCAACAGACACCTGGGAGCGGTCCCCGGCCCGATCACGTCGGGCATGTCAGCGGGTTGCCACAGACTCCTCCGAGAACGAAAGGCGGTGTGCATCACCTCACCGGAGGAAATGATCGACCTCGTAGGCGTGATGGGCGACGACCTGGCCACACAATCCCGAGCCCCAGCCGTCCCCAGAGACAAACTCAACGAGCCGACCAAAAGAGTCCTTGACGCGATCCCCGCCCGAGGCGGCGCAGGCCCCGCCTCGATCGCGGTCGCAGCCGGCTTGGGCCTGGACACGACATTGAGCGCACTGGGCGGCCTGGCAGCCGCAGGCTACATAGAAAGAACCGAGAACGGCTGGCGTCTCCGCAAACAGACCACCACATACCGCAAAGCCTCCGACTCCGCCGCCCTGGACCCCCCACCCACCCCGCAACCCGACCCCGCCGACTCCCCACCGCCCCCGGACGACTTCCCACCCCCGGAGTACGACCATCCCAACTCCTAGGAGACCACCACCACAACTCAGGACCGGCCGCTCACGACCTCGCAGCCCATTCACAATTCGTAGACCACCGACTTCAAGTGCCCTGGCCACGCAGAGTGGCAAAGGACATGGCCGACAAGTCGTCTCAGTTCCACTGCACGGCGTCGGCCATCAGTCGCGATCTTCACGCGGAACCCAACAAAGTAGGGGCCACCGGTACAGGTTCTGCCTCGCCGCTGTCGCTCAAGCAGCACACTGTTTCTGCGGCCATCGTTATGCTCTCCTTCGGTCTCGACCAAGACCCTCCTAGGATCAAGCGGTGGCCGTCACCATTCCACCGGCCGCACGCCGACGGCAGGGCGACTTCGTCGGAGAGTCCCGCGACCAGGGCATTGGCCTGAGAAGTGACGCTGCGAGAGCAACGATCGGGTCACCCCTGATTGGGCGGGCATCGCCCTTGCGCGTGGACCTAGGCACAAGGTGGTGACGAATGGTCGCGACGGCGACCGGTCATGTGTCGCACGCACTCGCCCTTCGTCCCTGCCCCGGGTCCGTCCCTGCTCGGGTCCGTCCCTGCTCGGCCCGCCTCTGACCCTGGCCCGGCCTTGGTCCGGTCCGCCTCGATCTCGACTCGCCTCTGACCCTGGCCCGGCCTCGACCCGGCCTCGACCTCGACCCGACCTCGACCTCGACCTCAGCCCGGGTCTGGCCTCGGTCCGGGTCCGCTTCTGACCCAGCCCGCCTCTGACCCCGGCTCGCCTTGCTCCCGGTCCCGGTCTTGGTTCCAGCCGCCCATGGTCCCGTTTCGGACCGGGTTCTGTCCCCGGCCTTGGTCTTGGACCTGGGCTCAGCTCGGTTCTCGGTCCCGGTTTTGGTTCGTGGTGTCGGTGTCAGCCCGGACGCGCTCCGGATTCAGGTTTCGTCCTGGCCCTGGATGGCCGTCGGCTCCGGCCGTTGATGGTCTTCACCCTCGGTCGTTGACCGCCCTGGCCCTCGGTCCCTCGACAGTCCTTGCCGTTGACGGTCCTTGCCCACGGCAGTCCTCGCACCAGCATTTCGGCAGTCCTCGACGTTGGTCTCCGGTTGGGGTCCGGTTCCGGTTCGAGGTTTGGTGTTGATGTTGGCTGGGTCTCGGATCAAGTCCCGGGGTCGGGCTCGGTCCTGGTTTCAGCCTCGGGGGTGGATTCGGGGTCGGAAGGTGGCGTCTCGAGAGGGAACAGGATCGGGCTGAGCAGGTATTGGGCGCGGTCCGGGGTGGATCGGTTGGCCAGTCGGGGCGCGATGGCGCTGCGTAGGTCGCCGATCAGGTCGTGGAGTTCGTCGTGGCTCAGCCAGACGGCGTGCTGCCGGTATCCGACGAGATCCTCCACCGGGTCGGCGTGATCTCGGTCGAGGTAGGCGTTGAACTCGGCCAGCAAGATCGCCATGGCCGTGGCGAAGCCGCGCCGGTGATCGTCGAGCGACAGCGATTCGACCATGGCGTTGTCGATCACCGCCAGGTCCTGGCGCAGGCGATATCGGCGCTCCACTGCTCCCCGTACCCGCCGCTCGTCGGCCACCTCCAGGATTCCCCCGGTCGCCAGCAGGTCGATGTGGCGATAGAGCGTGGCCTTGGAGACGTCGGGGATTCGCGCGCACAGCTGGGAGGTCGTCAACAGGCGCCCTCCACTCATCGCGTGTACGACGCGCAGCCGTACGGGGTGTGCCAGGAGTTCCAAGGTGTCCACGTGCTTATGGTCTCATGTGTGCTACCTTTCTCAATAATGAGAACAATGGAGATGATGGACGATGGAAACTGATCAGCTGGCCACGGCCGTTGCGGTCGTGGAGATGGCGCGCGACGGGCGCTTCGGTGAGATCGGGGAGATGTTCGCTCCGGAGCTGCGGGCGGCCGTGTCCGATCAGGCGCTTCGGGTTGCTTGGACGATCGAGATCGGCAAGCGGGGTCCGGTTTCCGCCCTCGGAGAGCCTGTGGTTGAGCCGGTCGACGCTGGACGGGTACGCGTGAGCGTTCCGGTCGTCTGCGAGCGTGATGGGTTCACGGTGGTCATGTCGGTGGATGGCGCCGGCACACTGCATGGGCTGCAATTCGTGCTCGCGACCACCGCCTCGTGGGCACCGCCGGACTACGCCGTGCCGCAGCTCTTCGTCGAGCAGGAGATCACGGTCGGATCGGGCCCTCTTGCCGTGCCCGGGACGCTGAGCCTGCCACTTGGCACCGAGCCGCGGCCCGGCGTCGTGCTCCTCGGCGGAGGCGGGCCGTTCGACCGCGACGAGACCATCGGGCCGAACAAGCCACTCAAGGATCTCGCGTGGGGGCTGGCGAGTCGGGGCGCGGCCATCCTGCGGTTCGACAAGGTAACGCATACGCACAGTCACGTGACGAGCGCGCCCGACTTCACGATGAGCAGCGAGTACGTGCCGCACGCGGTCGCCGCCGTACGCGCCCTCCAGAACCAGCCGGGAGTCGATCCCACGAGGGTGTACATCCTGGGGCACAGCATGGGAGGCAAGGTCGCTCCGCGGGTGGCGGCCGCCGAACCGTCCGTCGCCGGTCTGGTGATCCTCGCCGGTGACACGCAGCCGATGCATCGTGCTGCCGTACGCGTCGCGCGCTACCTCGCCTCCCTGACCCCCGGCCCGGCCGCAGACGCCCTCGTGCAGGGGATCATGGAGCAGGTGACGATGGTCGACAGCCCTGACCTGTCGCCCTCGACACCGGCCAAGGCATTGCCGTTCGAGCTGCCGGGCTCGTACTGGCTGGACATGCGTGCCTACGACCCGGTCGCGGCCGCGGCGGCGCTGGACAAACCGATGTTCATCCTCCAGGGAGGCCGCGACTATCAGGTGACCGTCGCGGACGACTTGTCGGGGTGGCGGGACGGTCTTGCACACCGGCCGGATGTCACGATCCGGGTATACGACG
This sequence comes from Nonomuraea sp. NPDC049709, assembly GCF_040674815.1. Lineage (NCBI taxonomy): Bacteria > Bacillati > Actinomycetota > Actinomycetes > Streptosporangiales > Streptosporangiaceae > Nonomuraea > Nonomuraea sp. NPDC049709. The sequence goes on from NZ_JBFANM010000043.1 coordinate 17,569, forward strand.
CCGATAACCACCTGTTCTTTCCTGGCGCGGGTCCGTCAACGCCCGCGGAGTACGAACCTGCGCAACATGTTGATCCGGCTGTCGTCGGTGACATCGCGGAGTGGCTGGCATTGCGGGGCGGGGCCGCCCTCCCCGTGTGACGCTCCTTGATCGGGTGCGGTTGTGTGGAGTTGGTGGCAGCTGCTGCGGGTGGTGGTGTCAGTAGGGTGCGGTGGCCGCCAATAAGCCGATGCGACCGGTACGCCGATGCGATCAGTCGCGGTCACGTCACACCGATGGAGTTGCCCGGGCCAACTCCACCGATGCGCCGGTGCACCACCGATAGGCCGATGCGGGGTTCGGCGGATTGGTGGGGTGGAGGTGGGGTGGCCGGTGTGGGGTCGCTTCTTACGGTGTGATGGCTGATGGCCCCCTGGGTTGGGTGCGAGAGGATCTGGCAACTATGAGCGGCTGCGTGGATGCATCTCTGGGTTGATCGAGTGCGGTCTCGTCTTTGGAGCTGTGGATACGCAGGATGATCGATCGCGGGGGCGCGGCGACGCTTCGGTAGTGGCCGGTGGCACGGCGGGCAGGCCCGAAGTGTCCGGATCGGACCCGTAGGCGCGCACCGTCGCTTGCTGTCAAACCGCGTGGTGCGGAGCTGACAAGGTGCGTTTGTTGGTGTCGGTGTTTGATGCCGTGTGACAGGGCTTCGGGAAATGTTCCGTTGTTGCGGTGCGACGGGCGCTTTCAGGGTTCGTGGGTTGTTGCGGTGAGAGGGATGGTTCGGTATTGGTCGTCGTGCGGGCGGTCGATGTTTGGCCTTTGGGTAGTTCTGGTGCCGGAGGGGTTGGGGCGTGGACAGGGATGAGGTCGTAGCGGAGTTCGGGCGGTATTTGCGGCTTGAGCGCGATCTTTCTCCGCATACCGTTCGGGCGTACCTGACCGACGTCAACTCTCTGCTCGACCACACCGGTGGAGTACTTGAAGGTCTTGATATCGGGGTGCTCAGGGAGTGGCTGGCTGGGCAGCATGCGGCAGGGAAAGCGCGGGCCACGCTGGCGCGCAGGACCGCCTGTGCCCGTACGTTCACCGCGTACTGCTATCGCCGGGGATGGCTGACGGTCGATCCCGGGCTGCTGCTTGGGAGTGCCAAGGCACCTCGGCCTTTGCCGGCCGTACTTGATCAGCGGCAGGCGGAGGCCGTTCTGGACGCGCCCCCTACAGGGGAGCCCAAGGAGCTGCGGGATCAGGCGCTGCTTGAGATGTTGTACGCCACCGGTGTGCGGGTGAGTGAACTCTGCGCGCTCGATGTCGATGACGTGGACCGCGAGCGGAATGTCATCAGGGTGCTGGGCAAGGGGCGCAAAGAGCGGTCGGTGCCGTTCGGGGCGCCTGCTCTGCGGGCGTTGGACCGGTGGTGCATCCATGGGCGGCCGTTGTGGGTGCGGGCGGGGTCAGGGCCGGCTCTCTTTCTCGGGGTGCGGGGCGGTCGCATTGACGCGGGGACCGTACGGCGAGTGGTGCACGCCCGGCTGGCTCAAGTAGATGGGGTACCTGACATGGGCCCGCATGGGTTGCGGCACAGTGCGGCGACTCATCTGCTTGAAGGCGGTGCGGATCTGCGTAGCGTTCAGGAGTTGCTTGGGCATGCGTCGCTGAACACCACGCAGATCTATACACATGTCTCGATCGAGCGGTTGCGTGCGGCCTATCGGCAGGCGCATCCGAGGGCGTGATCGGTGACCGGTGAGCGGGTGTCGTGCAGGGGCGGTCGGGCTGGGAGGTGAGTGGATGGGTGGGTGGTGCTGGACAGCTCTCGGAAGTCCACGTCGGGGTCGGTGGTGATCGGTCGGTCCGTATGCCCATGCCGTGGTTGCTTCAATGCGGGGTGGGGGAGGTTGGAGGGCGGCGTCTGCGTGTCTGGCCTCTGTGACGTCGGCGCTTGCGGTGTTGGCCCTTCGGCGGAGCGTGCTGGATCGGGCGGGTAGGGCGTTTGAGGCGGGTTCGGTGTAGGGCGACGATCAAGATGAGGGTTCCTAGCACTGCTCCGAGGCCGATGATCGTGGTGGTGGCGCCGGTGAGCGGTGTTGTGGTGGCGCGTGGTAGGGACTGGATGCTCGCTGTTAAGCCGGGGTCGCGCGGCGGGGGTGGGATGGTCGTCTGTGGAGTATGGCCGTTGTTGTCGCTTTGACTGCTCTGGCGGCTGTAAGAGGCGGTGAGGGTGAGGGTGAAGTCGGTTCTTGCCGCGGGTGGTGGCGTGTTCTGAAGTGACTCTGGTAGTGCCGCTGACGGGTGGTGTGTGGGACCGAGCGGTTGCTGCTTGCTTGGCATGGTGATGGTGGGTGAGGGGTGGGAGGTTCGGGGATTGGCGGAAGCAAGCCTGTTCGGGGGTGGAGAGTTATGGGTTTCAAGGTGGTCGGCGGTTGTTGTCTCGGGCCAGAAGGGGAGTAGGCGGGTGGGGGCGTGGCCCAGGAGTTGGAGTGGGTTGAGGTAGCGGGTGTCGCGTAGGAGGCCCCAATGCAGGCACGACTCCTCGCAGTGCGGTTTCGCGGCTTCTAGAACGCCCAGTTTGGCTCCTGGCGCTATGGGGTCGCCGCGGCGTACGGAGGCTGTCACTGGGAGGTAGGTCGTGCGCAGGCCATCGGGGTGATCGATGGTGACTACGCCTTTGCCGGCGACGGGGCCGGCGAAGCGGATCGTGCCTGGGCCTGCCGCCAGGACCGGAGTGGCTACGGGGGCGGCCAGATCGATGCCACGGTGGCCGGCGAGCCAGGGCTCGGGTGGCGGGGTGAAGCGGCGCACGATCCGGGGGTGTCCGTCCAGCGGCCAGCGCCAAGTGGAAGGAGAGGCTCTGGCTTGGGCTGTCGGCGTTGACAGGAGCAGGGCCGTGGAGATGAGCGCCAGCAGCGTGGCGGCTCTTCTGGACGCTGTTGAGGGGTGGCGCCCGGGTGATGGTGGTGATCTGGTCGGGTCGCGGTTGGGCAGCGTCGGTGCTGGTGAGTGGTGGGCGGAGGCAGGGGTCGGTGTTGGTGGGTGAGGGTTGAATTGTGGTGTCTGGTTTGTTCTGGGGTGGCGGGATGGACTAGCCGGTCTTGGTCTATAGGGGACGGGTTTGGCGAGGTGGAGCCGTGGCCACGGTCGACGCCGTGGCTGTGGGGCGGGCTTGGTCGCGGTGGATGTTGGCAAGCGGGGGATGTCGGTGCCGTGGGCTGGGGGAGTTGGAGAGAGGGTCGGCGGGGTGGGGGTGGCGTGGGCGTTCATGGCGGGCAGTTTGGCTGCGGTGCCTCGGGTTGCGAGGCGGTGAACGTCGTTCTGTGGATGAAGGGGCGAGCCGGGGTCTGGCCTGTGGATGAAGCGGTTGGGCAGTGGTGCAGAGGCGGGATGATGGGGTGCGGGTTCGAAGGGCAGGACTGCGGTCGGGAGGTGGGCTGCGGCCCGAGGGCGGGGCTGCGGTCTGACGGCAGGGGGCTGCGGTCGGACGGCAGGGGGCTGCGGTCGGACGGCGGGGGCTGCGGCCCGAGGGCGGGACCTTTGGAGTTGCGGTTGGAGGGTGGGGTGCCGGTTCGGAGGGGGACGCCGGCTGGTTAGAGCCAGGAATGGCGCCTGGAATCGATCAAGTGGTTCACGGACTTGGTGAACGATGGGGCAGGAACTCTGGGGTCAGGGGATGCGAGCTCGGAGCGGTGGGGGCGATGGGGGCGGATGGGAGACGTCCAGATCCATATGGTGCTCAGGGCTATGCCTGCCGCGCAGATGAGGACGACTGAGCGCAGGCCGATGAGTTCGGCCAGGAGGCCGCCGACGAGGCCGCCCAGGGCGAGGACGCCTTGCACTGCGAAGGTCATGGTGGCGTTGACGCGGCCGCGGAGCTCCGGGGTGGTTTCGCGGAGGATGATCGCGCCCATGCAGGTGGCGAAGGCTACGACTATGCCGCCTGTGATCGTGCCGGTCAGGGCGAGTAGCGAGAGTTTCCACCACAGGGGGCCTGTCAGCAGGCCTACCGCGAGGATCTCGATGGGGAAGAAGATCACTGCGAAGAGGAGAATGCGGTTCTCGCCGTAGCGCTTGGACAGTCGGGCCGTTGTCCAGGCGCCGAGCAGGCCTCCGGCTCCGCTCAGGGCGATGAGGACGCCGATCAGACCCTTGGGGATGTTGAGCGTGTTCAGCATGTAGAGCATGTAGACGGCTGTGTAGGCCATGGCGAAGAAATTGATCGTTACGCCGGCGCCGAGGAGAGCGCGTAGCACCGGGTGGGTGATGCCGGCCTTCAGGCCTTCCACGACGTCGCGCCACATGCCTTTGGAGGCCGCGGGGGTGGTCTGCTCACGGGTTCTTATCGTGCGGAGCAACAGGGCTGAGGTCAGGAATGACAACGCCTCCGCCAGTACGGCCAGAGGCGCCGTGAGGAGCTGTACCAAGAGGCCGGCCAGACCGGGGCCGCTGACTGAGGCGACTGAGTAGGAGGCATGGAAGCCCGCCATCGCCTCGGTGCGCTGGGTCGGCTCGACCACTGCTGCCACGTGAGGGAAATTCGCGGCTTTGAAGAGCACCCCGGCTGTGCCGATCACGAGGGCCACGACGATCAACCAGACGACATTCAGTACGCCGAGGAGCCAGGCGAGGGGGATCGTTGCGGCGGCTGCGCAGGAGACGAGTTCGCAAGCGATCATCAGCGGGCGGTGGCGGGTGAGCCGGTCGGCGATGGCGCCCGACTGGAGGCCGAACAGGAGGGCCGGGACGGAGGCGGCGGCGGTCAGCATGCCCATCTGGGAGGGCGAGGCGGTGAGCAAGGTGATCGCGGTCATGGGGATGGCCAGCTTGGACACTTCTGAGCCGGTGATCGAGATTGTCCGAGCTGTCCAGAGCAAGCGGTAGTCGCGCTGTTTTCTCAGGGGGATGGGGGGAGGAGGGCTGGAGTGATCGATGACGGTGCTTGGAGGGTGCAGGGGCGTTGCCGCTTTGGATGATTCGGGAGTGTGGTTGGGGGTGGTCTGAGTGCGGTTCAAGGGGGTGGGGAGTGGTGTTGGTGACGGGCTCCGAGGGCTTGGGCGCTGGCCTGCGCCGGTCCCGGTCATCCCGTTGTCGGCCGCCGTGGTGCCGGCCATCTCGGTCTTGGCGGCCGTGCTCCCGTTCATCCCGCTGCTGGTCGCCGTGGTCCCGGCCGGCTTGTTGTCGGACGCTGCGGTACCGGTTGCTCTGCTGCTGGCGGCCATCCCTGTCCGCCCGCAGCCGGCTGCCGCGGCGGGTGGTTCGGGGGTGGTGTTCTCGGCGCGTGGGTTGCTGGAAAACTTCTGAAGGGATTGCTTCATAACTGTGAAGGTAACCCTTCACAACTGTGAAAGCAATGCTTCGCATCTGGGGATGGGTAGTACCTTTGGCACATGACGCAGGGCAGCGAGGGGCTCAGTGATCCCAGGGCGATGCGGGCGCTGGCTCATCCGGCGAGGTTGATGATCCTGAACAGGCTTGCCGTGGAGGAGAGTGCCACCGCCACCGAAGTGGCGGAGATTGCGGGGATCACGCCTAGTGCCGCGAGCTATCACCTGCGGATGTTGGCCAAGTACGGGTTCGTGGAGGATGCGCCGCCACGGGGAGATGGCAGGGAGCGACTGTGGAAGGCCGTGGACAAGCGGCTCAGTGTCGGGATGGAGCCCGATGATCAGCCTGAGGTTCGGGCTGCGAAGGTCTCGTTGATCGCGGCGTTTCGGCGAGAGGTCAACGAGGAGGCGGAACGGGCCCTGGCGCATGTCGACCAGGAATCTGCGGAGTGGCGTGACGCGACCCTGTTCGGCCGGTATCGGATCAGGGTTGACGCTGAGGAACTGGCGCGGCTGAACCGGGAGATCGAGAAGTTGCTCGAGCCGTATGCGGCGCGGCATCGGAGCGAGAAGGTTGCCCCGGAGGGGGCCAGGATCGCTGAAGCGCAGGTCAATCTGTTTCCGATCGCGCCGAGGGCGGTGCCGGGGCTGCCTACCGAGGACCATGACGCGCCGCGCCCTGAGTGAGCTGGGGCAGTGAGATTGTGGCAGTGGGGTGGTCGCAGTGAGGCTGTGTGGGGTGGTCGCAGTGGGGTGGTGGCAGTGGGGTGGTGGCGCGCGACGATCTGCAAGTAGGGAGTGGCGCGTGGCCGATCTGAGGAAGGGAGGTGGCGTGCGACCAATTGAGGCAAGAGGTGCGTCACGAGGGTGGCGGTTCGGGGGTGCCTGTTGAGCTTGGGGTGGTGTAGGCGATTTCGAGGCAGCGGGGATGGCGGTGCGTGGTGAGGCTGTGCCGATGGGTGGTGTCGCGGTAAGCGACGGCGTAGTTAGTGGGCGTTGTCTCGGGGCGGTTGTGGTGTGTTGATGGTTGTCGTTCTTGTAGCGCCCCATGGTGGTGGGTGAGGGCATGGCCGACTGGGCGGTCGTTGAGCGTCGTGTTGGTTGGGCGGTTGTCTTGCTTGGTGGTTTGTGGGTGGGCTGGTGCTCTTCCGGGCGAATGTTGGGGTTTGAGGTGACTTGGTGGTCTTTGGGGTGGCGGCCGGTGGGGTGGCCAGTGGGTCGTTTGAGGTGGGTGGGTGGTGGTGTCGCGGAGGGGTGGGATGTCCGTTTGACCGCAGACGGTCAGCCTGGGGTGGTGTGGGAGGTAGACTTTTCGATGGCCTGTGACCACAGGCCGACTTCGCATGCCCCATTGCGGACCGTGCCATCGGTCCGGGCCACGTGCCCGGCGGGAGCGGGTTCGGGGCATCAGGGCGGCAGACAGCGCGCTGCCGCGGCACAACCGAGAACCGCGCCCATCCGCAGGGCGCCCAGACCTGGAGGACCAGCACATGGCCCCCGTCGTCACCATGCGACAGCTGCTCGAGAGTGGCGTTCACTTCGGTCACCAGACTCGGCGCTGGAACCCGAAGATGAAGCGCTTCATCTTCACCGAGCGCAACGGCATTTACATCATCGACCTGCAGAAGTCTCTGTCGTACATCGACCGCGCCTACGACTTCGTGAAGGAGACCGTCGCTCACGGCGGCACGATCCTGTTCATCGGCACCAAGAAGCAGGCTCAGGAGGCCATCTCCGAGCAGGCCGCCCGTGTCGGCATGCCGTATGTCAACCAGCGTTGGCTGGGTGGCATGCTCACCAACTTCTCCACCGTGCACAAGAGGCTGCAGCGTCTGAAGGAGCTCGAGGAGCTCGACTTCGACAACGTCGCGGGCTCGGGGCTCACCAAGAAGGAGCTCCTGATGCGCCGCCGCGAGAAGGACAAGCTCGAGCGTACGCTCGGCGGCATCCGTGACATGGGCCGCGTGCCCAGCGCGGTGTGGATCGTCGACACCAAGAAGGAGCACATCGCGATCAGCGAGGCCAAGAAGCTTGGCATCCCTGTCGTCGCGATCCTCGACACCAACTGCGACCCCGACGAGGTCGACTACCCGATCCCGGGCAACGACGACGCGATCCGCGCCGTCGGCCTGCTCACCAGGGTCGTCGCCGACGGTGTCGCGGCCGGTCTGATGGCTCGCTCCGGCGCCGCTCGCGGTGACGAGAAGCCGGCCGCCGCCGAGCCGCTGGCCGAGTGGGAGCGCGAGCTCATCGAGCAGGGCACCGGCGAGCGCGCGGCCGACGAGGCCGCGGCGGCTCCTGAGGCTGCTGCCGAGGCCGCTCCCGAGGCTGCTCCGGAGGTTGCCGCCGAGGCCGCCCCCGAGGCTCCTGCTGAGGAGAGCGTCGCTGCCGCCGAGGAGAGCGCTCCGGTTGAGGCCCCCGCTGCCGAGGGTGAGACCGAGCAGCAGGCCTGAGGTCTGAGCCAGAGGCCTTGGTGAGGGCGCGGGTAGGCTGCTGACGGCCCGGATTCGAGGGCCGGCAAGGGCTTACCGCAGTTCGGCCGCAGGCTTCTCGTGACCTGACTGAAGGTCTCGGGTGGCCGGGGCTCCTGGCAACAGGGGCTCGGGCGGTCGGGCTCGTGAGATTCCGATCTCGGGTGGCCGGGCTCCTCGCATTTCGATCGCGGATGGTCGGGGTGCGAGGGGTCGGCCACCAGGGCCGGGACAGCGTCCTGATCATGGCTCGGCCGCGCAGGGCAGGCGTTCCTGACGGGAGCACAGCCTCGCTAGCAGGGTTGTGGCGCCGGGCGAGGGCAGTTGCCCAGGCTCGGGTGAGCACGGCAATGCAGGGCAGGGCGAGCGGAACAAGCAAGGCAACGTGACAGCTGAATAGGGAAACCACCGGCGGGTCAGGGCCCTGGGTGGTCGGTCAGGCAAGCTGCGTGTCCTGGCTCGGCAAATGGCTGAGCTAGGACGGCACGCCGGGCAAGGCGACTCCAGGGTTCAGGCGGTAAGCCAGGCCGAAGCGAAGTGGTACCGGGCCGAACCGAAGTGGTGCTGGCCCGAACCGAAGCAATGCTGGGGCCGAACCGAAGCGTCAGGCATCGAGGCGAGGTGGGTGGTCGGACAGGGCTGGGGCGGGTGCCTCGGTCAGGTCCGATGGCCGCCGAGCCGAGATGGCACGACGAGGTGAGGCGCAGTGAGGTCGATCGCCAGGCTGAGCTCAGAAGATGGGCGAGGTGAGGCGGTTGGCGGGCCGGGAGCATGGTGCTGAGGTGAAGCGGTCGCCGATCCGTGGTGGTGCCCAGGTGAGGCGATTGCCGATCCGAGGTGTGGTGCCAGGTGAGGCGATGGCTGCTCCGGGGTGGTGTCCAGGTGAGGCGAAGGTCGAAGCTGGGTGCCGGGCCTTGGGGGGCGGCGGCTGAGCCGGGGTTACCGCGTCCGGGCCGGCTGGTGGCTGATCTTCGGCACGGCACCGGGGTGAGGTGATCGCCGACCTTTGGTCCGATGGGCCGGGGTGAGGTGATTGCCGAGCTGCGGCGCGAGGGCTGAGGTGAGGCGATCGCCGAGCTTGGTCCGGTGGGCTGAGGTGAGGTGATTGCCGAACCTGGTCCGGTGGGCCGGGGTGAGGTGATTGCCGAGCTGCGGTGCGAGGGCTGGGGTGGGTGATCGCTGAGCTTGGTCCGGTGGGCCGGGTGAGGTGGTTGCCGAGCTTTGGTGCGAGCGCCGGGGTCAGGTGGCTGGAGCGGGGCCGTGAGCTTATGTGAGGCGGTGCTGAGCTGAGGTGGTAAGCCGAGGCAAGGCTGGGCAGTATGCCGGGCGAAGCAGCAGCAGAGCCGGGCTGAGCCGAGCCCCGCGCAAGACAACGCTCCTGTACGGCACACGCCTGCCGTACGAACCCAGGGTGGGTGGCCGGATCCCGGTGCCCGCCCGATCCACGATGACGACGACGAAATCCCACAAGGAAAAAGAGCAATGGCTTCCGTGAACATGGCCGACGTCAAGCGGCTTCGCGAGATCACCGCTGCCGGCATGATGGACTGCAAGAAGGCGCTGGAGGAGTCCGAGGGCGACTTCGACCGCGCCATCGAGCTGCTGCGTCTCAAGGGCGCCAAGGACGTGGGCAAGCGTGAGGCCCGTACCGCGTCCAACGGCCTGGTCGCGCTCAAGCAGGACGGCGACTCCTCTGCCGCGCTGCTCGAGCTCAACTGCGAGACCGACTTCGTGGCCAAGGGCGAGCGCTTCCAGGAACTGGCCTCCCAGGTCGTCGCGCACGTCCTCGAGACCAAGCCCGCCGACGTGGCGGCGCTCCTCGAGTCCGCCTTCGACGGCAAGACCGTCAAGGAGCACCTCGACACCGCCAACGCCGCGCTCGGTGAGAAGATCGAGATCCGGCGGTTCGCGGTGCTGGAGGGCGGCTACATCGGCGCCTACATGCACAAGACCGACCCGGCCCTGCCGCCGGCGGTCGGCGTGCTGGTCCAGCTGGACAAGCCGAACGCCGAGGTCGCCAAGGACATCGCGCAGCACGCTGCCGCGATGGCCCCGCAGTACCTCAAGCCGGACTCCGTGCCCGCCGAGGTCGTCGACAAGGAGCGCAAGCTCTTCGAGGAGATGACCCGCGAGGAGGGCAAGCCGGAGGCCGCCATCGGCAAGATCGTCGAGGGTCGCGTGAACGGCTGGTACAAGGACTTCACGCTGGTGCAGCAGGCCTTCGTCAAGGACAACAAGAAGAGCGTGGGCAAGTACGCTGACGAGAACGGCGTCGAGGTACTCGGCTTTGTCCGCTTCAAGGTCGGTCAGGCTTAGGCTTAGGCAAGCTGCCAGCTCAACGATCCACCGAATGAAGGAGGCCGCCGCCGTGCAGGACCACCGGGAGTCAGCCCACGAATCCACACGGACGGCGGCTTCCTCATCTCAAAACCCGCAAGGTCCACTCAGGTGGAAGCGGGTGATGCTGAAGCTGTCAGGAGAGGCGTTCGCCGGCAGCGAGCCGCTGGGCATCGATCCGGTGGTCGTCGATCACCTGGCCGATTCGATCGCCGAAGCGGTCAAGGAGGGCGTGCAGGTCGCGGTCGTGGTCGGCGGCGGCAACATGTTCCGTGGCGCCACCCTGTCGCAGGGCGGCATCGACCGGGCCAGGGCCGACTACATGGGCATGCTCGGCACGGTCATCAACTGCCTGGCACTGCAGGACTTCCTCGAGCGGCGAGGCGTGGAGACCCGCGTACAGACCGCCATCACCATGCAGCAGGTCGCCGAGCCGTTCCTGCCGCGCCGCGCGATCAGGCACCTCGAGAAGGGGCGCGTGGTCATCTTCGGCGCGGGGCTCGGCTCGCCGTTCTTCTCCACCGACACCGCGGCGTCCCAGCGGGCCCTGGAGATCGGCGCCGAGGCGCTGCTCAAGGGTACGCAGGTGGACGGGATCTACGACTCCGATCCACGCAAGAACCCGGACGCGGTCAGGTTCGACCATCTTGACTACGGCGAGGTGCTGCTGCGTGACCTCGCGGTCATGGACGCCACCGCGATCAGCCTGTGCAAGGACAACGATCTGCCGATTGTGGTCTTCGACCTCATGGGCGAGGGCAACATCCTGCGAGCGGTGCGCGGTGAGAAAATCGGCACGCTGGTGAGTCCCGCAGGCAAATGAGGGAGCGAGCCCGACACCGCCAGCTAGAAGACAGGGAGCCGCTGTGATCGACGAAACCCTCCTCGAAGCCGAGGAAAAGATGGACAAGGCCGTTTCGGTCGCGAAAGAGGACTTCGCGAGCATCCGTACGGGCCGCGTCACCCCCTCGATGTTCAACAAGATCAACGCCGAGTACTACGGCACGCCGACGCCGATCCAGCAGTTGGCGTCGTTCCACGTGCCCGAGGCGCGCATGGTGCTGATCCAGCCCTACGACAAGAGCTCGATGACCGCGATCGAGCGGGCCATCCGCGACTCCGACCTCGGCGTCAACCCCACCGACGACGGTAACGTGATCCGTGTGACGTTCCCGGAGCTGTCCGAGGAGCGCCGCAGAGAGTACATCAAGGTCGCCAGGAACAAGGGCGAGCACGCCAAGGTGTCGATTCGCAACATCCGTCGCTCCGCCAAGGAAGTCCTCGACAAGATGATCAAGGACGGCGATGCGGGCGAGGACGAGGTCAGGCGGGCCGAGAAGGAGCTCGACGACCTCACCCAGAAGCACGTCGCCAAGATCGATGAGCTGCTCAAGCACAAGGAAACCGAGCTGCTCGAGGTCTGAGCGGCGCGCCGCACGGCGGACCGCGTCCAGTGGGCCGCCGCAGGTCTGCACCTACGGCCCTCGCCCGACGGCGGGGGCCGTGGCTCTTGGAGAACTCTGTGGAAGAACGTACGGCTGGCACCAGCTCGAGCGGCGGCAGCCGTACCGGTAGGAACCTGCCTGCCGCGATCGCGGTGGGCGTGGTGCTGGGCGCACTGGTCATCGGCACCGTTTACACGATCAAGGAGCTGTTCCTCCTGGTGGTCGCCGGGGCCGTCGGCGTCGGTGTGCTCGAGCTGACCAAGGCCTTCGCCACCCGTGACATCAAGGTTCCGGCCGTGCCGGTGCTGGTGGGCCTGGTGGCGATGCAGGCGGGGGCGTACTGGGGCGGGCCGCTCTGGTTGCTGGCCTCGTTCGCGGTGTTCGCGTTCGTGCTGCTGATCTGGCGGATGTTCAGCGACGGCACGGAGGGTTACGTACGCGACGCGTCCGCGTCGGTGTTCACGCTGTTCTACCCGGCGATGCTGAGCGCGTTCGCGGCGTTGCTGCTCAGCGCGGACGACGGCAGCCACCGGGTGGTGATCTTCATCGCGGTGACCGTGGCGAGCGACATCGGCGGCTACATCGCGGGCGTGCTGTTCGGCCGGCACCAGATGACGGTGATCAGCCCGAAGAAGACGTGGGAGGGGATGGCCGGCTCGGTCGTCGCGTGCGTCGCGGTCGGGGCCTGGCTGGTGACGTGGCTGCTCGGCGGGGAGCTCTGGCAGGGTGCGCTGATCGGGGCGCTGGGGGCGCTGCTGGCCACCGTGGGCGACCTGATCGAGTCGATGATCAAGCGGGATCTCGGCATCAAGGACATGGGCACGATCCTGCCGGGACACGGCGGGCTGATGGACCGGCTGGACTCGCTGGTGACGACGCTGGTGCCGGTCTGGCTGCTGATGACGCTGTTCTTCTAGTGCCCCTGAGCCACCAGAGCTTGCTCTTCTGGTGCCGCTGAGCCACCAGACTTGCTCTTCTGGTGCCGCTGAGCCTCCAGAGCTTGCTCTTCTAGTGCCGCTGAGCCTCCAGGGCCTGCGTGGTGACGGGGGAGAGCCAGAGCCAGCGGACTGCCTCGCCGCCGAACGCGAATCCTGACATGTCAGGCATGTGGGGTGGGTTGGCCTGCATGAGGACGCCCGAATACTGCGGGCCCAGCGGGAACGTCGACGGGTCGTGATACCACTTCGCCGTGTGCCCGTGGCCCAGCCACGTGACCGAGTGCCAGGGATACTGCGACAGCCACACCAGCAGCAACGCCGCGTCCCGCGGGTCCTCTCGGGTGGCCACGGCCAGCTCGATCCGGGCGTACGCGCCGGGTTTGTCGATCCACTGCTCCACCGTCGGCATGCGCTGGCAGCTCATCCCGACCGTGGACAGCACGGTGAAGGCGCGGTCGTGGTGCGGCGGGCGTTCGGTGATGCCGACGGTCGGCAGCCGCTCGCCGCTGGCGTCCCAGTATCGGCCCGCCGGCCCCAGCGCCCGGTCCAGGTGGCCCATGACGAACTGCTGGAACGAAGGCCAGGAGCCTTCGCTGTGCCGCCAGCGCCAGTAGGATCTGGCGTTCGAGATACGGGGTTGCAGCCCTTCCAGCGCCTCCGACAGCGCCCACGCGAACGGTGACTCGCCCACCGCGTCGCGCGCGTAGCCGGGCATGCCCCGGCTCATGTCGGCCCAGCCGGGGATGACCGCCAGCAGGTCGTCGTCCTCGTAGAGGGCCACGCCGTCGCCCTCCTCGAACCACAGCGGGCTGAGTTGCCCGAGCGGCCGGCGGCCCTCCGGGTGCAGCGTGTTGGGCCTGGGCATCAGCGGCGGCAGGCCGGCGTTGATCCGGGGAAGGTCCACCACGGGCGGGGCGGGGCGGTGGTTGGCCAGCCAGACGGCGCCGTGGACCGTGCCGTCGGGCGAGCACAGGTAAGCTACCGAGGAGTCCTCGTCCCGCTCGACCACGAGCGTCCGGCTCCCGTACGGGTTGCCGGCGGCGAGCACGACCTCGGTGCCACCCTCGCCAGATGCCGACCGAAAAATCGCCATACGAGATGACTGTAGATCGGGCGGCGACCAAGACGCGAGCCGTACCGTGACCAGGAATGCCACCTCCGATCCGAACGTTCACTACCCTGGTCGACAACCCCTCAAGCAAAGGCAGTAACGTGTCCCAGCCTCCAGGTCAGCTCACCTTCGTCGCGCCCCGGCGGGCCAAGCCCGCCCGGCATCTGGCCGACCTGTCGATGGCCGACCGGCGGGCCGCGGTCACCGAGCTGGGCGAGAAGGCCTTCCGGGCCGACCAGCTCTCGCGCCACTACTTCGAGCGCCTGACCACCGACGTGGCCGCCATGACGGACCTGCCGGCGACGTCCAGGGAGAAGCTGTCGACGCTGCTGCCCGACCTGCTCACGCCGGTCAAGGAGCTGACCACCGACGGGGGCACGACCCGTAAGACGCTGTGGCGGCTGTTCGACGGGGCCCTGGTGGAGTCGGTGCTCATGCGCTATCCCGACCGGGCCACGATGTGCGTGTCGTCCCAGGCCGGTTGTGGCATGAACTGTCCGTTCTGTGCCACGGGCCAGGCGGGGCTGACCCGCAACATGTCGACGGCCGAGATCGTCGAGCAGGTCGTCTCCGGGGCGCGCGCGCTGGCCGCCGGGGAGGTGCCCGGTGGGCCCGGGCGGGTGAGCAACGTCGTGTTCATGGGCATGGGCGAGCCGCTGGCCAACTACAAGCAGGTGATCGGTGCGGTGCGCCGCATGGTCGAGCCGGCGCCGCACGGGCTGGGCATCTCGGCGCGGGGCGTCACGGTCTCGACCGTCGGGCTGGTGCCGGCCATCGGCAAGCTCGCCGACGAGGGGCTGCCGGTCACGCTGGCCCTGTCGTTGCACGCGCCGGACGACGAGCTGCGCGACACGCTGGTGCCGATCAACACGCGGTGGAAGGTGGCCGAGGTCCTCGACGCGGCCTGGGCGTACGCGGCCAGGACGAAGCGGCGGGTCTCGATCGAGTACGCCCTGATCAAGGACATCAACGACCAGGAGTGGCGGGCCGACCTGCTCGGCAAGCTGGTCAAGAACAAGCTCGTGCACGTCAACCTGATCCCGCTCAACCCGACGCCCGGCTCCAAGTGGACGGCCTCGCGGCCGGAGGACGAGCGGGCGTTCGTGCGGCGGCTGCAGTTCCACGGGGTTCCGGTGACGGTGCGCGACACGCGCGGGCGCGAAATCGACGGCGCCTGCGGGCAGCTCGCCGCCGCCGAGTAGCCACTCCCGGCGCAGGGGGTCAGTGGGGGGCGATGGAGCGGGTGACGAAGCCCTCGACGAGGTCCGCGATCATGGCCGCGCCGCGCCCGTTCAGGTGGATCGTGTCGGTGGTGAGCTGGAGGCCCCGGCGCTTCGAGATCGTGTCCAGGCTGCGGCCCAGCAGGAAGTGCTGCATCGCGGCAGTCTGCGCCAGCAGGCCCTCCGCGCGGTAGGCCGTGCCGGGTGTCCGGCCCCGCTCCTCCAGGTACGCGGTCATCCGTTCGTTGAGCGGCAGGTACGTGACGCCCTCCCGAGCCGCGACCCGGCGGACGATGTCGCTGTACTCGGCCGCCCGCCGTACCGGCACCGAGGCGAGGTCCTCGCCGATCACCGGCAGGGAGATCAGGGCCACGCGGGCCATCGTCTGGTCCTGCAGCCGCCGGGCGACGGTCGCGAGGTTCGCGGCGTAGTCCGCGGCGGTGGGGTCGGCGGCGAGCTTCCAGCGTCTGCGCAGCGCCCGGGCGCGCTTGCCGCTCAGCGTGGCGTTCGCGTCGTTGGTGCCGATCAGCACGGTCACCACGTCCGGGTCCTGCGCGATGACGGCGTCGAGCCGCTTGACCAGCTCGGATGACGGCTCGTAGTTGACCCCGGCGTTGATCACGGTGTCATCGGGCAGCCGGGTCCGGAGCAGGGCCACGTAGTCGGCGCTCACCTGGCCGCGCGTGATGCTGTCGCCCAAGCAGATCAGTTTCACCGTCGCCTCCTCCATGGGTGGGTGAGTGCTTACTAACCTACACCCTCCGCCGGACCCACACGTAGGCTCCCAGGCCGACGACGCACCAGGCCAGCGAGATCGAGGCGAGCTGGGGGAACTGGGCGACGAGGTCGCCGGAGTTCGCGGCCTTCATCCAGCGCAGCAGCGGGACCGTGAGCCAGTACAGCGAGGTGGCGCTGACCAGCAGCATCGCGATGAAGCCGAACAGCAGCGTCATGATCGACACGGCCGGGGACGGGAGGACGGCGCGGCTGGTGAGAGCGCCGAGCGCGGTGCCGGCCAGCGCGGACAGGGCGTACAGGAGGAGGGCCGCGCCCAGCACGCCGGAGGACGGCGATCCCGTGATGCCGAGCAGCATGGCCCAGCCGAGGGCGAGCGCCGCCAGCACGGCACACGCCGCGAACGCCGCCAGCAGCCCCGCCGCCACCTCCCTGCCCCGCCCGCCGACCTGGACCGCCGACATCTCGCGCTGCCGGTCGGGCTCGGTGTCGAGCAGGCTCCGGGCCGTCCAGGCCAGGACAGGGATGATCAGGACGCCGCCGTCCGTGAGCACGGTGGCCTCCTCACCCCTCGGCGCCCGGCTGCCGTGGATGACCGCCTGCATGGCCAGCATGAGGAGGAGCGCCTGGTAGACGCGGTGCGAGCGGACGTACGCGGCCAGGCGGAAGGCGGCCAGGGCGATCACCGGGTCTCCTCGATCTCGCGCGTCCGGTAGCCCTCGTCGCGCATCCTGGCCAGGAAGCGCGGGAGCTCGTCGGCGGGCAGGGTGACGGCCACAGTGACCGGCGCTGTGGCCTTGGCGTGTTCGACGGCGGGCGCTGCCGTGCCCTCCTTGAGCCGGCCGTCCACCACGGACCACTGGCGGACGCCCGGGAGGCCGCGCAGGCCGCCCTGGTGGTCGCTGGCGATGACGATGCCGCCCCGGCCCGCCACCTCGGTCGCGATCGAGGGCAGCGTCTCGCGCGTGTCGACGTCCAGACCGGCGAACGGCTCGTCCAGGATCAGCAGCCCCGGCTCGGCCATCAGCGCCTGGACCAGGCCGACCTTGTGCGCGCTGCCCTTCGACAGGTCGCCCAGCGGGGTGTCGAGGAGGTGGCCCATGTTCAGGCGCTCGGACCACGGCTCCCAGCGGGCGCCGCCGCGTACGCGGGACATGTGCCGCAGGTAGGCCGTGACCGTGAACGGCTGGCCCGTGGGGAACCGGTCAGGGGCGAAGCCGACGACCGGCGGGCGGTCGGCGATCGTGCCCGCCGTCGGCCGCGCCAGGCCCGCCAGGAGGCGGAGCAGAGTCGACTTGCCGGCTCCGTTCACGCCGGTCAGCTCGATCACGTCGCCGGGGGCGAGGTGGGCATCGGCGTCCTCGATGACGAAAGAATCACGCCTTCGGTAGCGGAAAGAGACCTTGGACAGACGCATGGTCCTGTAACGGTATATGTCGGGTCGCAGGGCCGTCATAAAGGTCCGACAATGGAGGGACCCCAGCACATCTCAAGAGGAGTGAGGCTTGAACCGCTTTCCGCGCGTCATGGGTATGCGTTCAGGCTATGACCCCGTCGAAGTGGACGCCCTGATCGGACGGATCGAGGCGACCCTGGGCCGGGGATCGCACACCCTGGAGCCCGTCACCGCCGACGAGGTACGTACGGCCACGTTCCGCGCCAAGCGCGGCGGCTACCAGGAGACCCCGGTGGACTTCGCCCTGGAGGCCTTCGTGGTGGCACTGGAGACCCAGGCCAAGCGCCCCGTACGCCTGGCCATGGCCGAGCCCACCGGCGAGCTGCTCCGCGAGGAGTGGTTCGAGTCCCAGGCCGCCCGGGTGGAGCGCGTGGCCTTCCGCCCCGGCCGCATGGGCACCGGCTACAACGAGGACGAGGTCGACACCTTCCTCGACCGGATCGTGGCCACGCTGCGCGGCACGACCGACTACCCGCTGACGGCCAAGGAGGTGCGGGAGGCGAAGTTCTCGACCGTGATGTTCAGGTCCGGCTACCTGATCGCGGACGTGGACTCCTTCCTCACGGGCATCGCCGACGTACTGGAGCAGCGGGTCTAGGCGGCCTCCACCGCGGTGAGGAGGCCGCGCAGGTCGGGCAGGACCCGCTGGACGACCGTCGGGTCGGACGGCCGGTCGCCGTGGCGGTTGATCCACACGCGGGGCAGGCCCAGCCGATGCGCGGGCACCAGGTCGTGGAAGTAGCTCTGGGCCACGTGCACCCACACCTCCGGCTCGTACGAGCGCCGGAACAGCTCGAAGTGCGCCTCCGCCGGTTTGTACGCCCCCGCGTCCTCCGCCGTCACCACCGCGTCGAACGGCACGGGCAGCCGCCGCCGGGTCTCGGCGATGAGGTCGCGGTCGCAGTTCGTCAGCAGCGCCAGGCGCCACCCGGCCGCGCGCAGCTCCGACAGCTCGGTCCCCACCTCGGGGAACACCGGCCAGTACGGCAGCGTCGCGGCCAGCACCGAGGCGTCGTCCGCGGCCAGCTCCACCTTCTCCTCCGCGCACGCCCTGCGCAGCGCCTCCGCCAGCACGTGGCGGTAGCGCAGGCCGGGGGACTCGGTCTGGACGGCGTGCTCGTGCCGGTTGTACGCCTCCAGCAGCCGCGCCCCCTGGCCGGGAGCGATCAGCTCGGCGCTGGTGAGGATGCCGTGCCGCCAGTCGATCAGAGTTCCGAAACAGTCGAACGTAGCCCATCGCATAGGTCTCATAATGACGGTCATGACAATCTCCGTGCGTTCCATCCGGCCGGACGACCTGTCCGTGGTCACGCGGGTGATCAGCGGGAGCTGGGGCGGCACCACCCTGATGGTCCTGGGGTGCGGCGAGCTGGTGGACACCACCAAGCTGCCCGGGTTCGTCGCCGAGGTGGACGGTGAGGTGGCCGGCGTCGTCACGTACATCGAGGATGAGGGCGCCGTGGAGGTGGCCTCGCTCGACGCCGTGCTGCCCGGCAGGGGCGTCGGGCGGGCCCTGCTCGACGCCGTGCGGGCGGCGGCGGCCGAGCGCGGCGCGGCCCGGCTCTGGCTGGTCACCACCAACGACAACACGCACGCCCTGCGCTTCTACCAGCGTTACGGGTTCGACCTCGTCGCGCTGCGCAGGAACGCCATGGACCGCGTGCGCGAGCTCAAGCCCGGCATCCCGGCCGAGGCCGGCGGGATCCCGATCAGGCACGAGCTGGAGCTCGAACTGCTCCTCGGTCCCTAGCGCGACGGCCGTGGCGGCCCGGAGCGGTCAGGCGGTCTTCGTGCGGTGCAGCAGGGCGACGATGACCGAGGTCACCGGGGCGGCCAGGAAGGCGCCGGCGATGCCCGCGATCACGCTGCCCACGGTGATCGCCACCAGGATGACCGCGCCGGGCAGGTCGAGCGCCTTGCCGTAGATCTGCGGCGCCAGCACGTGCCCCTCGATCTGCTGCACCGCCACGGTCACGGCCACCACGATCAGGGCCACCAGCACGCCCTTCGACACGAGCGCCACCACCGCGGCCAGCAGCCCCGCCATGAACGCCCCCACCACCGGCAGGAACGCCCCCACGAACGTCAGCACCGCCAGCGGCAGCGCGAGCGGCACCCCGAGGATCCACAGCGCGATCCCGATGAAGAACCCGTCGACCGCGCCCACGATCGCGATGCCGCGGATGTAGCGGCCGATCACCGAGAAGACCAGGTGGCCGGTCTCGGCCAGCCGTGTCCTGGCGGAGGCCGGCGCCAGGGCGATCAGCCAGCGGAAGAGCTTGTCGCCGCCGTGCACGAAGTAGACCGACAGGATGACCGCCAGCACGGCCCCGATGACGATCTCGCCCACCGTCCGCACCCCGGCCAGGGCTCCGCTGGTGACCTGCCGGCCCTGGGTGGACAGGTAGTCCCTGGCCTGGTCGATGAGCTGCTGGTCGTCGAGGCCGAACCGGGCGGTCAGGTCGTGCAGGTCGTCGAGCACCTTGCCGACGCTGTCACGCAGCTGCGACACGCTGTCCACCGTGGGCGGGACCAGCAGCGCGAAGAGCGCGCCCGCCAGCAGGAGGCCGCCGGCGAAGACGATCGTGGTGGCGAGCGCCCGGCCGAGCCCGCGCGACCTGAGCCACTTGGCCGGGGGTAGCAGCAGGGCCGTGAGGAAGACGCCGATGATGATCGAGATGGCCACCGTCCGCACGTGGTAGAGGCAGAAGAAGGCCACCGCGATGACCGCGAACCAACCCAGCAGCCGCCACGGCCCCATCCCCTGCCCCCTATCGTGCCTGGTCAGAGGAGTTCCCCCAGGTGATCGGGGGCAACCCTGCTCAGCCGGGCGGGGCCAGGCTGGGGCGCTGGGAGCGCTTGTTGGCCTCGTACGTCTCCCGCGCCGCGTACGTGGCGCTCGTCGTCGCCACCTGCGCCACGGGCACGTCCCACCACGCCTCGGAGGACGGCGCGTCGTCGGCCAGGGGGTCGGTGCGGACGTAGATCACCGTGGTCTCCGCCGCCGAGCGGGCCGCGTCGAGCGCCTTGCGCAGGTCGGAGATCGACTCCGGACGCAGCACCGTGGCCCCGAGGCTGGCCGCGTTGGCCGCCAGGTCCACCGGCAGCGGGCCGCCGTCGCGGCGCTGGTAGGAGGTGCCGAGCCGCTCCGCGCCGACGCTCTCGGACAGGCGGCCGATGGAGGCGAAGCCGGAGTTGTCCACCAGGATCACGACCAGCTTGACGCCCTCCGAGACGGCCGTGACCAGCTCCTGGGCCATCATCAGGTAGGAGCCGTCGCCGACCAGCACGAACACCTCGCGCTCTGGGGCCGCCATCTTCACGCCCAGCCCGCCGGCGATCTCGTAGCCCATGCAGGAGTAGCCGTACTCGACGTGGTAGCTGCCCGGGCCGCTGGGGCGCCAGAGCTTGTGCAGGTCGCCGGGCATCGACCCGGCAGCGCACACTACTACGCCGTCGTCGCCGGCCGCCGCGTTGACCGCGCCGATCACCGCGGACTGCGCGATGAGGGGGCCCTCCGTCGCGTACGCCGCGTCCACGGCCGCGTCCCACACCCGGGTGAGCTCGGTGGCCCGCTCGCGGTAGGCGGCGGGAGTGCTCCAGCCCGCGCACGCCTCGGTCAGGTCGGCCAGCCCCTCGCGGGCGTCGGCGACCAGTTGCAGGCCGGACAGCTTGGCGGCGTCGAAGCCGGTGATGTTGAGGTTCACGAATCGGGCGCCGGGGGCGAAGATCGTCCTGGAGGCGGTGGTGAAGTCGCTGTAGCGGGTGCCGACGCCGATGATCAGGTCGGCGTCGCGGGCCAGCGCGTTGGCGGCCGTGGTGCCCGTCGCGCCGATGGCGCCCATCGCCAGCGGGTGCCCGTGGGGCAGCGCGCCCTTGCCCGCCTGCGTCTCGGCCACCGGGACACCGTGCGCCTCGGCGAACGCGCGCAGCTGCCCGGTCGCCTCGCTGTAGATCGTCCCGCCGCCGGCCACGATCAGCGGGCGTTCGGCCGCCCTGATCAGCTCGGCGGCCCGCGCGAGGGCCGAGCGCTCGGGGCGCGGCCTGGGGATGTGCCAGACCCGGCGGGCGAACAGCTCGTCCGGCCAGTCGAACGCCTCCGCCTGCACGTCCTGCGGCAGCGCCAGCGTCACCGCGCCGGTCTCGGCCGGGTCGGTGAGCACCCGCATGGCGGCCAGCAGCGCCGAGGGGAGCTGCTCGGGGCGGTTGATCCGGTCCCAGTAGCGGGAGACCGGCTTGAAGCAGTCGTTGACCGAGATGTCGTAGGAGCGCTGGTCCTCCAGCTCCTGCAGCACCGGGCTCGCGACGCGGGTGGAGAAGATGTCGCCGGGCAGCAGCAGCACGGGCAGGCGGTTGATGGTCGCGCCCGCCGCGCCGGTGATCATGTTGGTCGCGCCGGGGCCGATCGAGGTGGTGCAGGCCAGGGTGGCCAGCCGGTTGCTCGCGCGCGCGTAGGCGGCCGCCGTGTGGACCATCGCCTGCTCGTTGCGGCTCAGGTGGTAGGGCAGGTCCTCGGTGGAGGTGGCCAGCGCCTGGCCGAGGCCGGCGACGTTGCCGTGGCCGAAGATGCCGGTGCAGCCGCCGAAGAACCGGCGCTCCGCGCCGTCGCGCTCGCTCCACTGGTGGGCCAGGAAGCGTACGACGGCCTGCGCGACGGTCAGCCGGATCATGGGGTCCTCCCGAACGGCAGTCTGGGGTCGATGGGCCGGCCGTCCCAGGAGGCGCGGATCCAGGCGTGGCGGGGGTCGTCGCAGAACGCCATCGAACGTTGCTCCGCGGGGCCGGCCAGGACGTTCAGATAGTAGAGGTCGTAGCCGGGGGCGGCCATCGAGGGGCCGTGGTAGCCGTACGGGACGAGCACCACGTCGCCCGAGGAGACCTCGGCCAGGGTGTCGATCTGGCCGCGCTCCGAGGAGTAGACGCGCTGGTAGCCGATGCCCTGGTCGGCGACCTCGAAGTAGTAGATCTCCTCCAGCACCGCCTCACCCGGGTTGGGGGTGTCGTGCTTGTGCGGCGGGTAGGACGACCAGTTGCCGTCGGGGGTGAGCACCTCGACGGCCATGAGCTTGTCGCAGCCGTCGAACGCGTCGGGGGAGCAGAAGTTGTTCACCTGGCGGGTGGCCTGGCCGGCGCCCCTGATCTCGACGGAGACCTCGGCGGCGGCGACGTAGCGGGGGGCGAGCGCGCGGGTGGCGCGGGCCGAGGGGAGCGCGATCCGCCCGGAGCCCTCCAGGGTCACATGCGTAGAAATCGGGATATAGGCGAAATCGGAGGGGCCGTCGAAGACCGACGACCGGCCGTTCAGCACGAACATGTCACCCGGGATCGTGACGGTGCAGGAGCCCGCCAGGGGCAGCACCAGCAGCTCCTCCTCGCCGGTGTCGAACGAGATCGGGGCGTCGGTCAGGTCGGCGATGCGCAGGCCCGAGTAGGTCCAGCCCGCCAGGGACGGGGTGATCTCCACCGACCAGGGGCCGCTGGCGGTCTTGCCGTACGGAAGGTAGGTCATGCGCGGGCCTCTCGCACCAGTGCCGCGGCGCCGTCCACGGCCGTGGCGACGTCGTCGTCCGGAGGGTAGAGCAGGGCGCGCCCGACGACCAGGCCGCGCACGCCGGGCAGGCTCAGCGCGCGGTGCCAGTCGGCGTAGGCGGCGTCGATGTCGGGCGGGTCGCCGCCGAGCAGCAGGGCGGGCAGCGTGGTGGCGGCCATCACGCGCTCCATCTCGGCCACGGCCGGGATCTTCAGCCAGGTGTAGGCCGAGGTCACGCCGAGCGCCTGGGCGACGCTGATGGCGCGGATCACGGCGTCGGGCGACAGGTCGTTGCGCAGCGCGCCCGACTCGGAGCGCAGCGACCAGAACGGCTCCACCATGGCCACCAGCCGCCTGCGGGCCAGGTCGGTGACCGCGCGGGCGCACGACTCCAGCGTGGCCACGGTCGCGTGGTCGGAGGGGTCGATACGGCAGAGCATCTTGCCGCCGTCGAGCCGCATGGTGTCGATCGAGGCGGCGTCGAAGCCGGTGAAGCGGTCGTCCAGCTCGAACACCGAGCCCTGCAGGCCGCCCCGGTTCATGGAGCCGAAGGCCAGCTTGCCCTCCAGCGCCCCGAGTAGGAGCAGGTCCTCCAGGACGTCGGGGGAGGCCAGGATGCCGTCCACCCCCGGCCTCGACAGGGCCAGGCGCAGCCGGTCGAGCAGGTCGGTGCGGCTGGCCATGGCCAGCGGCCGGTCGCGTACGCCCAGGGCGCCGCGGGCCGGGTGGTCGGCCGCGATGATCAGCAGCCGCTCACCCTCGCCGGGCAGGCCGCGCCGCTCCCGGCGGGCCGCGGCCGCGGCGATCTTCTCGGGGCTGGTGGCGCGGATGTGGGTGAGCCGCCCGTAGTCGGCCGCCCTGGACAGCGTGATGTCGCTCAAGAGCGCGCCCCGTTCAGCAGATCGTCGACCTCGGCGGTCGTCGGCATGGCGTCGGCGCAGGCCAGGCGGGCGGCCACGAAGGCGCCGGCCGCGTTGGCGAAGCGCAGCGTGCGCTCCAGCGGCCAGCCGCGCAGCAGCCCGAGGCAGATGGCGCCGCCGAACGCGTCTCCCGCGCCGATCCCGTTGACCACCTTCACCTCCATGGGCTCTACCAATGCGCTCTCCTCGGAGGTACGCGCGAAAACCCCTTCGGGGCCCATTTTCACGATCGCGACGCGTACTCCGGCGTCCAGCAGCGCCTGCGCGGCCGCCTCCGGATCGCGTACGCCGACCGCGACCTCGACCTCCTCCAGGTTGCCCACCGCGACGTTCGCCCGCGGCAGGGCCCGCCGCGCCGCCTCGTGGGCGGCCTCCGGCGACTCCCACAGCGCGGCCCGGTAGTCGAGGTCGAACACCGTCCACCCGGAGGAGCGGACCGCCAGCGCGGCGGCGTGGGCGGCGGCGCTCGGCTCCTGGCTGAGCCCCGTCAGCGAGAACCAGAACAGCCCCGTCGCCGCGATCGCCTCCAGGTCCAGCATGGACGGGGAGAGCTGCAGGTCGGGCGGGTGCTCGCCGCGGTAGAAGTAGATCGGGAAGTGGTCGGGAGGGAAGATCTCGCAGAACGTCACGGGCGTCGGCGGGCCCTCGATGGTGTGCACGAAGGCGTCGTCCACGCCGAAGCCGCGGATCGCCCGGCGCACGTAGTCGCCGAACGGGTCCGCCCCCACACCGGTGATCACGGCGGGGCGCAGCCCGTGGCGCGCCGCGGCGACGGCCACGTTGGTCGGGCTGCCGCCGAGGAACTTGCCGAAGGTCTCGACGTCGGCCAGCCCGACACCGGTCTGCAACGGATAGACGTCGACGCCGCAGCGGCCGATCGTGATCAAGTCGTACAACAGCACCTCCAGGGACGGAGCTTACCCGCGACACTATGGCATATTGTCATGACATCTGGATGTCCGCTATGTTGCGCAATGTGCCCCGGCCGAAACCCCGGCGCCTCACATCGCATAGTGTCGGACAGTTAGATCGCTCCCAGTCGAGCAAAGACGCAGCATGCGGGCACATCCTCGAATTATGGCCAGGTCTTTACGTCATATGGATGTCATGACATATTGGCCCATGGCTCCTCCCTTTTCGGACACGTCGGAGGGTTTGCATGGCATTGCGGAAACGGTCGATGGGTGTGGTCGCGGTCATCACCGCGGCCGGTCTGGGGCTCGCCGCCTGCGGCCAGTCGTCCGGCGGGGACGGTGACGCGATCGAGCTGACGATCGCCCAGAACGCCATCGCGGGCGGGAAGAACGCGGCGGCCGCGAAATACATCGCCGACTGGGTGATCCCCAAGTTCGAGGCGGCCCAGAAGGCGAAGGGCAAGGACGTCACGGTCAAGTTCGTTCCCAGCGGAGTGGACGACGAGCAGTACAAGACCAAGCTCTCCCTCGACCTCAAGTCAGGCAAGGGCGCGGACGTGATCGACATCGACAGCATCTGGGCCGGTGAGTTCGCCGAGGCCGGCTACATCAAGCCGCTGTCGGAGCTGGTCGGGGCGGAGGCGGACAGCTGGGACGGCTGGGCGCAGATCCCCGAGGCGGTGCAGGGGATGGCCGAGTTCAACGGCAAGAAGTACGCCCTGCCGGTCGGCACCGACGGCCGGGTGCTCTACTTCAACAAGACCCTCTTCGCCAAGGCGGGGCTGCCGGCCGACTGGCAGCCGAAGAGCTGGCAGGAGGTCCTCGACGCCGGGACCAAGCTCAAGTCCTCCGGCGTGCCCGTGCCGATCCAGATCAACGCCGGCACCGCCATGGGCGAGGCCACCTCGATGCAGGGCGTGCTGCCGCTGCTCGCGGGCGCGGGCGGCGAGGTGCTCAAGGACGGCAAGTGGAGCGGCGCCTCCCAGCCGCTGAAGGACGCGCTCGGCCTCTACCAGAAGATCTACGGTGGCGGCCTCGGCGACCCCAAGCTCCAGCAGGAGGCCAAGGGCCGCGACAAGTCGTTCCAGCAGTTCGCCGAGGGCAAGATCGGCATCCTGATGGAGGGCGACTACTTCTGGCGCGGCGTGGTCAACCCCAAGGACGGCGTGGCCAAGATGGCCGACCGCGACCAGACCGTGGGATACGCCATGATCCCGGCCATGGAGCCCGGCAAGGGCCTCAGGGGCCAGGACTTCGTCAGCATGTCGGGCGGCGCGCTGCGTACGGTCAACCCCAACAGCAAGCACCCGAAGGAGGCCTTCGAGCTGCTGGCCTTCACGCTCTCGCCGGAGGCGCTGAAGGCGGAGACCGCGAACGGCAACGTCCGCGTCACGCCGCGCACCGACGTCAACAAGGAGATCCTGGCCGGAGAGCCGCTGCTGACGTACATCTCGGAGAAGGTGCTGCCGCTGACGGCCTACCGGCCGCCGGTCGCGGTCTACCCGCAGGTGTCGGTGGCGCTGCAGGAGGCCACCGCCGCGGTCGTGGGCGGGACCGCGCCCGACCAGGCGGCGGCCGACTACCAGAAGAAGCTTGAGGGAATCGTCGGTGGCGCAGGCAATATCGCCTCCTGAGGTCGAGCTCCCGGTAGAGCAGGAGCCCGTTCGCTACAGCTCGGACGCGGCGGGCCTGGGGAGGTGGCGGGCCGGGGCCTTCGTGGCCCCCGCCCTGCTCCTCATCGCCGTCTTCCTCGTCTTCCCCGCGCTCTGGGTGCTCTATCTCGGGCTCACGAACTACCGCCTGACCGGCATCGCGGCCGCGGAGCCGCAGTTCGTGGGGCTCGACAACCTCCTCGAGGCGGTCTCCAACCCCGCGTTCTGGGACTCGACGTGGCTGACCACGCAGTTCGTGCTGGGCTCGGCCGTCATCGGACAGGTCGGGCTCGGCTTCACCATCGCCTGGCTGCTGCGCGACCGGCGCGGCCCGCTGAAGCGGCTGGTCGAGGGCCTGGTCATCCTGGCCTGGATCCTGCCCAGCGCCATCGTGTCGTTCCTGTGGGTGGCGCTGCTCGACCGAGACGGCGGCACGCTGAACGCGCTGCTCGGCATCCCCGGGTTCGCCTGGCTGCTCGACCACCCGATGTTGTCGATCATCGTGTTCAACACCTGGCGCGGCACGGCGTTCTCGATGATGTTGTACGGCGCCGCGCTCGGGAACGTGCCCCCGTCGCACCTGGAGAGCGCCCGCCTGGCGGGGGCCTCCGGCTGGCAGCAGCTCAGGGACGTGGTGTTCCCGCACATCAGGGGCCACATCCTGACGAACCTGCTGCTCATCAGCCTGTGGACGTTCAACGACTTCACCCCCTTCCTGCTCACCGCGGGCGGCCCCGACGGCAAGTCCGAGGTGCTGGCCGTGCACGTGTACAAGGTCGCGCTGCAGGGCGGCGAGCTGGGCTACGGCGCCGCCGTCTCCACGATCATCCTGCTGATCAACCTGGTCGTGGCGGTGTTCTACCTGCGGCTGCTGCGGAGCAAGAAATGACGCGTTTCGTCCTGGGCCGGATCGGGTTCTGCACGCTGATCGCGGTGCTGCTGGCGTTCTTCACGATCCCGCTGCTGTGGCTGGTGACCGCGCCGTTCACCTCGGACCCCACGTACGAGGTGAACGTGCCCGACTTCACCCTGGACAACTTCCGGGCGGTGCTGGAGCACCCGTACGCGCTGCCGTCGTTGTGGAACTCGGTCGTCCTGTCGGCCGGCACCGCCGTGCTGGTGGTCGTCCTGGCGGCGCTGGCCGCCTACGCCCTGAGCCGGGTGCGGCTACCGGGGCGGGACGCGCTGCTGTACGCGTTGCTGCTGCTGTCGTCGATCATCACGGGCACGGCGGCGATGGTGCCGCTGTTCCAGCTCGCGGTCGAGCTGAACCTCATCGACTCCCAGTTCGGGCTGATCCTCATCCTGACCGGCGGCCTGCTGCCCGCGGCGATCTTCATGCTGAAGGACTTCATGGACTCCACCCCGAAGTCGTACGAGGAGTCGGCGCGGGTCTTCGGGGCCACGCCGCTGCAGATCGTCCGGCACGTGGTCGTCCCCCTGGTACGCCCCGGCCTGGCGACCATCGCCGTCTGGGCCGTGGCCAACGTGTGGGGGAACTTCCTGATGCCATACCTGCTGCTGAGCGACGTCGAGAAGCAGCCGGCGGCCGTGATCACGTACACGCTGTACACCGAGGGCGGCCAGGCCAACCTGAGCATGTTGTCCACGTTCGGGCTGCTGTACTCGATCCCGGTGGTGCTCATGTACCTGTTCGTCAGCAAGAAGTACGGCTTCCGCTTCCACGGAGGGATCAAGCGTTAATGGCCGCCATCGAACTACGCGGGCTGACCAAGGTCTACCCCGGCGGGGTGAAAGCGCTCGACGCGCTCGACCTGGCCGTCCCCGACGGCGAGTTCTTCGCCCTGCTCGGGCCCTCCGGCTGCGGCAAGACCACGCTGCTGCGCACGATCGCCGGGCTGGAGACCGCCACCGGCGGCGCCGTGGTGATCGGCGGGCGGGACGTCACGGGCGTGCAGCCGGGCGGCCGGGACGTGGCGATGGTGTTCCAGGACTACGCGCTGTTCCCGCACATGGACGTCACGGAGAACATCGCCTACCCGCTGCGGATCAAGAAGGTCCCCAAGGGCACACGCCGCGACAAGGCCGTCGAGGTGGGAGCGCGGCTCGGGCTCGAACACCTCATGGACCGGCGGCCCGGCCAGCTGTCCGGCGGGCAGCAGCAGCGGGTCGCGCTGGCCAGGGTGATGGCCACGCAGGCGCAGGCGTACCTGTTCGACGAGCCGCTGTCCAACCTGGACGCCCGGCTGCGGCTGGAGGCGCGCACGTTCCTCAAGAAGCTCCAGCGCGAGCTGGGCGTCACCACCGTCTTCGTCACCCACGACCAGGCCGAGGCGCTGGCCATGGCCGACCGGATGGCGGTCATGGAGGCGGGGCACATCCGGCAGATCGGCACGCCGGCGGAGGTGTTCCAGCGGCCGGCCAACACGTTCGTCGCCGGCTTCATCGGCTCGACACCCATGAACCTGCTGGACGGCACCGTACGAGGTGACACGCTGGAGGTGGCAGGGTGCAAGGTCGCGGTCCCGGCCTCCGCGGAGGGGCTGCTGTCCGACGGGGAGAAGATCGTGTACGGCGTGCGGCCCGAGTACATGACCTACTCCGCCGAGGCCGCGGAAGGGGCGTTCGGCGGGAAGGTGGCGATCGTGGAGAACCTGGGCGCGTCCCATCTCGTGACCCTCGACGTCAACGACACGACCGTGCAGGCCGTCGTGCCCGAGGGCAGTGAACCCGCCGTGGGGGATGACGGTCATGCGCTGCCCCGGCGCGACCGGGCACTCGTCTACCGGAACGGAGAGCTGGTGTGAGAGGGCACTGGTCGCTGGACGACCGGCTGGAGCGGATCCTGCGGGAGGTGCCGTTCGAGGTGCCGCCCGGGGCGGCCGCCGTCACCGTGAAGCTCTCCTACGACAGGTCGCAAGGGGTGATCGACCTCGGATGCGGCTCCCCGGACGGCTTCCGCGGCTGGTCGGGAGGCGCGCGCGACGAGTACACGATCACCCGCGACTGGGCCACCCCCGGCTACCTGCCGGGCGAGCCGGAGGCCGGGACCTGGCACGTGTGGCTGCGCCTGCACCGGATCCCGTCGCAGGGCCTGGACTACACCCTGGACATCTCGTTCGAGAGCGTGCCCGAGCCCGTCGCCGGGGAGCCGCCGCACGGCGAGCGCCCGCCCCGCCGGGACATCCCCGACATCGACGGCCTGCGCTGGTACGCCGGTGACTTCCACGCCCACACCCTGCACAGCGACGGCAGCCTGACCATCGCCGAGCTGGCGGAGCTCGCCCGCGGGCGCGGGCTCGACTTCCTGGCCGTCACCGACCACAACACCGTCAGCCACCACCCCTGGCTGGGCAAGATCGACCGGGACGTCACGCTCATCCCCGGCCAGGAGGTCACCACCGACCGGGGCCACGCGAACGTGTTCGGCGACGTCGGCTGGGTGGACTTCCGGCAGCCGGCCGACTCCTGGGTGGAGCACGCCGAGCGCGAGGGCGGGCTGATCTCGATCAACCACCCGCTCGGCGGCGACTGCGCCTGGCTGCTGCCGATCAGCCGCCGGCCCCGGGTCGCCGAGGTGTGGAGCTCCGGCTGGTGGGATCGCCGCTGGGGCGCGCCGCTGGCCTGGGCCGACGCTTGGCGCGACGACGTGATCGCGATCGGCGGCAGCGACTTCCACCGCCCCGGCTCCGACGGCCTGCCCGGCGCGCCCACGACCTGGGTGCTGGCCGAGGAGCCCGGTTCCGTGCTGGACGGCGTGCGGGCCGGCCGCACCGCCGTCTCCACGGGCCCCGACGGGCCGCTGCTGGTCAGGCTGGGCGACGAGCTGCTCGCGCTGGACGCCGACGGCCTGGTGCTGGTCCGCCCCGACGGCACCCGGCAGGTGGTCCGCGGCGAGCGGGTGCTGCTGCCGGCGATCGACGGGCCGCACCGGTTGGAAACCTACGAGAACGAGGTGATCGCCCTATGCGCGTGAGGAAAGTCGCCAACGCCCCTGTGAGCTTCGGCGTGTTCGAGCTGAGTGACGCGCCGCCGCCGCTGACCCCCGACGAGATGGTCGGCGCGCTGTCCGAGGCCGGTTACGAGGGCATCGACTCCGGCCCGATCGGCTACCTGGGCACCGGCTCCGAGCTGGCCGACCGGCTGGCCGGGGCCGGGCTGCTGCTCGCGGGCGGCTGGGTGGACCTGCGCTACGGCGACGCCGAGGCGTACGCTCGCGGGCTGCCCGCGCTGGAGGCCGCGCTCGACGTCTTCGCCGCCGCCCCCTCCGGTGAACTGGCGCCGCGGCCCACGCTGGCCTGCTCGGGCTCCCCGGAGCGGTTCGCCCGCCCGGGAGGGACCGCTCCAGGGCTGGCCGCCTCCGACTGGCCCGCGTACGCCGCCCGCGTCCAGGAGGCCACCGACCGGTGCCGCGAGCGCGGGTTCGAGCCCGCCTTCCACCATCACCTCGGCACGTACGTCGAGACCCCCGAGGACGTCGAGCGCCTGCTGGAGCTGACCGACGTGCCGCTCTGCCTGGACACCGGGCACCTGCTGCTGGCCGGGGGAGACCCGGTCGCCTGCCTGCGCGCGTGGGCGGACCGGGTCGGGCACGTGCACATCAAGGACGGCGACACGAAGATCCTGGCCCAGGCCCTGTCGGACGGCGTGGACCTGCGCGAGCTCATGGGCCGCGGCGGGTTCGCCCGGCTCGGGGAGGGCGAGCTGGACCTGCCCGGCGTGGTGCGGACGCTGGACGAGATCGGCTACGCCGGCTGGATCGTCATCGAGCAGGACACCCTGCCCGGGCGGCGCACGGTCGCCCAGAACATCGCCGATCAAGCGGCCAATCGCCGGAAGTTGAAGGACTTGGGACTTTGAGAATCGCTCTTGTGGGTTGCGGGGCCGTCACCCAGGCGGTCTACGTGCCGCTGCTGTCGAGGCGGCGCGACCTGTTCGAGGTGGTGGCGGTGTGCGACCTGTCGCGCACGCTCGCCGACGTGGTCGGGGACCGGCTGGGCGCCTCCCGGCGGTTCACCGATGTGGCGGAGATGCTGGCCGACGGCGGCTTCGAGGCCGTCGTCGTGCTGGCCTCCGGCTCCCACGGCGAGACCGTGCGGCAGGCGCTGGCCGGCGGGTACGCCGTGTTGTGCGAGAAGCCGCTCGCGCTGACCAGGGCCGAGGTGGCGGCGCTGCCCGAGGGGCGGCTGATGGTCGGCTACATGAAGCAGTACGACCCCGCCGTGCGCCGGGCCGAGGAGGTGCTGGCCGGGCTGGGCGGGCCCGAGGTGATCCGGGCGGTCGAGGTGACGGTGCTGCATCCGAGCGGGGAGTCGCAGCTCGCGTTCGCGAATTTGGCGCAGGCCCGCGACGTGGACGCCGGGCTGCTCGCCGCGCTGCGCGCCGCGGAGACCGATCTGGTGTCGCGGGCGCTGGGGGAGTCGGCGCCCGAGGCGGTGCGGAACCTCTACGGGGTGGCGTTGGGCTCGATATGCCACGATTTGTCGCTCTTGAGGCGCTTTACTGGCTCGCCTACGGAAATTTCGTACGTTGAGACGTGGGGGCCCGCGCCCGGCTCCATCGAGATCTCCGGGCCGCTGCCGATCCGGGGCCGGTTCTCCATCCGCTGGCACTATCTGGAGGACTATCCCGCCTACCGCGAGACCGTGGTCGTCCACCATGACCGGGGCTCGCTCCAGCTGGTCTTCCCCTCGCCTTATCTGATGAATGCCCCGACCAGGCTCACCGTGGTTTCCGACGGCGAGAGCCGTACGCACTGGCGGGACGTGACTGAGGCATTCGAGGTACAACTCCTGGCCTTCCATGCTTACGTGAACGATGGCAAGCCGCCGCTGACCGACGTGGGCGGCGGGCTGGAGGACATCGTCACGGCGCAGCGGATCGCGGCCCGTTACGCCGTACAGCATGATCTGCCCATTGGAGGGGAGGCAGCGTGAGCAAGGAGATCGTCGTCGTACCGCACACGCACTGGGACAGGGAGTGGTACGAACCGTTCCAGCGTTTCCGGCTGCGCCTGGTGGCGCTGCTGGACGAGGTGCTCGACACCATGGAACGCGAGCCGGCCTACCACTTCACCCTGGACGGGCAGCTCGCCTGCGTGGACGACTACCTGGAGGTGCGCCCGGAGAATCGCGACCGCGTGGCGGCCCTGGTGGAGTCGGGGCGGCTGGCGGTGGGGCCGTGGCAGATCCTGCTCGACGAGTTCCTGTGCTCCGGCGAGAACATCATCCGCAACCTGGAGCTGGGCATGGACCGGGCGGACAAGCTCGGTGGCGCCATGCCGGTCGGCTACCTGCCGGACATGTTCGGCCACACGGCCCAGATGCCGCAGATCCTGCGCAAGGCCGGGCTGCTGCACGCCTGCGTGTACCGCGGGGTGCCGTCCTCGGTCACCACCGACGCGTTCGCCTGGGTCGCCCCCGACGGCACGGCGCTGCGCACCCAGTACCTCCCGGCGGGCGGCTACGGCAACGGGGCCCACCTGTTCTACGACGCGCAGGGGCTGGAGGAGCGGGCGGCGGCGTTCGTCAAGACCATGCGGGAGTGGCACGGTCCCGAGGGGTCGCTGCTGGCGATGTACGGGACCGACCACTCGGCGCCCGTGCGCGGGCTGCCGGAGATGGTGGCGGCGATCGGCGCCCGCATGGACACCTTGTCCGGATATATCGGTTCTTATTCGGGTGAAGTGGATGGCCTGCCCGAGGTGCACGGAGAGCTCCGCTCCCACGCCCGGGCCAACATCCTGCCCGGCGTCATCTCCGTCCGCGCCCACGTCAAGCAGGCCATGGGCCGCGCCGAGCGGATGGTCGAGCGCTACGCCGAGCCGCTGGCCGCCCTCTGGGGCGAGAAGTGGCCGGGCCGCTTCCTCGACATGGCGTGGTGGCGGCTGGTGGACGCCAGCGGCCACGACTCGGTGACCGGGTGCGGCGTGGACGAAACCGCCCAGCAGGTGGCCGCCCGCATCGCGGAGGCCGAGCAGCTCGGGCAGGCCGTGCGCGACATGGTGACCGCCCGCCTGGCGCGGACCGTACCGTCCGACGGGGTGCTGATCGTCAACCCGACGCCGGACGCGCGGGGCGGGGTCGTGATCGTGGACGTCGCCGGGATGGACCCGCTGGTGGACCCGTGGGGCCGGCCGGTGCCCACGCAGCCCCTCGAGTACGCGGCCACGCTGCTGCTCGACGAGGAGATGGACCCCGCCACGGCGCTGACCTTCATCCACGGCACCGAGCTGTACGGCCAGCACATCACCGACTGGACGGTCGAGGGCGACACGCTGGTCTTCACCGTGGCCCGCGAGACCTCGGTCGTCTTCGACGTGGACGACCTGCGGGGCGCCCTCGACGGCGTGACCCGCGTCCGCATCGTCGCCGAGCCGCGCCGCACGGTCGCGGTCCTGGTGGAGGCCCCGCCGCTCGGCCACACGAGCATCCGCCCCGTCCCCCACGACCGGGTCTACGGCCCCGCCCGGACCGAGCGGGTCCACCCCATGCTCGGCGAGCACCATCCGTCCTGCTGGCTCCGCTCCGACTCGGCGGCCCTGCCGGTGCGCGGCGACCACGAGGTGCTGGACAACGGGCTGCTGCGGGTCACCATCGAGCCGGAGGGCACGCTGACGCTGGTCGGCCAGGACGGCACCACGGTCACCGGCGCCGGCCGCATCGTGGACCGCGGCGACGTGGGCGACACCTACAACTACGCGCCCCCGCTGGCCGACCTCCTGGTGTCGGAGCCGGAGCGGGTCGAGGTCGAGCTGCTCTGCTCGGGGCCGCTGGTGTCGATCGTGGAGGTGCGGCGTACGTACCGCTGGCCAGTCTCGGGCGAGGGCGTGGACGGCGCTCCGGAGGTGCCCGCCATGACGCGCAGCTCCAGGACGGAGGACATCACCGTCACCACCCAGGTCGAGCTGCGCGCGGGCGAGCCGTTCGTCCGCCTGCGCGTCGAGTTCGACAACCGCTGCGACGACCACCGGGTACGCCTGCACGTCCCGCTCCCGTCGGCGGCCACGCACTCGTACGCCGAGGGCCAGTTCGCGGTCGTCACCCGTGGCCTCACCTCGGAGGGCGGCTGCGGCGAGACCCCGCTGCCCACCTTCCCGGCCTCCTCCTGGGTGGCCGCCGGAGGTGTGGCGGCGCTGCTGGAGCACGTGACGGAGTACGAGGTCGAGGACGGGGAGCTGGCTCTGACGCTGCTGCGCTCGGTCGGCTACCTCTCCCGCAACCGCAACGCCCTCCGCCCCGAACCGGCCGGCCCCCAGCTGCCCACTCCGGCGGCGCAGTCGCGCGGGGTGCGGTCGGTGAACCTGGCGCTGATGCCGTACCAGGGCTCCTGGGAGGAGGTGGTGCCGCAGGCGGAGTCCTTCCGGCACGACCTGCTCGTGGTGCCGGGGCAGGGCGAGCGCTTCCTCCCGCTGCCCTCACCCGCGGCCGGGCTGTCGGTGACGGGCGAGGGCGTGGTGATGACCTCGCTGCGGGACCGGGACGGCTGGAAGGAGCTCCGGGTGGTGGCCCTCACCCCCGAGCCCACCGAGGCGGTCATTTCGGGCGACCTGACCGAGGCCCGGCAGGCCGACCTCCGAGGGCGTCCGGGGGAGCCCGTGCAGGTCAGGGACGGTGTGGTGCGATTGCCGCTGGAAGCGTGGGAGATCGCGACCATCCAGTTCCGTCAGCAGTGAGCAATTGAGGTTGTTCGCCGGGGACGGCCCGCTAGGGTCCGAGGAGGCCGAGCTGGCGGGCGGCTCGGATGGCGAGCCAGACCTCGGCGAACGCCGCGCTCGACGACAGGTCGCGGCCCGTGAGGGCGGCGAAGCGGCGTAGGCGGTAGGCCAGGGTGTTGGGATGGACGTGGAGCGCGGATGCGGCGTCCTCCACGTGGCGGTTGCGTTCCATCCACACCCGCACCGACATGAGCAGCTTCGAGTCGTGCGCCTCGTCGTAGCTCAGCACCCCGCCCAGCACGTGGTCCACCAGGGCCGAGAGGGTCGCCGGGTCGTCCGGCAGCCAGCGGCCCGTCGTGTCCTCGCCGTAGTGGACCAGGGCCTTGCCCGATTCGGCGGCGTGGGTCACCGCCCAGACCGCCTCCCTCTGCGCCACCTGCAGGGACTCCCCGGGCGGGAACGGGCGGCTCAGGCCCGCGGCCGCGCCCGGGGCGGCGGCGACGGCGGGGCCGAGGGCGGGTGGGCCCAGGACGTAGTGGTCGTCGCCGCGGCGCAGCATCAGGTGGGGCAGGGGGTCGAGGGCGCGGCGGAGGGCGTCGTCGGGGACGCTGCGGACCACCAGCAGGACGGTGTCGGCGTCCATGGGCAGGCCGAGCCGGGCCAGGCGGCGGCGGGCGGCCGGCGGGTCGAGGAGGTCCTGGAGCAGCTCGGCCAGCGTCTCCGCGCCCTCCCTGCGCAGCGTCTCCCGTTCGTGCCGGGCCATGGCCACCTGCAGCGCCGCGACCGTGGCGATGTGCTGGACGACGGCCAGGCCCGCCGGGCGGGCGCCCTCGCGCTCGAAGGCGACCAGATAGCCCGCCGGGCCCCCGGGAGCGGACACCGGGACGACGAAGCCGCCGGGGATCGTCGGCGGCGCGTCGGGCTGGCCGGGAAGGACGTCGAGGGGCGGGACGGGTACGCCGGGCAGCAGGGGACGGCCGTGCCGGGTGGACAGGAAGACGTCGTAGCCGGACAGGCGTTCCAGGCGTTTGAAGAGCGTGGCCGTGTCGAGGTCTTCCGCGGCCAGCCAGCGCAGCGCGCCGAAGACCTGGAGCTGGGCGCCCAGGCGGTGGCTGGCGTCCTCCTGGAGCGCCGCGGCCACTTCCTGGGCGATCGCGATGAACGGGACCGCCAGCGGCACCTCCAGCACCGGCATGCCGCGCTCCTCGGCGGTCTCGAAGAAGGCCGGGTGCAGCGGCGGGACGTGGAGCTGGGCCGACAGGGCGAGGGCCGAGACGCCGGCGTCGTCCAGGCGCTCCAGGTAGGCGCGCTGCCGGGCCGCCGTCCGGGGGACGCCGATGCCCGTGGTCATGATGACCTCGGCGCCCAGCAGCCAGGGGGTGGGGTCGTCCAGCTCGCTCACATGGGCCCACGAGACCGAGCGGGGCAGGCCGGACTCGCCCGCCAGGACGCGGAGCTGGAGGGCGGGGGAGCGGATGAGGTCTTCGACCGTCAGCTTGTGGTCAGCCACAACACACACCGTAATACTTTGTGGTGACCACAATTGTCCCAGGTCAGAGCCATGACGAACACTGTCCGCATGAACACAGGCCCCGTCGACTCCTCCAAGGTCCCCCGCTTCGCCGGGCCCGCCACGTTCGCCCGGCTGCCCCGCCTCGACCAGGTCGGGCGGGCCGACGTGGCCGTGGTGGGCGTACCCTTCGACACCGGCGTCTCCTACCGGCCGGGCGCCAGGTTCGGTCCGGCCGCGGTCCGTGAGGCGTCCCGGCTGCTTCGGCCGTACCATCCGGGGCTGGACGTCGCCCCGTTCGAGCGGGTGCAGGTGGCCGACGCCGGTGACATCGCGGTCAACCCGTACGACATCGGCGCCGCCATCGAGACCATCGAGGGCGCGGCCGACGAGCTGGACGCCCGGCTGGTCACCATCGGCGGCGACCACACGATCGCGCTGCCGCTGCTGCGGTCGGCGGCCAGGAAGCACGGTCCCGTGGCGCTGGTGCACTTCGACGCGCACCTCGACACGTGGGACACCTACTTCGGGGCCGAGTACACGCACGGCACCCCGTTCCGGCGGGCCGTCGAGGAGGGGATCCTCGACACCGAGGCGCTCAGTCACGTCGGCATCCGGGGCTCCCTCTACGGCAAGAAGGACCTGGAGGAGGACCGGCGGCTCGGGTTCGGCATCGTGACCGCGGCCGACGTGCTGCGGCGCGGGCTGGACGAGGTGATCGACCTGCTGCGGCAGCGGGTCGGCGACCGGCCTCTCTACGTCTCGGTGGACATCGACGTGCTCGACCCCGCCCACGCCCCCGGCACGGGCACGCCGGAGGCCGGCGGGCTCACCAGCCGGGAGCTGCTGGAGATCCTGCGCGGCCTGGCCGGCGCCAACCTGATCGGGGCCGACGTGGTCGAGGTGGCCCCGGCCTACGACCACGCGGAGATCACCTCGATCGCCGCCTCCCACGTGGCCTACGACCTCGTCAGCCTGCTGGCGATCCAGGAGAAGACATGAGCAGCGGCTCCATCACCGAGATCGAGACGTACGGCGTCGAGCGCATCCCCGACTCCGACCGCACCGCCCGCCCGGTCGATCTGTTCCGGGTCGCCTTCGGGGGCGCGAACACGTTCGCCACCTGCGTGCTGGGGGCCTTCCCCATCCTGTTCGGCCTGTCGTTCTGGCAGGGACTGGCCGCCACCGTGCTCGGGCTGGTGGTGGGCGCGCTGATCCTGGCGCCGCTGTCGCTGTTCGGGCCGCTGAACGGCACCAACAACGCCGTCTCCTCCTCGGCCCACCTGGGCGTGCACGGCCGGGTGGTGGGCTCGTTCCTGTCGCTGCTGACCGCGATCGCGTTCTTCTCGATCTCGGTGTGGTCGTCGGGCGACGCGCTGGTGGGCGGCGCGCACCGGCTCGTGGGGCTGCCGGACACCGACCTCTCGTACGGCGCCGCGTACGCGATCTTCGCCGTCCTCGTGCTCGTGGTCTGCGTGTACGGCTTCCGCTTCATGCTGTTCGTCAACAAGATCGCGGTGGCGGCCGCGTCGCTGCTGTTCGTCCTGGGCGTCTTCGCCTTCGCCGGCGACTTCGACCCGTCCTACCCGGGCGCGCTCCCGGCCGGCGCCCCGTTCTGGCCCTCGTTCATCGGCGCGGCCCTGATCGTGCTGTCGAACCCGGTCTCGTTCGGCGCCTTCCTGGGCGACTGGTCCCGCTACATCCCGGCGAACACCCCGCGCCGGCGGGTGATGGCGGCCGCGTTCCTGTCGCAGATCGCCACCATCCTGCCGTTCTTCTTCGGCCTGGCCACCGCCTCGATCATCGCCGCCAAGGCCGCCGAGTACGTGGACCCGGCCGCCCCCAACTACGTCGGCGGCCTGCTGGCCGTCTCCCCCGGCTGGTATTTCGTGCCCGTCTGCCTCATCGCCCTGATCGGCGGGATGTCCACCGGCACGACCTCCCTGTACGGCACCGGCCTCGACTTCTCCAGCGTCTTCCCCCGTTTCTCCCGGGTACAGGCCACGGTGTTCATCGGCACGCTGTCGATCGTGTTCATCTTCGTCGGCCGGTTCGCCGCGAACCTCACGCAGAGCATCTCCACGTTCGCCACACTGATCATCACGTGTACGGCACCCTGGATGGTGATCATGATGCTCGGCTACGTCACCCGGCGCGGCTGGTACGACCCCGAGGCGCTCCAGGTGTTCAACCGGCGCCAGCGCGGCGGCCGCTACTGGTTCGCCCACGGCTGGAACTGGCGCGGGCTGAGCGCCTGGCTGGTCTCCGCCGGGCTGGCGCTGATGTTCGTCAACCTGCCCGGCCAGTTCGTCGGGCCGCTCGGCCACCTGGCCAGCGAGGTGGACATCTCGCTGCCGGTCGGGCTCGCCGTGGCCGGGCTGCTCTACCTGCTGCTGCTGGCCGCCTTCCCCGAGCCGCGCGAGGTCTACGGTCCCGACGGGCCGCGCCTGGTGCGTTCGGCCGACACCCCGATCCTGCCGATCGTGGACACTGCGGCGGGCAGGGCGGCGGAGCCGGTCGCGTGAGCGAGCTCGTCGACCTGTCGGTGCCGATCGAGACCGGGATGCCCGTCTACCCGGGCGATCCGGAGGTCTCGGTCGGCCCGGCGCTCACCGTGGCCCGCGACGGCGTCAACGTGCTGGCCCTGCACCTGGGCTCCCAGTCGGGCACCCACGTGGACGCGCCCGTCCACATCGACGACGCGCTGCCCGCGCTGGACGAGCTGCCGCTGGAGCGCTTCTGCGGGCCCGCCGTGGTGGTGGACGCGCGGGGCCTGGCGCCGCGCTCGGCCATCGGGGCGGCGACCTTCGAGGAGGTCGAGGGGCTCAGGGCGGGGACGATCGTGCTGGTCGCCACCGGATGGTCGGCGTACTGGGGGAGCGCGGACTACCCGGCGCACCCGTACCTCAGCGAGGAGGCGGCCGGGCTGCTGGTCGAGCGGGGTGTCCGTACGGTCGGGATCGACGCGCTGAGCGTGGACCCGACGCCCGCCGAGGACTTCCCGGCGCACCGGGTGCTGTGCGGCGCGCACGCCGTGATCGCGGAGAACCTGACCGGCCTGGACCGGTTGCTGGAGGTGCGGGGGAGGCCGATCGAGGTGTTCCTGCTGCCGCTGCGGCTCCCCGGCGCCGACGGCGCGCCCGTGCGCGCGGTCGCGAGGGTGGGCTAGCGGGTGCCCCAGGAGTACGTCTGCTTGCGCAGCTTCAGGTACACGAACGACTCGGTCGCCCGTACGGCCGGGATGGCGCGGATCTTGCTGAGGATCTCCAGCAGGTGACCGTCGCCCTCGCAGACCACCTCCACGATCACGTCGAAGGAGCCCGCCGTGAGCACCACGTAGTCGATCTCCTCGATGGCCGCCAGCTCGTCGGCCACCGACTCCAGGTCGCCCTCGCAGTTGACGCCGATCATGGCCTGCCGGGGGAAGCCCAGCGTGAGGGGGTCGGTGACGGCGACGATCTGCATCACGCCGGCGTCCTGCAGCCGCTGGACCCGCTGGCGCACCGCCGCCTCCGAGAGGCCGACCGCCTTCCCGATGGCCGCGTACGGCATGCGACCGTCCGCCTGGAGCTGTTCGATGATCTGCTTCGACAGGTCGTCGAGCACCACGGGGCCGGAGTTGGCGTGATTTCGGCGTACGCGCGGCGGCGTCGTCATCGAGAGGTTTCCTCCTACCGGTCCGGCGTTACGGGGGCGTTCCCGGTGGGTTGCCGTCCTGGTGCGACATGTTGTCAGTTCTTCGCGGTCTGTCAAGCGAATTCGTAGCAATTTGATATCTTCACCACGAAATCCCTTGTCCGGATGCCATTGCTCTGTCAGAGTCGCGGCATCTCAGCCCACCTCACGAGGAGGTCATCACCTTGACGACCACCCGTCTGCAGAACTTCATCAACGGTGAGTTCGTGGACGCCAAGAGCGGCCGATTCTCCGACATCATCGATCCCTGCACGGGCGCGGCCTATGTCCAGGCCCCGGTGTCGGGTGCCGAGGACGTCGACGCCGCTTTCGCCGCCGCGGCCGCCGCGTTCGAGTCGTGGGGCAGCACCACCCCTGGTGAGCGGGCCAACCTGCTGCTCAAGGTCGCCGACGCGATCGAGGCGCGGGCCGACGAGATCAACGAGGCCGAGTGCCGCAACACCGGCAAGCCCCGCGCCCGCATGGCCGAGGACGAGACGCCGGTCGCCGCCGACCACTTCCGCTTCTTCGCGGGCGCGGCGCGCACGCTGGAGGGCCCGACGGCCGGCGAGTTCCTCGCCGAGCACACCAGCGTGATCAGGCACGAGCCGATCGGCGTCATCGGCCAGGTCACGCCGTGGAACTACCCGATGATGATGGCGGTCTGGAAGATCGCCCCCGCGCTGGCGGCCGGCAACACGATCGTGCTCAAGCCGTCCGACACCACCCCCGTCTCGACGCTCAAGCTGGCCGAGATCCTCGGCGAGGTGCTGCCCGCGGGCGTCTTCAACGTGGTCACCGGCGACCGCGAGACCGGCGCCCTGGTCGTGAGCCACCCGACGGCCGCGATGGTGGCCATCACCGGCTCGGTGGGCGCGGGCATGTCGGTCGCCAAGAGCGCCGCCGACGACCTCAAGCGGGTGCACCTGGAGCTCGGCGGCAAGGCGCCGGTCGTGGTCTTCGACGACGTCAAGGACCTGGGCAAGGCCGCCGCCGACATCGCCACCGCGGGCCTGTACAACGCCGGCCAGGACTGTACGGCCGCCTGCCGGGTGCTGGTGCACGAGAGCGTGCACGACGAGTTCGTGGCCGCCCTCACCGAGGCCGCCGCCGGCACGGTCACCGGCGACCTGGACAACGAGGAGGCCCTCTACGGCCCGCTCAACAACGAGAACCAGCTCGCCAAGGTCCAGGGCTTCATCGACCGGGTCCCCGCACACGCGAAGGTCCTCACCGGCGGTCACCGCGTCGGCGACCAGGGCTACTTCTTCGCCCCGACCATCGTGGACGGGCTCAGGCAGGACGACGAGATGGTGCAGAACGAGGTCTTCGGGCCCGTGATCACCGTCCAGACGTTCTCCGACGAGGCCGACGCGCTGGCCAAGGCCAACGACGTGAAGTACGGCCTGAGCGGCTCGGTCTGGACCTCCGACCACGGCCGGGCCATGCGCATGTCGAACCGGCTCGACTTCGGCGTGGTGTGGGTCAACACGCACATCCCGTTCGTCTCGGAGATGCCGCACGGCGGCTTCAAGCACTCCGGGTACGGCAAGGACCTCTCGGTGTTCGGTCTGCACGACTACACCAGGGTCAAGCACGTCATGCACTACATCGGCGACTAGCAAGGAAAAATCCTGGATATGACCGGGCTGAGTGCGATTGAGCTTGAAGACGTCGTCAAGGAGTATCACTCGCATGGCGAGGTCGTCCAGGCGGTCAAGGGAGTGACGCTGGACATCGCCGAGGGGGAGTTCTTCTCCCTCCTCGGCCCCTCCGGCTGCGGCAAGACCACGACCATGAGAATGATCGCGGGCTTCGAGGCGCCCTCGAAGGGGCTGGTGAAGCTGCTCGGCCAGGACGTGACGAACGTCCCGCCGAACAAGCGCGACGTCAACATGGTCTTCCAGTCCTACGCGCTCTTTCCGCACATGAGCGTCTGGGACAACGTGGCCTTCGGCCTCAAGCAGCGCAGGACGCCGCAGGAGGAGATCAGGCGGCGGGTCGGCGAGATGCTGGAGATCGTCGATCTCGGCGGCCGGGAGAAGCGCATGCCGCGCGAGATGTCCGGCGGCCAGCAGCAGCGCGTGGCGCTGGCCAGGGCGCTGGTCAACCGCCCGCGGGCGCTGCTGCTGGACGAGCCGCTGGGCGCGCTCGACCTCAAGCTGCGCCAGGCCATGCAGATCGAGCTGAAGCGCATCCAGCGCGAGGTCGGCATCACGTTCGTGTACGTCACGCACGACCAGAACGAGGCGCTGACCATGAGCGACCGGATCGCCGTCATGAACGACGGCCTGGTCGAGCAGCTCGCCGGTCCGCGCGAGATCTACGAGCGGCCCGCCACGCCGTTCGTGGCCGGCTTCATCGGCACCTCCAACCTGCTCGCCGGCGCCGCGACCGGCGGCGAGCTGAAGGTCGGCGGCGGCCGGGTGCTGGTGCCGGGGCACGACGGCGACGTGACGGTGACCGTGCGGCCCGAGAAGATCACCATCGGCACCGAGGAGCCCGGCCGGGAGCTGAGCGCGGTGCGCGGCACCGTGGGTGAGGTCGTCTACCTGGGCACCTACAACAGTTACGCCGTGAGCCTCCCGGACGGGGCGGAGATCACGGTGTTCCAGCAGAACGCGCACGACGCCACGGCGACGGCGGAGCGGGGCGACTCCGTGTGGCTGTCCTGGCAGGCGCAGCACTCGTATGTGATTGGAAGTTGATAGCACCTCATGAACCCCCTCATGCGTGGAATGACCCAGCCCCGTACCCGCCGTGACGTCTTCAGGCTCGCCGGTTTCTCCGCCGCCGGCCTCGCTCTGGCCGCCTGTGGCGTGCAGGGGCAGAAGGCCGCGCCGCCGAAGGCCGACGCCGTCGCCGACTTCTGGGCCAAGCAGAAGCAGAACGGCAAGGTCGTCTTCGCCAACTGGCCGGAGTACATGCCGGAGGACAAGGGGCCGCTGGAGAAGTTCAAGAAGGACACCGGCATCTCCTACGAGTACAAAGAGGTCATCCAGGAGAACGCGGAGTTCTTCGGCAAGGCCGACCCCGTGCTGCGCGCCGGTCAGCCGCTGGGCTACGACATCGTGGTCATGACCAACGGCATCCAGCTCCAGCA
Organism: Nonomuraea sp. NPDC049709; assembly: GCF_040674815.1. NCBI lineage: Bacteria > Bacillati > Actinomycetota > Actinomycetes > Streptosporangiales > Streptosporangiaceae > Nonomuraea > Nonomuraea sp. NPDC049709. The sequence continues at coordinate 60,503 of NZ_JBFANM010000043.1, forward strand.
CATGATCGAGCTCGGCTACGCGGTGACGCTGGACCACTCCAAGCTGCCGAACTTCCAGGCCAACGCCGGGCAGAAGTACAAGGAGCGGTCCTACGACCCCGGTAACAAGTACACGATTCCGTACACGTCCGGGGTGACCGGGATCGCGTACAACACCGACTACGTTAAGGACGACATCACCAGCATCGAGTCGCTGTTCGATCCCAAGTACAAGGGGCGGGTCGGCATGATGGCCGACGCCCAGGAGATCGGCAACTTCGGGATGTTCGCGCTGGGCATCGACCCCGAGAAGTCGACCGAGGCGGACTGGAAGAAGGCTGGGGAGAAGCTCAAGGCGCAGCGCGATGCCGGACTTGTCCGGAAATATTACGATCAGTCGTATATTGATGCCGTGTCCAAGGGTGACGTCTGGCTGACCATGGCCTGGTCCGGCGACGTGTTCCAGCGGCAGCTCGCCGGCGAGCCCGTGAAGTTCGTGGTGCCCGCCGAGGGCGGCACGATCTGGACCGACAACATGCTCATCCCCAAGGGCGCGGCCAACCCGGTGGACGCCCTCATGCTGATGGACTACCTCTACCAGCCGGCCGTGGCCGCCGAGCTGGACGAGTACATCCAGTACGTGACGCCGGTCCCGGCCGTGCAGGACCTGCTGCGGGAGAAGGCCAAGACGGCCAAGGGCGATGACAAGAAGGCCCTGGAGGACATGGTCGACAGCCCGCTCATGTTCCCCAGCGAGGCCGACTACGCCAAGCTGCGCAGCTACACCCAGCTCACCACCCAGCAGGAGCAGGTGTTCAACCCGATCTTCCAGTCCATCACCCAGGCATAAGCGATGAGGCGGCTCACCCCCTACCTGCTCGCGTTGCCGAGCTGGATGTGGCTGGCGATCTTCCTGGTCGTGCCCATGGTGGCGATGGCGTCGGTGTCGCTGCAGACCGGCAACGCGATCGACGGCTTCGCCATGACGTTCAGCTTCTCCAACTACAGCGACGCGATCGGCCGCTACAGCACCCAGCTCGTGCGCTCGCTGCTCTACGGCGGGCTCGCGACCGTGGCCATGCTGCTGATCGGGTACCCGGTGGCGTACTGGATCGCCTTCAAGGGCGGCCGGCGCAAGTCCATGTACCTGTTCCTGCTCCTGCTGCCGTTCTTCGTGTCGTTCGTGCTGCGCACGATCTCGTGGAACTTCCTGCTGGCGGACAACGGCATCCTGTTCGGCACGCTGAAGGACTGGGGGGTGCTGCCGGCCGACTTCCACGTGCTGGCCACGACGGTGGCCGTGGTCGGCGGTCTGACGTACAACTTCCTGCCGTTCATGATCCTGCCGATCTACGTGTCGCTGGAGCGGGTGGACCCGCGGGTGGTCGAGGCGGCCCAGGACCTGTACGCGACCCGGGCGGCGGCCTTCCGCCGGGTGGTGCTGCCGCTGTCGCTGCCCGGGGTGTTCGCCGGGGTGCTGATGACGTTCGTGCCCGCCACGGCCGACCCGATCAACGCCGCGATCCTGGGCGGGACGGGCAACACGATGATCGGCAACATCATCCAGACCGAATACCTGACCAACCTCCACTACCCGACCGCCTCGGCGCTGTCGTTCACGCTGATGGCGGTGCTGCTGGTGGGGATCTTCATCTACGCCAGGGTGCTCGGGACGGAGAACGTGCTCGAGGCGGCGGCCCGATGAGAGGGACGCGGCTCGGGGACCGCCTGCTGCACATCTACACCTGGCTGATCATCGTCTGGCTGTCGTCGCCGATCGCCGTGATGATCCTGTTCGGCTTCAACGACAAGCAGAGCAAGTCCAACACCACCTGGCAGGGCTTCACGCTGCGCTGGTACGCCGAGCTGTTCGACATCTCCGACCTGACCGTGGCGCTGCGCAACTCGCTGGTCATCGCCCTGGTCAGCACGATCATCACGGTCGTGATCGGCACGATGCTGGGCCTGGCGCTCGGCCGGCACCGCTTCCGCGGCAAGGGCGTGACGAACTTCCTGGTCTTCGCCGCCATCTCCACGCCCGAGCTGGTCATGGGCGCGTCGCTGCTGTCGTTGTTCGTCTCGGGCAACGTGCCGCGCGACGCGAACACGATCATCATCTCCCACGTGCTGTTCTCCCTGTCCTTCGTGGTGGTCACGGTGCGGGCGCGGGTCGTCACCCTGGACCCCTCGCTGGAGGAGGCCGCCAAGGACCTGGGGGCGTCGGCCTGGGGCACGTTCCGCCAGGTGACGCTGCCGTCGATCATGCCGGGCGTGATGGCGGGAGCGATGTTGTCGTTCGCCCTGTCCGTCGACGACTACGTGGTGACGAGCTTCGTCAACGGCTCGACCGTCACCTTCCCGCTGTGGATCGTCGGCGCGGTGAAGACCGGCATCCCGCCGCAGGTCAACGTCATGGGTACGCTGATCTTCGGCATCGGGGTGCTCATCGCGATCGCCAACGCGGTCGCGGCGCGCCGCCGTACCTGAGAGCATTCATCCGGCTTCCCCTCCGCAGGTCGCGGAGGGGTTTTCCACCTGCCCGAGAACCAGTCAAGAACAGGGAGGCGAGATCGGATTCCGGCGGGGGGAACCCGCGCGTGATCACCTATTTGGTCCCGCAATTTCAAAACTCAGACTTTCGTAAGGGAAGTGGGATTTGTGGATCCGCTGAAGGCGCTGGCTGATGCGGAGCGCAAGCCGTACTGGCTGGACAGTCCGGCCAGACCCGAGCCGCGACCGCGGCTCTTCGGAAACACCACCGCCGACCTGGTCGTCGTCGGCGGGGGCTTCTCGGGGCTGTGGACGGCCCTGATGGCCAAGGAGCGCGACCCCTCGCTCGACGTGGTCCTGCTCGAAGGCCGCAGGATCGGCTGGGCGGCCACCGGCCGCAACGGCGGGTTTTGCATGGCGACCCTCACCCACGGCCTGGCCAACGGGCTGGAGCGGTGGCCGGAGGAGATCGACCGGCTGGAACGCATGGGGGTCGAGAACCTCGACGAGATCGAGGGCACGCTGGAGCGCTACGGCGTGGACTGCTCGTTCGAGCGCACCGGCGAACTGCACGTGGCCACCGAGCCGTGGCAGGTCGAGGGCCTGAGCGAGCACCTCGACCTGATCTCCGACCTCGGGCTCGACTACCTGCCGCTGGATCAGGAGCAGGTGCGGGCCGAGGTGAACTCACCGACCTACCTGGGCGGGCTCTGGGAGCGCAGCGGCTGCGCCATGCTCGATCCGGCGCGGCTGGCGTGGGGCCTGCGCGACGCGTGCCTGCGCCTCGGGGTGCGCGTCCACGAGCGCAGCCCGGTCCGCTCGATGCACGACGACGGCACGACGATCAGCCTGCGCACGCCGCACGGCGCGGTGGGCGCGCGCCAGGTGGCGCTGGGCACCGGGGTGTTCCCGCCGCTGCTGCGGCGGCTCAAGCACTTCGTGGTCCCGGTGTACGACTACGCGCTGATGACCGAGCCGCTGACCGAGGACCAGCTCGCATCGGTGGGCTGGCGCAACCGGCAGGGAGTGGGCGACTCGGGCAACCAGTTCCACTACTACCGGCTGACCGGCGACAACCGGATCCTGTGGGGCGGCTACGACGCCGTCTACTACAACGGGGGCCTGGTCAAGCCGGAGTACGACCAGCGCGACGAGACGTTCGTCAAGCTCGCGCGGCACTTCTACGACACCTTCCCGCAGCTCGCCGAGGTGCGCTTCACCCACAGGTGGGGCGGCGTGATCGACACCTGCAGCCGGTTCAGCGCCTTCTACGGGCAGGCGCACGGCGGCCGGCTGGCCTACGCCGCCGGCTTCACCGGCATGGGCGTCGGGGCCACCCGGTTCGGCGCGAACGTCATGCTGGACCTGCTGTCGGGCGAGCCCACCGAGCGGACCGAGCTGCGGATGGTGAAGGAGAAGCCGATCCCGTTCCCGCCGGAGCCGGTGCGGTCGGGGGTGATCCAGTTCACCCGGTGGTCGATCGCGCAGGCCGACCAGCACCAGGGCAAGCGCAACCTGTGGCTGCGGGCGCTCGATCGGATGGGGCTCGGGTTCGACTCATAGCGCACACTTGTGCCTATGAGAGTTGAGTTCGTCGCGGACGGCCTCACGCTGGCCGGGGACCTCCGGGTGCCGGCCGGCGCGGGGCCGTGGCCGGGGCTGGTGTTCACGGGGCCGTTCACCGGGGTGCGTGACCAGGTCACGGGGCTGTACGCGGCCCGGCTCGCGGAGCGGGGATACGCCACGCTGGCCTTCGACCACCGCAACTGGGGCGAGTCGGACGGCCAGCCGCGCCGCCACGAGGATCCGCAGGGCAAGCTGCACGACCTGCGGGCGGCGGTGTCGTTCCTGCGGTCGCGGTCCGAGGTGGACCCGGAGCGGATCGGGGCCGTCGGGATCTGCCTCGGCGGGGGATACGCACTGAAATTTGCTGCCTTCGAGCCTAGGGTGCGGGTGTTCGCCGGCATCGCGGGGGCGTACAACAACCCCTACGCGATGCGGTCCGGCATGGACTACCAGGCCGCGCTGCGGTCCTTGGCGGAGGTGCTGGAGCGACGGGACCTGGGCGGGCCGGTCGAATATCTGCCCGCCGTCGCGGAGCGGGGCGAGGCCGCGATGCCGGGCGACGAGCCGTACGCCTACTACGGCACCGAGCGCGGCCTCTCGCCGCTCTGGTCCAACGAGGTGACCAGGGCGAGCGTGCTGGAGCTGCTCACGATGGACAACATGATGGGCAGCGACTTCCTGTCGCCGAAGCCGGCGCTGATCGTGCACGGGGTCGTGGACCGCTTCTGCACGCCCGAGGGGGCCGAGGAGGTGTTCAAACGGCTCGACCAGCCGAAGAAGATCGTCTGGGTGGACGCCAAGCAGCACATCGACCTCTACGACCGCGAGCCGTACGTCACGCAGGCCGTGGACGCGACCGCCGACTTCCTGGCCGAGCACCTATGAGCGCGGTCGGCAAGGTCGTGCTGAAGGTCTGACCAGGAAAGCACCTGGTGCGATGGGCCCGGGCGCCGGTCCGGGCATGATCCGTACGACCCCCGACGACATCTCGGGGGTTGCGGGTGCGTGCGAAGTGGATGCTCTGGGCGGGGCTGGCACTGGTGACGGCGTGCGGGGCCGAGCGGGCCCCGGTCGTGCCCGTCGCGGTGCAGGCGCCGGTCAAGGTGGCGCGGTGCCTGCTGAAGTTCCCGGACAACCGGGCCGGGAGCGTGGCCCGCGCCCGGCTCGAACGCGACATCGCCCGGTACGTGAGCCGCCGCCCGGGCCGCGTCGTCTACGGCGCGCTGGACCTGGTGACGGGGGCCAGGCTGGGCCACGGTGAGCACGAGCACGACATGATCACCGCCAGCGGGGCCAAGGTGGACATCCTCGCCGCGCTGCTGCTCCAGCGGGACGGCCGCCTCGGCGAGGGCGAGCGGGACCTGGCGGCCCGCATGATCAGGGAGAGCGACAACAGCGCCGCGGACGCGCTGTGGTCGCGCGTCGGGGGTGGCGGGGCCATGAGCTCCTTCTACCGCAGGATCGGGCTGAAGGAGACCACGCCGGGGCCGAGCAAGTTCTGGGGCGGCACCAACACCAGTCCCGCCGACCGGATCCGGCTGCTGAAGGTGCTGATCAACGGGGGCAAGGGACTGACCGCGGCCGATCGCGGGATGGTGCTCGGGCTCATGGGGCGGGTGCAGAAGGACCAGGCGTGGGGCGTCAGCGCGGCCGCCCGGCCGGGGGACCGGGTGGCACTCAAGAACGGGTGGACGCCGCGGCCGTTCATCCACAACACGTGGGCCGTGACCAGCTACGGCCGCGTCGAGGGGCCGGGGCGGGACCTGCTGCTGGCGGTGCAGACGGACCGGCAGCCGGGCGAGGGGACCGGGATCCAGACCATCGAGGGCATCGCCCGCCTCATCGGCGCCCGGCTCGACGGCCTCTCCCCGACGACCACCCGCCCCTGCCCGACGAACCCCATCGCCTGACCGCCTGTCGCCTCGCTCGCCCTTCGCCGCCCGCCCTTCGCCCGCCCGCCTGTCGCCTGAGCGCCTGTCGCCCGATCGTCCGTCGCCTTGGCCCCGTCGCCTCAGCCCCGCCGCCCGGGTCTCCGTCGCCTGGGCTCAGGAGCGTGCCGCGGTCAGGACCTCCTCCGGGATCTCCTTCGGCACGCCGCGCAGCCCCACCAGCGCGAGCACGGTCACCACGGCCAGCAGGCCCGCCGTGACCACCGAGGTCAGGTGCATGCCCGCGAGAAAGGCGTCCTGCGCCGCCCGGACGAGCTGCCCGCCCTGCTCGGCGGGCAGCGCCGTGGCCGTGCTCAGCGCCCCGGCGAGCGACTCCCGCGCGGCCTCACCCGGCACCGCGGCGGGCAGCTCCAGGTTGGCCCGGTAGGCGCTGGTCAGCACCGTGCCCAGGATCGCGATGCCGAGCGCCCCGCCCAGCTCGAACGCCGTCTCCGACACCGCCGCGGCGGCCCCCGCCCGCTGCCTCGGCGCGGTGGCCAGCACGTTGTCGTTGTTGACGGTGAAGGCGAACCCGACGCCCATGCCCTGGATGACCATCGCGGGCAGCAGCATCAGGTAGTTCAGCTCGGTGCCGAGCGTGGCGTAGTAGAGGAAGCCGGCGGCGTTCATGGCCATGCCCAGCGCGACCACGCCGTTCCGGCCGAGGTGCTGGATGAGCTTCGCGGCCAGGACTCCGCCCACCGCGCCGCTCAGGCCGCCCGGCAGCTGGGCCAGCCCCGCCTGCAGCGGCGACCAGCCGAGCACGAGCTGCAGGTACCAGGCGAACATCAGCATCATCGCCGACATGGCGAAGATCGCCAGCAGGTTCGTCAGGATGGACGCGCTGAACGCCCTGCGCCCGAAGAGCCGCACGTCGATCAGCGGCTCGGCCAGCCGCGTCTGCCGCCACACGAACAACGCCAGCAGCGCGATCCCGGCCGCGCCCGCCCCCACCACGTCGGCGTGCTCCAGCCCCTTGTGCGCGGCCTCCTTGATCGCGTAGATGGTGGTCACGATGCCGGCGACGGACAGGGCCACGCTGACCAGGTCGATCCGGCCCGCGCGCGGGTTGCTCGACTCGGGCAGCACCGCGATGCCGCCGACGATCACCAGCACCATGATCGGCACGTTGATCAGGAAGACCGAGCCCCACCAGAAGTGGTCGAGCAGCAGGCCGCCGACGACCGGGCCGATGGCGAAGCCGGCCGCGCTCATCCCGCTCCAGATGCCGATGGCGGCGGTCCGCTCGCCGGGTTCGGTGAACACGTTCCGGACGATCGACAGGGTCGAGGGCATGATCGTGGCGGCGGCGATGCCCAGCAGGGCCCTGGCCGCGATCAGCAGCTCGGCGCTCGGCGCGTACGCGGTGACCACCGAGGCGGCGCCGAACGCGGCCGCGCCGATCAGCAGCAGGCGCTTGCGGCCGATGCGGTCGCCCAGGTTGCCCATGGTGACGAGCAGGCCGGCCAGCGCGAAGCCGTACATGTCGCCGATCCACAGCAGTTGCGTGGAGGTCGCGCCGAGGTCGGCCACCAGGCTGGGCAGGGCCAGGTGCAGCACCGTGAGGTCGAGCGAGAGCAGGAGCGTGGCCAGGCAGGCGATGGCCAGGCAGGACCATTTGTTCTTCATGCCGCCCACTCTCGGGAGGGCGGCTGACGGCGGGCCTACCGTTCGCTGACGGCCCGGCTGACCTCCGCCAGCGCGGCCGTGATGCGGGCGCGGGTCTCCTCGGTGCTGTACCAGCCGACTGGGCACGTCTCGCGGGCCAGCGTGAGCAGCTCGTGCGCCTCGTCCAGGTCGCCGCCGGCCAGCGCCACCTCGCCCAGGCCGAGGTAGGCCCAGGCCAGGTTCTCCGTCGAGCCGTTCCTGCGCGCCAGCTCGGCCGCGCCCTCGTAGTCAGCCCGCGCGCCCTCCGCGTCGTCCAGGTGGATCAGCGCGTCGCCCCTGCGGCACAGGCCCTCGGCGATCTCCGTGTTCGCCCCGAGCTCGCGGGCCAGCGCGAGCGCCTCGTTGGTCAGCGCGTGCGCGGCCCGGTAGTCGCCCTGCAGCTGGCGCAGGGAGCCGAGCCCGGACAGGATCAGCACCATGCCCCACCGCTCCCCGATGGCCTTGAACGCCGCCAGGCTCGACTCGAACTGGGCCACCGCCTCGTCGAGCCGGCCGATGACCTGCAGGACGAACGCCTGCCCGCCGAAGGCCAGCGCCATCTGCCAGGGCGGCAGATTTTGCACCCGCTTGTGCTTGAGCAGCTCGTACGTCATCTCGAAGTCCGCGGGCGGCCCGGTGAACATCGACAGCAGCATCATGAGGAACTCCACCCGCGCCGGCAGGTAATCGATCGGCAGCAGGTGCCGCACCTCGTCCAGCCGCGCGCGCAGGAGCTCGTCCAGCCCTCCCGTCCACGCCGAGACGAGCACGCACATGACGTACTCCTCGTCGAGCGCCGGAAAGCGGGTGTCGCCGAGCGCGGCCAGCAGTCCGGTGGCCAGGTTCGCGCTGGTGCCTCGGTGGCCGCGCATCCACCAGTAGCAGGCGCTGTGCGCCAGCAGCCGCAGCCCCAGCTCGAACCGCTCCGTCTCGGTCGCCCAGCGCACGGCCGCGTCGAGCTCGCCGCTCTCCTCGTCCAGCCGGGCCAGCCACTCCAGCTGGTCGGCGGTGCGCAGCTTCGGGTCGGCCGTGAGCAGCAGGTCGAGGTAGTACGCGGCGTGCGCGTCGCGGATCGTGTCCCCCTCGCCCGACTCCATCAGCCGCTCCGCGCAGAACGCCCGGATCGTCTCCAGCATCCGGAACCGGCCGTCCACGAACTCCACCAGCGACTTCTCCGCCAGCGAGAACAGCAGCTCCTCCGGCAGCCCGCACACCCGCTCGGCCGCCTCGGCGCGTGCACCGCCCGCGAACGCGGTCAGCCGCCGGGCCATCCGCTGCTCGTCCTCGTCCAGCAGGTCCCAGCTCCACGCGACGACCGCGCGCAGCGTCTGGTGCCGCGGCAACGCCGTACGGCTGCCGCGGGTCAGCAGCCGGAACCGGTCGTCGAGCCGGGCCGCGACGTCGGACACCGACAGCGTCCGCAGCCGGGCCGCCGCCAGCTCGATCGCCAGCGGCAGCCCGTCGAGCGCCCGGCAGATGCGTACGACCTGCGCGCCGTTCCCCGCGTCCACCGCGAAACCCGGCCGGACGGCGGCGGCACGGTCGGCGAACAGCCGCACCGCCGGGTAGTCCAGCGGGCTGACCGCCTCCGGCGGCGGGAGCCGCAGCGGCGCAACGGGGAGGATGGACTCGCCCGTGATGCCCAGCGCCTCCCGCCCGGTCACCAGCACGCGCAGCCCCGGGCACGTGGCCAGCAGGTGGTCGGTCAGCTCGGCGGTGGCCGCGACGAGGTGCTCGCAGTTGTCCAGGACCAGCAGCAGCTCGCGCCCGGTCAGCGCGGTGACCAGCCTGGACACGGGGTCCAGGGTGGGCCGGTCGGGGGCGTGCAGGAAGGCGTCGCGGATGTCGAGCGCGGCCAGCACGGCGTGCGGCACGCCGTCCGCGTCGGAGACGGGCGCGAGCGGCACGAAGCACACGTCGCCCGGCGCCTGCGCGGACGCCTCGATCGCCAGCCGCGTCTTGCCCGCCCCGCCCGGCCCGATCAGCGTGACGAGCCTGTTGTCCCGGAGCCGGTCGCCCAGCCGGGCGAGCTCCTCGGTCCGGCCCACGAAGCTGGTGAGCTGGGCCCGCAGCCCGTGCCGGGAGCGTTGCCCGGACGCCGGGGGTGGCGGGGCGCCGAGCGCCGGGTCGGCCCTGAGCACGGCCAGGTGCGCGGCGGCCAGCTCGGCTCCCGGCTCGACGCCCAGCTCCTCGTCCAGCAGCTTCCTGGCCTCGTCGTAGACGGCCAGCGCCTCGGCCTGGCGGCCGCTGCCGTACAGGGCGCGCATGAGCTGGGCGCGCAGCCGCTCGCGCAGCGGGTGGGCGGCGATGAGCCCGCGCAGCTCGGCCACCAGATCGCGGTGCCGGCCCAGGTCGAGGTCCGCCTGCACGCGGTCCTCCGTGGCGGTCAGGCGCAGCTCCTCCAGGGCCGCCGCGGCGGCCTCGGCGTGCGGGGCGTCGGCCAGCGGCGCGCCCCGCCACAGCTCCAGCGCCTCGCGCAGCAGCTCCGCCGCCTGCCCCGGCTCGCCGCCGGCCAGCGCCTCCCGCCCGTCCCGGGTCAGGAGCTCGAACCTGCGCGCGTCCACGTCCCGGGGATCGGCGACCAGCCGGTATCCGGCCGGATGGAACTCCACCAGGTCCCGGCCCAGCGCCCGGCGCAACCGGGACACCTGTGACTGCAGCGCGTTGGCCACGCCCTCGGGGGGCCTGGGGCCGTACATGCCGTCCACGAGCTGCTCCGCGCCGACGATGCGGCCGGCGTGCAGGGCGAGCAGCGTGAGCAGGGCACGCACCCGCGGGCCGCCGAGCGTGACCGGCTCGCCGTCCTCGCCCAGCGCGGTGGTGGGCCCGAGGATCTGGAAGCGCATGCCTCGATTATCGCGGCAAGCTATCGGCGATCTCGGCATATGTCGGCATCCGTGGTGCGGGCTCGTCCCGGACCGCCAGCACCGTCGCGAGCGCCGCCCGCAGCGAGGCCCGGTAGAGGAGCGACCCGGTGCTCACCCGGGCCACGCCGGCCTCCGCGAGCCGTGCCAGCGAGGGGCCGCCCGGCTGGTAGAGCACGTTGAGCGGCAGCGGCGTGCTCGCGGCCACCTCCGCGATCTCGTCCGGGTCGCTCAGCCCGGGCACGAAGATCCCGTCGGCGTGGCCGTAGGCGCGCACCCGCTCGCGCGTGTCGCCGGTCCGCAGCCAGCACGTGTCCGTACGCGCGTTGACGAACACCCCGTGTCCCCTGGCGGCCTCGATGATCCGCTGGTGCAGCCCGATCGGGCGCAGCGTGCCGTCCGGGCGGCCGTCCTCCAGGTTGACGCCCGCGACTCCGAGCGCGGCCAGGCCCGCGACCAGGTCGGACACCTCGGCTGGGTCGTCGCTGAACCCGCCCTCGACGTCCACGGTCACCAGCACGCCCAGGCCGCTGATGGCCTCGGCCAGCTCGATCGTCTCGGCCCTGGTGGCGCCGGCCGCGTCCGGCCTGCCGTGCACGGCGGCCACTCCGAGGCTGGTCGTGCCGATCGCCGGGAACCCGTGCGCGGCCAGGAACGCGGCCGAGCCGTAGTCCCACGCGTTGGGCAGCACCAGCGGGTCGCCGGGGCGGTGCAGGTCGTGGAAGTTCACGTGAGCAGGCCCTCCAGCACCCCGGCGGCCAGCGCGAGCGCGTGGGCGGGCGCGGGACAGGGGCGTACGCCGTGGCCGAAGGTCAGGTGCGGCGTCCGGCCGCGCGCCGGGTCGAACCGCTCCGGCTCGGCGAACACGTCGCCGTCCCGGTTGACGGCCACCAGGTCGATCGTCACCTCGTCACCGGTGAGCTGATCCAGCCTGCGGGTGGCCCTGAGCGGCGGGTTCTCTCTGAGCGTCTCGTGCAGCAGCGCGTCGATGTCGTCGCCGGGCCGGGCCCGCTCCAGGGCGTTCTCGACGAGGCCCTCCGTGGCGGCGTGCGCCTGCAGCAACAGCGTGATCGTGGGGAGGCCGGTCCGCTCCAGCAGCTCGGCGACGGCCGCGTCGGCCCGCGGGCTCTCCTCGCCGGACAGGTAGCCGGCCGCGGCGGCGGGCACGGCGCGGGTGTCCTCGACCCCGAGCGCGGCGCCGAGCACCGCCGTGGGGACTCCCCGCCAGTCTCCGCCGCGTCGCCTGGTCATGGTTTCGGCCTCCGCGCGCAGAGCGCCGGGGTCGACCTGGTCCAGCAGCTCGACCAGCTCGCGACGCCGCCCGGCGTGCGTCTCGCCGGTGCTGAACCGCGACACCCGGGCGCGCAGCCAGGCCAGCGTCCCCTGCGCGCCGTCCTGGCGTACGGGAGGCGGCACGTACCTGGGGTCGGCGAGGACCGCCACTGCTTCGGCATGACGTGTGATGAGCATGGGTCCACGCTAGGACGAGGTCCTTTCGGCGGCGGTCGAAGTGTTCCGGCGGTAAGTCGTCAGGCGGCGAGCCGCTCCTGCTGTCCGGGGTGCTCCGGCCGTCCTTTTGCCTCGGCCGGCTCCGCCGGGGCCACCTCGGTGCGTACGCCGCTCCGGCCCGCGCCGATGGCCAGTGCCATGGCCGTGAGCAGCACCATCTCGGCCAGCACCACGGCGCGCTCCAGCAGCCCGTAGTAGGCGCCGCCGTTGATCAGCGGCGAGGTGACGGTGGCCGGATGGGCCGCCAGGTAGATCGCCAGCGTCACCGCGGAGGCCACGCTCATGGCACGCACCGCGTTCCACCGGGGCGCCGCCGCGCGGCCCCGGGCCAGCACCCAGCCGGCGACCGGCAGCGAGGTGAAGACGACCGCCGCCGACCAGCGGTGGATCTCGCCGGACAGCGAGCCCACCTGCGAGGTGCCGGGGTCGGTGGGGAAGATCGCGCTCATCATCAGCCCGGCCGCCCCGGCGATCAGCAGCACCCTGGCGGGCGCGGTGCGCACCGGGTCCGAGGCCGCCAGGCCGTAGGCGAGACTCAGGCACGCCCCCGCGAGTGCCAGCATCCCGACCAGCACGGGCATCAGCCCGCCGGAGACCAGCGCGTAGTCGCTGAGCAGAACCTGCGTGGGCAGCGCGACCTGCGCGTACGCGAGCGCGCCCGCGGACACCGCCGTGCCGATCACGGTGCCCCAGACACTCTGGCCTGGCGTCATTGAGCCACCTCATCGTAGATCCGCTCGAACCGGGCGAGCGACGACTGGTCGTCGTGGGTGAGCGCCAGCTCCCTGCTGGCCTTGCCGAGCCTGACCCGCAGGTCCTCGTCGGTGAGGATGGTCGTCAGGTGCCGGGCCAGGCCGACCACGTCGCCCGGCTCGTACAGGTAGCCGTTGTTGTCCACCAGGTGCGGCAGCGCCATCGCATTGGCGGCCACCACGGGCAGCCCCGAGGCCATGGCCTCCAGCGTGGCGATGCTCTGCAGCTCGGCGACGCCGGGCATGGCGAACACGTCGGCGGCGGCGAACGCCTGCGGCATGTTCTCGTCGGGGACGAAGCCGAGCAGGAACACCCGCTCGCTCACGCCGATGCGCTTGGCCAGCCGCTCCAGCTCGCCCCGCTGGTTGCCCTTGCCGACCAGCGCCACCTGCGCGTCGGTCTCGTTGAGGACGAGCGGCAGCGCGCGGATCAGCTCGTCCAGGCGCTTCTCCTCGTCCAGGCGGCCGACGAACAGGGCCGTGGGCCGGTCGGGCAGGTCGAACATCCTGCGCGCCCACGCCTTGGGCTCGGCGTGCGGGTGGAACCTGGTCAGGTCGATCCCGCAGGACACCGGCTCGACCTCGCGCGCGAACCCCTGGTCGGCCAGCAGCTTGGCGGCCAGCGGGGTGGGCGTGGTGATGTGGTCGGCCCGGCTGAAGATCCGGCTGAAGTCGCGCCAGGCGAGCTGTCCCGCCTTCGTCCGCAGGCGGTCGGGGATGTGGGCGAACTGGAAGAGGTTGTCGGGCATGAAGTGGTTGGTGGCCACGATCGGCACGCCGGCCCGGCGGGCGGCGGCGATGGCGGCCCGGCCGACCACGAAGTGGCCCTGGGTGTGCAGCACGTCGGGCCTGATGGAGGCGACCAGCCGGTCGAGCCGCGTCGGCACCGTGACCCGCATGGTCGGGTGGACCACCAGCGGCGCCGAGCGCAGCCGGTGCACGACGACGCCGTCCACCACGTCGGCGCTGGCCGGCCCCTGGTCCGACTGGCAGACCACGTGCACCTCGTTGCCGCGCGCGGCCAGGCCCGTGGCCAGGCGGTGGGTGAAGTAGGCGGCGCCGTTCACGTCGGGGGGATAGGTGTCGGACGAGATCAGGATCCGGCGGGGACGTTCGGGGGCGGGTGAGAGGGAGGCGACGTCGGGGACGGTGTGGAGGGGCATGGCCATTTCGGTGAACTCCGATTTCACAGCGGCTTGGGGAGAGCCGGAAGGAAGGGACAGGAAGGGGAACATCAATGGGCCTCCAGCGGGCTGGTCCGCGCCAGGGCCACGGTGCCCGCCGCGGTCAGCAGGGCCGCCATGACCGGCAGGATCCCGGTCGGCAGCGGCTCGCCCAGCAGCAGCGCGCCGAACGCCACCGCGGTGAGCGGGTCGGCGATCTGCAGCGAGGCGAAGGAGACGCCGAAGTGCCCGACGGCGTAGGCCCGCTGGAGCATCATCAGCGCCAGCAGGGCCGGGATCGGCAGCGCCAGCAGGTACCACCAGTTCCAGGCGCCGTCGACCAGCACCCGCATGAGGGTGGCGGTGGCGCCGTACAGCACGCCGGAGCTGGTCGCCAGCAGGGCCGCCCGCCCGGCGGGCGAGGCGGCCTTCGAACCGGCCCACAGCAGCACTGCCGCCACCCCGGACACCCCCAGCAGCGTGAGCACGCCGTTGGGGCTGAGGTAGGTGGGACCGTCGGACTCGGGGACCAGCAGCACCAGACCGATCAGCCCGGCCGCCACCACCCCCGCCGCCGCCAGCTCCTTGCGCTCCGGCTTGCGGCCGTGCAGCGTGGCGGCCAGGGGCAGCGCGAACAGCAGGCTCGCCACGCCCATGGGTTGGACGATGGTCAGCGGGCCGAGTCCGAGCGCGACGATGTGCAGGCCACCACCCGCCAGGATGGACACGCCGCCGAGCAGCCAGCGCGGCCTCCGCAGCAGCGCGAGCAGCCCCGGCTTGGCGGTGCCGACCGCCTCGAACTGTTGCAGGGCCGCCCCGAGCGCGAAGAACAGCGAACCGACCAGGGCGATCACCGCGGCCAGCACAGTCATGCGCACTCCTCTCAGACGGATAGTTGCCAGGCAGGGTCAAACGGACGTGTCCGCCGGAAGACGTTCTGACGAAGCCTGGATGGCGCGCCGCTTCCGCAGCCATCGCACGACCTCCACGGCGGCGGTGATGGACAGCGCGATGCCCAGGCCGAGCAGCAGTCCCTTGATCGGGTCGTTCTCGAACGCCATCCCGCCGAAGAAGCCGATCAGCCCGGAGTACACCGCCCACGAGCCGGCCGCGATCGCGTCGAAGAAGGTGAACGAGCGCCGCGGATACCGGACCGCGCCCATGGTGAGCGTGGTCGCGGTCCGCCCGCCGGGGATGTACCTGGCCACGACCAGGACGAGCCCGCCCCGCTCGGCCAGGGCCTGCCGCGCCCAGACGAACGCCTTCTTCTCCCGCAGCCTCCCGCCCGACTTCTTGCCGATCAGGTAGGAGATGTGGTCCCCGGCGAACGCGCCGAGCGCCGCGACCAGGATCACCAGCGCCAGGTTCGTCTCACCGGTCGCGGCGAAGACCCCCGCCGTGATGACGGACGTCTCGGCGGGCACGACGGGGAAGAACCCGTCGAGCAGCGCGAGGGCGAAGATCGCGGCGTACAGCCACGGTGACGACATGGCCTGCTGGACCAGGTCGAGGATGGCGTGCGACATAAGAGAGAACTCCGATCGTCAGGGCACCCACACAGCGTCTCGGTGCGGGACGGCCGGGCACATCGGGGATGCCCCGGGTCGAACGCGGCCCTTTCCCTTACACGGGTCAGGGCCGGTACCCCATGAAGGTAGAAACTCCGCAGGTCATGGCACATCGGACGATCGGCACGCGTTACCCCCTACTTTCGTCGGGGGCCCGCCCGCCACCTCCGGGTGACACCATCGATCAAACCGGTTTCCGCAGGCGGACACAGGAGTGGAGGTAGGCGCTTTCGGGGTGGGGCTAGCCCTACCGTGACGGGTGGCTCGTACTCCACCCTGACTTTCGTCAGGGGATACGCCTGACTTCGGACGGCACCCGCCCGCGAGCGCGGCGGATAACGTCGGTGCGGTGAAGCGTCTGCGTCCTCTCCGCCGGGAAAGCCGCCGCCAGGTGGTCTACGACCTGCTGCTCTGGGTCGTGCTCGGCGCCTTCGTCGCCGCCATGGGGCCCGACCCGTTCCAGGATCCGGCCGGGTGGGGCATGGTGACGGTGCCCAGGGTGGGGCTCGCCGCGGTGGCCGTGCTCGTCGGCCGGCCCTGGCCGCTGGCCGCGCTGGTGCTGCTGCTGCCGCTGGGGCCGTGGCAGTTCAGCGAGGGGTTCGCGACCGTGGACCTGAGCTGGCTGCTGCCCCGGCGGAACGTGAAGATCTTCCCGCTGCTGGCGACGTCTCCGTTCATCATCTGGTACGCGTACCTGACCGGGCGGCGCATAGCCCGCGCGTGGCCGGCCCTGCTGGCCTTCTGCCTGATCTCGCTGGTCGGGGTGACCGTGGTGCTGAGGATGGGCGGTGACCTGGCTCTGTGGGTGTCCATGGTCACCGCGCTCGTCGGCACCTATCTCGTGCCCTACCTGTTCGGCGTGCTGCGCCGCAAGCTGCTGCAGCAGCGGCGGCAGACCAGGCTGTCGGCCGAGGCGCAGGCCAGGCTGCGCGAGCGGGCCAGGATCGCGCGGGACATGCACGACTCGCTCGGCCACGACCTGGCCCTGATCGCGGTCCGGGCCGCCGGTCTGGAGCTGGCCCCCGGGCTGGCCCCGGCACAGGTGAAGGCGGCGGGGGAGCTGCGGATCGCGGCGGCGGACGCCACGGAGCGGCTGCGGCAGATCATCGGGCTGCTGCGCGAGGACGCCGACGCGGCGCCGCTGTCCCCCGTGGGGGAGGACGTGTCCGAGTTGGTCCGGCGGGCGACGGACTCGGGCATGTCGATCACGCTGGACCTGTCGCCGGGACCGGTGCCCGGCCTGGCCCGCGCCGTGGTGCAGGAGGGCCTCACGAACGCCGCCAAGCACGCGCCGGGGGCCGCCGTCGAGGTGTCGGTCTCGCCGCTGCGCGTCCGCGTACGCAACGGGCCGGCCCGCTCCCGGCCCACGGGGCGGTCCGGCGGGCTGGGGCTGGCGGGCCTGCGCGAGCGCGTACGCCTGGCCGGTGGCACGCTCGCGGCGGGCCCGGTGGGCGACGGCTTCGAGCTGAGCGTGACCCTCCCCCGCGAGGGGGAGGAGGATCCCCACCGGTCGGGAGGGAACCCCCCGCCGCACGAGCCACGCTCAGGGCATGGCTGAACACACACCGGGCATCGGCCGCCGCACCGCCGCCATCGTGGCGGTCGCCGCCATGCTGCCCTACCTCACGCTGAAGGTTCTCTGGCTGACCGGCAGCCCGATCGGCGTGAGCGATCCGGACCTGATGAGCGATCCCGCGATGGCCGGGCTCAACGCGATGACCTTTGGCATGGACGCGGTGGGCCTGGTGCTGGCGCTGGCCTTCATCATGAGCTGGGGCGCGCGGCTGCCCGCCTGGCTGGTGCTGCTGCCGCTGTGGGTGGGCACGGGCCTGCTGTCGGTGGTGGTGGTCAGCGCGCCGATCGTCGTGGCGGCCGCCGGGACGGCCGTCTTCGCCGGCGGCCCCATCGAGCCGTGGGTCTACCTGATGGTCTACGGCGGGTTCGTGGGGCAGGGCGCCGGTCTGATGACGGCCTTCGCCCTCTACGCCCGCGACCGCTGGCCGGCCGTCTTCACCACGCGTGTCGGTCACGCCTTCCCCAGCCCGACCGGGTCCCTGCAGGCGGTCGTCGCCTGGGGCGCGCTGCCGGTGGCCGCGGTGATCGGCGGGGTCAGGCTGTGTTGGGCGTTCGACGGGCCGGTCGCCGCCGCGGTGCAGAACGGGTTCAAGGGCCTGCTGGCGATCGGCGGTGCCGCCGCGCTCGTCGCGGTCGTCAGGCGATGGGGCCGGGGGCCGTTCTGGCGCCCGCTGGTCCTGGCCTGGCTGGGCTCGGGCTCGCTGTTCGGGTGGGGCCTCTACGCCATGATCGTCAGGTCCGCGGGCGGGCCGCTCAGCGCGGGGGCGGGCGGCGCGGCCGACTTCGTGGAGCTGTTCGGTCTGCTGGCCGGGCTCGTGATGGGGATGTGCGGGGCGTTCCTGCTGGCCGAGCGGTCAGGCGTGGGAGACGTGCAGCCGGTGCAGGAGCCGCTTGAAGGCGATGATGGAGAACGTGATCGCCGTGCCGCTGATCACGGCCACCGCTGAGGTGCGCAGCACCATGAACGCGCCCAGCGAGCCCGCCAGCGACTCGTAGACCGCCAGGAAGATGCTCAGCGTCGAGTTCATCAGCAGCACGAACGCCCACAACAGCGTGATCCTGGCGAAGAACCGGCGCACCCGCTCGTGCTTGAGCACCGCCGACGGCAGGTGGATGTAGTCGAGCGTGAGCTTCTGCACGAGCGGCCTGTTCAGCCGGACGGAGGCGAGGAAGGCGATGCTGATGCAGATCGTGCCCATTTCCGGCTGGATGAAGAACCACATCCACGTGCCGGTCCAGAACGCCACGATCGCCCGGATGGTGATCGCGAACGCGGCCAGCCACATGGTGGCGGGCACCTTGACCCGCTTGATCAGCCGCCAGGCGACTCCTAGGTAGACCCAGGCGACGGTCAGGGCCAGCGCCCATTTGAAGCCGAGGATGACCATGGCCAGGTAGAACACGGCCAGTGGGGCCACGACGCCCTCGAGCAGCCGGGGAGCCGCCTGCCGGGCGAGCGCGGTGAGGCGTGGGAGGGTAACCGGAGAATGGTTCAAGGCTGCTCCGCAGATAGGCCGACGATCAGCGTCTACCCGGGCTTCGGGGGACCAGGCTTTCCGGATGGACCGCTCGGTGTCACCAGAGCGTCATCACCGTTGTCCCGGGAAGCACGCCGGTGGCCTACCGTACCCGAGGCGGGGTGGTGCGACTGCCTCTTTTGACTCGTTCCATCTGTCTCCACGAAAACAGTGCCGCCTTGAATGCGGCTTTCATCCGAGTGACGCGGTGGCAAGTTTCGCGCCAAACCCCAAGAAAACGGCACCGACGCCGGAGGTCAGGCCGGCGCTGAGCCTGCGGCGGCGGCGGAACTGCCCGGCCAGGAAAGAGCCCCCGAAGATCAGCGCGGTCAGGTAGAGGAAGCTGAAGACCTGGACGACCGCGCCCAGGATGACGAACGACAGCGCGGGGGTGGCGTAGCCGGGGTCCACGAACTGGACGAAGAACGAGACGAAGAACAGGATCGCCTTCGGGTTCAGCAGGCTGATCGTCAGGGCCTTGCGGAACGGGCGGCCCTCCGCCCTTGGTACGGGCGCCTCTGCCGGTGCCGCCATCTCGTCGGAGCGCCAGGCCTTCCAGGCGCCGCGGATCATCTGGAAGCCGATCCACGCCAGGTAGCCGGCGCCCGCGTACTTGACGATCGTGAACAGCGGCGGGTTGGAGCGCAGGAGGGAGGCGGCGCCGGCGGCGGCGAGGAACATCAGCACGGTGTCGCCGGCGAAGACGCCCGCGGCGGCCCGGTAGCCCTGGCGGACGCCGTTCCGGGCGGCGAAGGTGAGGACGTACAGGGAGTTCGGGCCGGGCAGGAGAATGATCAGGAAGGCGCCGACGACGTAGGCCCAGAAATCCCTGATACCGAAGAACATGCCGCTCGCTCCTGAGTGAGGACAGGTGACATATAACGGTATCGCGTGATTAATCCCCGGTGGCGTACCAGATCCCCCCGTAAGCCTGCCGGTAGCCGAGTGCCCGATATGTCGCGTCCACCAGGGCCTGGCCCCGCGGGTTGATGCCGAGCCCGGCGAACTGCTTGTTCATGGTGTAGCCGAACGCCAGCCGCGCCGCCGGATCGCAGAACCCGACCGACCCGCCCATCCCCACGTGCCCGAACGCGGTGTCCGACATGAGCGCGCCCTCGCTGTCGGGCTGCGGGAGATGCCGGTTGTCCACCGACTTCATGAAGCCCAGCGCGAAGTGCGTCGGCGCGAGCAGCACCGCGTCGGTCCCCGCCGAAGCGGTCTGCGCCATGAGGGCCAGGTGTTCCCGGCTCACCAGGTCGCCGCCGCCCAGCGACAGCGGCCGGTACATGCCCGCCAGCCCCCGCGCGTTCGTGATCGCCCCGACAGCCCCGATCTCGGCGGCGTGCGCGGCCCGGCTGTCGGACTCGCCGAGCGCCATGTACCCGCCCTCGTGGGCCAGCACCAGCGCGGACATCGAGGAGGGATCACTGAACGCCTTGAGGTAAAACGACGGCGGCGCCTCCGGCGGATCCGCCGGAATCGTCGGCGCGACTCTGCTTGATGTCGCCGAGTCCGCGACTCTGCTCGATGTCGCCGGGTCCGCGACCCTGTCTTCTCGTTCCTCCGGCAGCCCGATCCAGAAGTCCAGCCCGAGCGGCTCGGCCACCTCCTCGCGGAAGAACGTGCCGAGCGAGCGCCCGCTCACCCGCCGCACGATCTCCCCGACCAGGTAGCCGAACGTCAGCGCGTGGTATCCGTGCCTGGTCCCCGGCTCCCAGAACGGCTCCTGCTCGGCCAGCCGCCCGGTCATCAGCTTCCAGTCGTAGAACGCGCCCGGCGGCAGCGGCTCGCGCAGCGCGGGCAGCCCGGCCTGGTGCGCCAGCAGGTGCCGCACCAGCGTGCCGCCCTTGCCGCGGGCGCCGTACTCGGGCCAGTAGCGGATGACCGGCGCGTCCAGGTCGAGGTCGCCGCGCGCGGCCAGCATGTGGGCGCAGAGGGAGGTCGCGCCCTTGGTGCACGACCAGACGTGCCCGATCGTGTCGTCCGCCCAGGGAACGCCGGGCGCGGCCTGCCCGCCCCACAGGTCGACGGCCACCTCACCGCCGACGATCACGCATACCGACGCCCCCACCTCGCCATGCTGGGCGAGATTGGCCTCGAACTCCTCCGCCACCTGGGAGAACCGGGGATCGCAAGTGCCGTGCACGGTCATTTCCCGAATGCATCACGAAAGAGGCCGCCTGTAAACCGATGACTTTCCGGCCCACTCAAGGTCGGATACGAAGACAGGAAGGAGCTGGACATGGACTTCGGAATCGGCCTCCCGACGTCGGGACGGCACGCCGACCCGGAACAGATCGTGCGGATGGCGCAGGACGCCGAGCGCGCGGGGCTCGGGGCGGTATGGACCTACGAACGGCTGCTGCGGCCCGCCCAGCCGTGGATGCTGGGGCTGGACCAGCCCGTGCCGCTGCCCGACCACAGCGGCTCCGTCTACGACCCGCTGGAGACGCTGGCGTACGTCGCGGCCAAGACCAGCACCATCCGCCTCGGTACGAGCGTCATCGACGCCCTGTTCCACAACCCGGTCGTGCTCGCCAAGCGGCTGGCCACCCTCGACCGGCTCAGCGGCGGCCGGGCCATGATCGGGCTGGGGCAGGGCTGGATGGCGCAGGAGTTCGAGGCGGCCGGCGTGCCCGCCAAGCGGCGCGGGGCCGGCTTCGAGGAGCACCTCCAGGCCATGCGGGCATGCTGGGGCCCCGACCCGGTGAGCTTCTCGGGCCGCTTCTACTCGATCCCCGAGGCGGAGATCGGCCCCAAGCCGTCGGGGCTGACCCTGCTGGCGGGCGTGGCGGCGCCGGCGGCGATCGAGCGGGCGGTCACGCTCGGGCTGGGGCTGTCCGTGGTGGTGTTCGCCTGGGACCAGCTCAGGCAGACCGTCGAGGCGTACGGCAAGGGCCCCGGCCCGCTCGTGCTCCAGGTGAACGGCCCGATCACCGACCGGCCCCTGGACGATCGCATGCCCTTGACCGGCTCGCCCGAGCAGGTGGCCGAGGACCTGGCACAGGCGCGGGCGCTCGGCGCCGACCACGTGTTCTGGCAGCCGTTCGAGACCGGCGCGGAGGAGCTGATCGGGCGCATCAAGGAGATCATTACCTATTGACCGTGTAGGGAATCGGTCTATATCTGGAGAGATGACTCTCTGGACTCCCGACCCCACGTTCTACCCCTCCCCGAGGGACGCCGCCGCCGCTCCGGAAGAGAAACTCGCCTACGTCGCCGCGTTCGACCGGGCCGCCGCCCGGCCGGACGCGCTGGCCGTCATCGACACCGACCAGTCCTCGCCCGGCTACGGCACGGTCGCGGGCTGGACCGACCTGCCCAACACCGGTGACGAGCTGCACCACTTCGGCTGGAACGCCTGCAGCAGCGCCCTGTGCCCGAACGCGCCCCACCCGCACGTCGAGCGCCGCTACCTCGTCGTGCCGGGGCTGCGCTCCTCGCGCATCCACATCTACGACACCAAGGACCGGATCAGCCCCGAGCTGGTCAAGGTCATCGAACCGGAGACGCTGGCCCGGCGCGCCGGCTACTCGCGCCCGCACACGGTCCACTGCGGCCCCGAGGGGCTGTACGTCTCCGCCCTCGGAGGCGCCGACGGCCAGGACGGGCCGGGCGGCATCGCGGTGCTCGACCACACCTCCTTCGACGTGGTCGGGCAGTGGGAGCTGGACCGCGGGCCGCAGTACCTGGCCTACGACTTCTGGTGGCACATCAACCAGGACGTGCTGATCTCCTCGGAGTGGGGCACGCCGTCGATGATCGAGGACGGGATCGTCGGGGAGCTGCTGCTCGGCCGCAAATACGGCCACAAGCTGCACTTCTGGGACCTGCGCAAGCGCGCGCACATGCAGGAGGTGGACCTGGGCGACGAGCACCAGATGCCGCTGGAGCTGCGCCCCGCCCACGACCCGACCCGCCTGTACGGCTTCGTCGGCGTGGCCATCAGCGTCGAGGACCTGTCGGCGTCCGTCTGGCTCTGGTTCCACGAGGACGGCCGGTGGCAGGCGCGCAAGGTCATCTCCATCCCCGCCGAACCGGCCGACGCCGACCGCCTGCCGCCGCTCCTGCGGCCGTTCGGCGCGGTGCCGCCGCTGGTGACCGACATCGCGCTGTCGGTGGACGATCGGCGCCTGTACGTGTCGTGCTGGGGGACCGGAGAGCTCAAGCAGTACGACGTGTCGGACCCGTACAAGCCGGTGGAGCTGGGCTCCCTGAGGGCGGGCGGCATCGCGCGCCAGGCCACGCACCCGGCCCGGCCCGGACTCCCGCTGCGCGGCGGGCCGCAGATGGTCGAGGTCAGCCGCGACGGCCGCCGCGTCTACCTGACCAACTCCCTGTACGGCGCCTGGGACGACCAGTTCTACCCGGACGGGGTGGGCGCCTGGATGGCCAGGATCGACACGGAGCCGTTCACCTTCGACCCCCGCTTCTTCCCGCACGGGGACGACTTCCGCGGCCTGCGCCCCCACCAGGTGCGCCTGCAGGGCGGTGACGCCTCCTCCGACTCCTACTGCTACCCGTGACCCTCGCCGCGGTGCTCCTGCTCGGCGCCTTCCACGGCCTCAACCCCGCCATGGGCTGGCTCTTCGCCGTGGCCCGCGGCCTGCAGGAACGCAGCCTGGACCGGCTCCTGCAGTCGATCCCCATGATCGCCCTGGGCCACCTCGCCTCGGTGGCCCTGGTGGCGCTCGTGGTCGCCGCGACCGGCTCCCTGGTCACCGGCACGGTGCTGTCGGTCGGCGGCGGGCTGGTGCTGGTGGGCTTCGGCCTGTGGCGGCTGCTGTCGCGCCGGCACTTCCGGTGGGTGGGGATGCGGCTGTCGTTGTGGCAGCTGGCCGGCTGGTCGTTCCTGATGTCGTCGGCGCACGGGGCCGGGCTGATGCTGCTGCCGGTCTTCACCGGTCTGCGGGCCGAGGGTCACGCGGGCCATGCCGCCTCCGGCGGCCTGGGCGTGGCGGCCCTCCACACGCTGGCCATGTTCGTGGTGGCCGGGGGGATCGCTGTGATCGTCTACAAGGTGGCCGGGCTGACGGTGCTCCGGCGCGCCTGGTTCAACGTGGACCGCATGTGGGCGGCGGCCCTGGTGGCTGCGGGGATCATCACGCTGGTCCAGGTCTGACCGGCCGCCGGTCGCTTCCCTGGCGGCCAGCGGGAGCACCCGGTGCGGCACCACGGTCGACAGCGTGATGACGGTCGTGCTGCGCCGCACCCCCGGGATCGTCAGCATGGCGTCGATGACCTGCTGAATGTGCTCGTGGTCGCGCCCCGCGATCCGGCACCACACGTCGCCGGGTCCCGTCACGATGTACGCCTCCAGCAGCTCGGGGATGGACTCCAGGGTCCTGGAGATGTGCTCGCGGGCCGCCTGTTCGACCTCCAGCGTGGTGAACGCCTGCACGGGGTGGCCGAGGGCGGCGGGGGACAGGTCCGGGCCGAAGCCGGTGATCACGCCGTCGGCGGTCATGCGGTCCAGCCGGGCCTGTACGGTCCCGCGCGCCACCCCCAGCAACCGGGCGAACTCCAGCAGGCCGCTGCGCGGGCGCTCGGCGACCAGGCGGAGGACGCGGAGGTCGAGATCGTCGAGACCACGCCGGCGTGCTGGCATATCCGTCTCCAGAAGTCCGCTTCGACTGTCAAATAGGCAGCACGGGAAGGGAGCTGTTGTCAGATTCGCCACCCGTGCCGAGACTTCGGATCTTATGGAGCACCAGTATCCCCACGTTCGCTACACGCCGGAGCGCTACGGGCCCGAGGAGATGGTCAGGCGCGGCGAGGAGTTCCACCGGCTGGTGGACCGGCGGCGCAGCGTGCGGGCGTTCAGCGCCGAGCCGGTGCCGTACCGGTGTGTCGAGCTGGCCGTGCGCGCCGCCAACACCGCGCCGTCGGGAGCGCACCAGCAGCCGTGGAAGTTCGTGGCGATCGGCGACCCGGAGACGAAGCGGCGCGTGCGCGAGGCGGCCGAGGCGGAGGAGCGGCAGAACTACGAGGGCGGCCGGCTGCCGCCCGAGTGGCGCTCGGCGCTGGAGCCGATCGGGACCACCTCGGACAAGGGCTACCTGGAGGTGGCTCCGTGGCTGGTGGTGTGCTTCGCCGAGAAGTACGGCCTGGCTCCCGGCGGCGGGAAGGTCCGGCACTACTACGTCAACGAGAGCGTCGGCATCGCCTGCGGCCTGTTCATCACGGCGCTGCACGTCATGGGCCTGTGCACGCTCACCCACACGCCGAACCCGATGGCCTTCCTCAGCGAGATCTGCCGGCGCCCGCCCAACGAGCGGCCCTACATCCTGTTCCCCGTCGGCTACGCGGCCGAGGGCGCCGAAGTGCCCGACCTGATCCGGAAACCCCTCGGGGAAGCCCTAGTCACCATGTCCGGAAATTTGGGCCTTTCCTAGCGCAACCAACGTCATCACTCTTCGTTCAGGCGCCGGTTGACAACCCGAGCCCGAGCGCCTGGGGAGGACGACGTGAAACGCCGTTTTGTCATCCTGCTGGCAGCCCTCAGCCTGATCAGCCTGACCGGCATGACCGGGGCGGGCGCCTTCGCGGAACCGCCACCGAACAAGCAGTATCGCGTGGCGGGCCCGGCGAACGCGCAACAGCGCAGTGCGGTGGCGGCGACCGGAGCCGCCATCGAGGAGGTGGCCACGGACTCGGTCCTGGTCACGGCCACGGAGGCCGAGGTGTCCGCGATCAAGCGGCTCGGCTACCGGGTGTCGGAGGTGCCGCGCCCGACACCCCCGTCCGTCGACGCGTTTGACTTCCCGCCGGCGGACTCGGGATATCACAACTACGCCGAGATGACCGCCAACATCAACGCCCTGGTCGCGGCCCGGCCGAACATCGTCAGCCAGACGACGTACGGCACGTCGTACGAGGGCAGGCAGTTACGCCTGATCAAGATCAGCGACAACGTGGGCACGGACGAGAACGAGCCCGAGGTCCTGTTCACCGCGCACCAGCACGCCCGCGAGCACCTCACGGTCGAGATGGCGCTGTACATCATGCACCTGCTCGCCGACAACTACGGCACCGACTCCCGGATCACCAACCTGGTGAACACCAGGGAGATCTGGATCATGCCGGACATGAACCCGGACGGCGGCGAGTACGACATCGCCACCGGCTCCTACCGCTCCTGGCGCAAGAACCGCCAGCCGAACTCCGGCTCCTCGGCCGTCGGCACCGACATGAACCGCAACTGGGCCTACAACTGGGGCTGCTGCGGCGGCTCCTCGGGCACGACGTCCAGCGAGACCTACCGCGGCGCGAGCGCGGAGTCGGCCCCCGAGGTCAGGGCGGCGGCCAACTGGGTACGCAGCCGCGTGGTCGGCGGTGTCCAGCAGATCAGGTCGCACATCGACTGGCACACCTACAGCGAGCTGATCCTGTGGCCCTACGGCTACACCTTCAACGACACCGCGCCCGGCCTGACCCAGGACGACCGCGACGCGCACGCCACCCTCGGCCAGAACATGGCCTCGACCAACGGCTACACCCCCGAGCAGGCCAGCGACCTCTACATCACCGACGGGACCATCGACGACTGGATGTGGGGCGTCTACAAGATCTTCAGCTTCACGTTCGAGATGTACCCGACCGGCTCCAGCCCCGGCTTCTACCCGCCGGACGAGCAGATCGGCCCGCAGACCACCCGCAACAGGGAGGCGGTGCTGCGCTTCCTCGAGTACTCGGACTGCGTCTACCGCATCATCGGCAAGGAGGCCCAGTACTGCGGGACCGGCAACCCGCCGGTGACCGTCTACTCCGACACGTTCGAGACGGCCACGGGCTGGACGGTCAACCCGGGCGGCACCGACACCGCCACCCTCGGCCAGTGGGAGCGCGGTGACCCCGAGGCCACCTCCTCCAGCGGCGCCAAGCAGCTCGGCACCGCGGTCAGCGGCACGAACGACCTGGTCACGGGCCGGCTGGCGGGCTCGTCGGCGGGCGCGTACGACGTCGACGGCGGCGTCACCTCGATCCAGTCGCCACCGATCACGCTCCCCACGACGGGCGCGCTGAACCTGTCCTTCTCCTGGTATCTGGCGCACGGCTCGAACGCCTCCAGCGCCGACTACTTCCGCGTCCGCGTGGTCGGCAACACGACCACCACGGTGCTCAACCAGGCCGGCGCGGCCTCCAACCGCAACGGCGCCTGGGCGACGGCCACGGCGAGCCTGAACGCGTTCGCGGGCCAGACCGTCCGGATCCTCGTCGACACGGCCGACGCCTCGGGGGCCTCCCTGGTGGAGGCGGGCGTGGACGACGTCCGGATCACCCAGCAACCGTAGACC
This sequence comes from Nonomuraea sp. NPDC049709, assembly GCF_040674815.1. Lineage (NCBI taxonomy): Bacteria > Bacillati > Actinomycetota > Actinomycetes > Streptosporangiales > Streptosporangiaceae > Nonomuraea > Nonomuraea sp. NPDC049709. Next base: position 87,358 of record NZ_JBFANM010000043.1, read on the forward strand.
GGCGCCGCCGCTCCGCCGCACGGGATTCCGATCCTGTGCGGCGGAGTCGTGTTTTTGGGTCTTGTAAGCATCCGGTGTCAAAGCTACGATCGCGACAACTCTTAGGAAACTTTCCTAAAAGTAATCTTCAATCGGACAAAGCCTGACAGCCTCTGCAAGGTTAACCCGCGCCGACACCCCCCAAGGCCCGTGTTTCACCTCCGCGGGCCGTGCCGTACGGCTTGCGCTCTCACCCCCCGGCGCAAGCCGTACGGCACGCAACACCCCCCGAAGGACGAACCCGTGAGATTACGCGCGATCCTCCTGGCGCTCGCGACCGTCGTACTCAGCCTCCAGGCCCTGCCCGCCCACGCCGCCACCGCCACCGCGACCTTCGTCAAGGTCGCCGACTGGGGCTCCGGCTTCGAGGGCAAGGTCACCGTCACCAACGGCACCACCACCGCCATGTCCGGCTGGAACGTCCAGTTCGACGTCCCCGCCGGCTTCACCATCCCCTCAGCCTGGGACGCCGTCATGGCGCGGAACGGGCAGCACTACACGTTCACCCCGCCGAGCTGGGCCTCCCCGCTGGCACCCGGCGCCAGCGCGAGTTTCGGCTTCAACGGCAGCCCCGGCAACTTCCCCGGCATCACCGGCTGCACCCTGAACGGGGCCTCCTGCGGGGGCGGCACGAACCCCGGCGTCCCCGGGCGGCCCGGCACGGCCACCGCGTCGGTCACCAGCTCCAGCATCGCGCTGAGCTGGGGCGCCTCCAGCGGCACGGTGACCGGCTACCGCGTCTACGAAGGCAGTGCTGTCAAGGCCACGGTCACGGCCACCACGGCCACGATCTCCGGGCTCGGCACCTGCGAGACGCACACCTACACCGTCAAGGCGTACAACGCCCAGGGCGAGTCCCCGGGCCAGGACGTCACCGCCACCACCTCCGGGTGCACCGGCGGGGGAGGGACGCTGCCCCGGCACTTCCTCACCGGCTACTGGCACAACTTCGTCAACCCCGCCGTGGAGCTCAAGCTGTCGGCGGTGCCGAACGAGTACGACCTGGTCGCGATCGCGTTCGGCGAGGCCACGGCCACCGCGGGCGAGGTCGTCTTCGCGGTCGACCCGGGCCTGGCCACGGCCGTGGGCGGCTACACCGACGCCCAGTTCAGGGCCGACGTGCAGGCCCTGCACCAGCGCGGCAAGAAGGTGATCCTGTCCGTCGGCGGCGAGGCCGGGCGGGTGCAGGTCGCGAGCGCCGCGGCGGCGACGAGGTTCGCCGACTCGGTGTACGCGCTGATGCAGAGCTACGGCTTCGACGGCGTGGACATCGACCTGGAGAACGGCCTCAACGCCACCTACATGGCCCAGGCGCTGCGGTCGCTGCGGGCCAAGGCCAGCTCCGGGCTGATCATCACCATGGCCCCGCAGACCATCGACATGCAGTCGACCGGGATGGAGTATTTCAAGCTCGCCCTGTCCATCAAGGACATCCTCACGGTCGTCCACACGCAGTTCTACAACTCCGGCTCCATGCTCGGCTGCGACCAGGCCCAGGCGTACGCGCAGGGCTCGGTCAACTTCATGACCGCGCTGGCCTGCATCCAGCTGGAGAACGGCCTGCGTCCCGACCAGGTGGCGCTGGGCCTGCCGGCCGGACCGGGCGCCGCCGGCGGCGGCATCGTCGCCCCTTCCCTCGTCAACCAGGCGCTCGACTGCCTGGCCAAGCGCACCGGCTGCGGGACCTTCGTGCCACCGCGCGCCTACCCGGACATCCGGGGCGCGATGACCTGGTCCATCAACTGGGACGCGAGCAACAACTGGTCGTTCTCCAAGACCGTCAAGCCCCACCTCCAGGGAATGCCATGAGACTTCGCAGCAGACTCACCGCCTTGGCGACCGGCCTGGTGCTCGCACTGACCGGCGCCGGGCTCGCGACCGGCGCGCCCGCGGCGTACGGAGCGGTGCAGCAACTGGCCGCCGCCTGGGCCCCGTGGACCGCGTACGCCACCGGCGCGGTCGTCACCTACAACGGCGTCGACTACGTGTGCCTGCAGGCGCACACCTCCCAGCCCGGCTGGGAGCCGCCGAACGTGCCCGCGCTCTGGAAGGCCGGCTCGGGCGGCGGCACCGACACCACGGCGCCGTCCGTGCCCGGCAGCCTCCGCTCGACCGGGGTCACCTCCAGCAGCGTCTCCCTGGCCTGGAACGCCTCCACCGACAACGTGGGCGTCACCGGCTACAACGTCTACCGCGGCGGCACCCTGGTGACCACCGTGACCGGCACGACCTACACCGACACCGGCCGCGCCGCGAGCACCAGCTACACCTACACGGTCCGGGCCCGCGACGCCGCCGGGAACCTGTCCGGCGTCAGCAACTCCGTCACCGCCACCACCTCGGGCGGCACCGGCGCGCCCGGCCAGCCGGGCGCGGTGACCACCTCGGTCACGAACTCCAGCATCGCGCTGAGCTGGGGCGCCTCCAGCGGCACGGTGTCCGGCTACCGCGTGTACGAGGGTGCGACGCAGCGGGCCCAGGTGACCGGCACCAGCGCCACCATCTCGGGGCTCGGCGCGTGCACGACGCACACGTACACGGTGCGGGCGTACAACTCGGCGGGCGAGTCGGCCGGCCGGGACGCCACCGCCACCACGACCGGCTGCGGCAACCCCACCAAGATGCCCGGCGCCCCCTACCTCTACATGGGCTGGGGCAACCCGCCCAACCCGGGCACGGTCATGGACGCGACCGGCGTGCGGTCGTTCACGATGGCGTTCATCCTGTCCAGCGGCGGCTGCACCCCGGCCTGGGACGGCAACCGCCCGCTGACCGGCGGCGCCGACCAGCAGGCGATCAACACGATCAAGTCCAAGGGCGGCAGCGTCCAGATCTCCTTCGGCGGCTGGTCCGGCAACAAGCTCGGCCCCAACTGCGCCACGCCGCAGGCGTTCGCGGGCGCGGTGCAGCAGGTCATCAACGCCGTCGGCCCGGCGGTCGTGGACTTCGACATCGAGAACACCGACGAGTTCGAGAACTACACCGTCCAGGACCGCATCCTGAACGGGCTCAAGATCGTCAAGCAGAACAACCCGAACGTCAAGATCGTGGTCACCTTCGGCACCTCCAGGACCGGCCCGAACAGCCACGGCATCCGGCTGATCAACCAGGCGAAGGCGCTGGCCGTGCCGATCGACAACTTCACGATCATGCCGTTCGACTTCGGCAGCGCCAACATCTACCAGGACACCGTCAACGCCTCCGAGGGCCTGAAGAACGCACTGAAGAGCGCGTACGGCTGGACCGACGCCCAGGCGTACGCGCACATGGGCATCTCGGGCATGAACGGCCTGTCCGACCAGCAGGAGCTGACCACGCCGGCCACCTGGACCCAGATCCGCGACTGGGCGAAGGCCAGGGGACTGACCAGGCTCGCCTACTGGGCCGTCAACCGTGACCGCCCCTGCCCCGGCGGCGGCGTGACCTCGAACTGCAGCGGCATCGCCCAGGCCGACTGGGAGTTCACCCGCATCACCGCCGGATTCTGACCCGCCCAGCGGCCCGCCCTCCGGGAGGGCGGGCCGCAGTGAGGAACGCCCCCCATGAGAATCCGAGCGGTCCTGCTCGCCGCCGCGCTGATCGCCCTCCACGCCACCCCGGCCTCGGCCGCGAACCTCCTGGCCAACCCCGGCTTCGAATCGGGCCTGAGCGGCTGGACGTGCCCCTCCGGGGCGCAGGCCGTGTCGTCCCCGGTGCACGGGGGCACGCGGGCGCTCCAGGCGACCCCGCAGGGCAGCGACCTCGCCCGCTGCCAGCAGGTCGTCACGGTCAGGCCGAGCACGACCTACCAGCTCTCCGCCTGGGTGCAGGGCGGTTACGTCTTCCTCGGCGCGACCGGCACCGGCGGCACCGACCCGCAGACCTGGGGCTCCCCGGGCGCGTCATGGGCCCAGCTCAGGACGTCGTTCACCACCGGCGCCGCCACCACCTCCGTGACGATCCACCTCAACGGCTGGTACGGCCAGGGCGCCTACCTGGCCGACGACGTGGTGCTCGACGGTCCCGGCGGCACACCCGACACCCAGGCCCCGACCGTGCCCGGCAACCTGTCCGTCGGCGGCGCCACCTCCTCCTCGCTGGCCCTGACCTGGTCGGCCGCGACCGACAACGTCGGCGTCGCCCGCTACGAGGTCTCGCGCGACGGCGGCGCCCCGGTGGCCGTCACGGGCACGAGCCACCAGGCCACCGGCCTGACGGCGGCCACCACGTACCGCTTCCGGGTCCGCGCCTGCGACGCCGCGGGCAACTGCTCGGCCTACGGCCCCGAGGCGAGCGGCACCACGACGAGCGGCGGCGGCGGGGGAGGCGGGCTGCCGAAGCGGGTGCTGGTGGGTTACCTGCACGCGTCGTTCGCCAACGGGTCCGGATATATCCGGATGAGCGAGGTGCCCAACGAGTGGGACGTCATCAACCTCGCCTTCGGCGAGCCCACCTCCGTCACCTCGGGCGACATCCGGTTCCGCCAGTGCCCGGCCGCCGAGTGCCCCAACGTCGAACCCGAGGCGGACTTCGTCGCCGCCATCCGCGCCAAGCAGGCACAGGGCAAGAAGGTGCTGATCTCGATCGGCGGCCAGAACGGCCAGGTCCAGCTCACGACCGCGGCGGCGCGCGACAAGTTCGTCGAGTCGGTCGCCGCGATCATCGACCGGTACGGCCTGGACGGCCTCGACATCGACTTCGAGGGCCACTCCCTCTACCTCAACCCCGGCGACACGAACCTGGCGGCCCCCACCACCCCGGTCATCGTCAACCTCATCTCGGCACTCAAGTCGCTCAAGAGCCGCTACGGGGCCGGGTTCACGCTGACCATGGCCCCCGAGACGTTCTTCGTCCAGCTCGGCTACCAGTTCTACGGCCCGGGGCCGAACGGCGCGGCCGACAGCAGGAGCGCCTCCTACCTGCCCGTCATCCACGCCATGCGCGACGACCTGACCCTGCTCCACGTGCAGGACTACAACTCGGGGCCGATCAAGGGCCTCGACGACCAGTACCACACGATGGGCGGGCACGACTTCCACGTGGCCATGACGGACATGCTGCTGGCCGGCTTCCCGATCATGGGCAACGCGGGGAACGTGTTCCCGCCGCTGCGCCAGGACCAGGTGGCCATCGGGCTGCCCGCCTCGCCCAACGCGGGCAACGGGTTCACGACCGTCGCGGAGGTGCAGAAGGCGTTCGACTGCCTGGCCAAGGGGACCAACTGCGGGACGTACCGGCCGCGCGGGGTCTACCCGAACCTGCGCGGCCTGATGACCTGGTCGATCAACTGGGACAGGTACAACGGGCACGAGTTCTCCCGGAGCCACCGGGCCTACCTGAACGGGCTCAGCTGAACCGGACGAGCTGGGTGGGCTTGACCGGCAGGCCCAGTCCCGGCGGCCGGTAGGTGGGCAGCGCCTCGCCGTACTCGTGCATCCAGGCGTGGTCCACCAGCAGCCGCATCCGCCCGGCCTGGCGGGCGCCGTCCGGCTCGGCCGGGCCGGTGCCCCCGGCCAGCCGGGTCACGGCGTCCGCCACCAGGTCGGGGTCGGGCGGCGACAGGTCGCAGTGCTCGTCGGGCCCGATGAGCAGGTCCACGTCGGGCGGTAGCGGGTAGATCGGGCGCGGCAGGGCCAGCACGCGCGGCGGCGGCGCCATCGGCCAGCCGTCGCGCACCGCCTCCAGCAGCACCGAGCGCGCCGACCTGCGCGCGAACAGTCCGTCCGCCAGCGCCCAGCTCAGCGCGCCCACGTCCGAACGGTCCTCGCCGCAGGCGTGCAGGCACAGGTACGGCACCAGCGGGATCCCCGCCCCGCCCGCCTGCGCCCACCCGCCGCCGCACCCGGTCAGCACCAGCAGGGCCAGCATCGCCCGGTAGGCGGTGTCGGCGTGCGGGGTCTCCAGCCGCCCCGGCACGATCACGCACCGCCCGCCGGTCTTCTCGGCGGTCACCCCCAGCTCCCGCGCCGTCTTCAGCGCCCGCGACGCGGCCACCCCCGTGTACGCCTCCTGCCAGGCGGGCGTGTACGGCTCGCCCCGGTCCTCGTACCCCGACGGCCAGACCCCCGGCAGCCCGGGCCGCGCCACCCCGTAGACGGCCAGCAGCAGGTCGAACACGGTCGTCAGCAGCTCGTCGCCGTCGCGCAGCACGGGCACGCCGCGCCGCAGCACCCCGGTGCCGTCGTCGAAGCGCGGCAGGAGCACCTCCACTGACTCCCCGCCGTACACGCTGAGCCGCCCGCACGCCCCGTCCACCAGCCCGCCGGGCACGTACGCCGCCTCCCGCGGCCGCAGCCGCACCAGGAAGGGCAGGTCCGTGCGCTCCATGGCATGCCCGTCGAACGGCGTGCGGTCCAGGAAGAACTCCTTGAGCAGCACGTGCCCCATGGCCATGGCCAGCGCGCCGTCCGTGCCCGGCCGGACCACCAGCGTCTCGTCCGACAGCCGCGTCGGATGCGTGCCGATCGCGACCACCTTCTGCCCCTTGTACCGCCCGGCGATCACCCAGGGCGTGTCCGCCGTGCGGACGAGCCGGTTGTTCTCCCCCCACAGCAGCACGTACGCCGCCCGCGCCCAGTCGTCGGCCCCCGGACCGGCGAAGCAGGGCCCCAGCACCTGCTCGGGCGCGCACGGATGCTCGGTCAGCACTGCGCCCCCGAGCCCGCCGACCACCCGCGCCAGCGGCGAGGTGGCCAGCGCCGCCACCCGCTCGGCCCCGTGCTGGGTGGCGGTGTGCACGATGGCCGCCGCCGCCAGCTCCGCCGCCGTCCCGTCGTCCAGCGGCACCCGGCGCTCGCCCCGGGCGAGGCGATATTGCTGTGAGTTCCCTGTGAGTTTCGCCCAGGCCGCGACCGGGTCGCGCAACCCATCTCTCACCTCGAAGTAGAGCCTGACCAGTGCCTGGTTGACCTGCGATCCCCCCATGGAAAAAGTTCAACACAGACGGTGATGTCGTATCGGGATACGTGTCGGCATGTCGGGGATAAGAATTGGAAGCCCAGGTGGCAGCCGCCTCGATGTTGCGGCAGGCTAGAGGCCGCCATGGATTACGCAGTTCTCACGGGGATCGTCCTCGTCGCCGGTGTCGTGCTCGCTCTCGTCGCTCAATGGCGCGATTGGCGACCTCCTCTGATCGTCGCCATCCTCGTGGGTGTCGCCGTACGTGTGCTGATCATGTACACGTCGGCGATCGACACGTGGCAGCCCGTCGACTTCGTCGAGAGCTTCAAGCCCGCGGGCGAGGCCATCCTCCGGGGTGAGGATCCCGTACTGGCCAGCGAGGGTGGCTGGCACTTCCTGCCGACCATCCCCTACGTCTACGGCATCCTGCTGTGGCTCGGCATCCCGTGGGAATACGCGGGGCGCCTGGTGACCGTGGTCGCCGACATCGTGCTCATCCCGCTGGTGGCCAAGCTGGCCGGCGGCCCCAAGGCGTCGCTGCGCGCCCTGCAGTACGCGCTCAACCCGCTCGCCGTGCTCATCGCCTGCGTCCATGGTCAGGTGGAGCCCGTCGCGCTCGTGTTCGGCGTGGCCGCGTTCGTGGTGGCGCGCGGCCCCGGCGACCCCGACCGGCCCGGCCTGGTCACCGACGTGGTGGGCAAATTCCGCAGGGGCGTCGCGGCCTACGGCGTGCGCGCCTCCATCCCGCGCGTGATCGGCCGTGGCGGCATGCTGCACCGGGCCCTGCTGCCCGGCCCCGGCGACCTGTCCCACCTCAAGCGCGGCGCGCTGACCGGGCTGCTCATGGGCCTGGCGCTGTGCGCGAAGAGCTGGCCGATCTGGCTGATCCCCGGCATGCTGCTGCTCCTGCCCAACCTGCGCTCCCGGGTGGCCGCGCTGTTCACCACCGGGCTGGTGCCGATCTTCTTCCTGGTGACGCTGCCGATCTTCGCGGGCACCTCGCTCGACCAGATTCCCGCGGTCATCCACACCATCCAGGACATCCGGCCCATCGTCGGCGAATACGGCTGGACTCCGTGGTTCACCGGCGGCGACTGGGCCCTGCGTCCCGACCTGGCCTCGTTCGGCACCAACCTCATCTACGTCAGCGTCATCGCCGTCATCCTCTACTGGCGGCGCGCCGACCCGATCGACATGACCACGGCGATCCTGCTGGTCTTCATGGTCATGACGCCCCGGCTCGGCGCCCAATACCTGCTGTGGTTCATGCCGTTCCTGGTCGCCCGGCCCACCCGGTTCGCCTGGCCGGCCATCCTGGCCGCCTCCTTCTGGGCGGCCTACGGCTACCTCTACATGACGCAGTTCGACGTCAACACGTGGTGGTTGCAACATTCGTACTGGTCGCGGGCGTCGATCGTGCTGCTGCCGATCCTCGCGCTGGCCATGCCGTGGGGCCGCCGCATCGCGACGGCCCCGCTCCTGGCCCGCACCGGCGGCCTGTCGGCGCCGACCAGGGTCAAGTCACCGGCATAGGCGCCCCCACAACGTGACCCACTGGTCGGGGTGCACGTGGCCCACGACGGTGTCGCGGGCCACGCCCGCAGCCGCCAGCGCGGCGTCCACGCCGTCGTAACGGGCCTTCAGCGAGGCCCGCACCGACCCGCCCACCCCGCCGAAGCCCAGCTCGACCAGCTCCTGGTAGGAGCGGCGGTCGGGTACGAGCGGCGCCGGCCGGCGCTCCAGGCGCAGGATCGCCGAGTCGACGGACGGCACGGGCCGGAAGCTCTCGCGGCCGATCGTGTCGCCCAGCCGCCAGCCGAACCACGGCCACGACTCCACCGTGACCAGGCTCCACCGGCCGTAGTCGCCGGAGCGCTTGCGGGCGTACTCCCGCTGCGTGAGCAGCGTCGCCGAGGTCAGGGCCGGCGCCCGCAGGCACCAGTCCACGATCTTCGACGTGACCGAGTAGGGGATGTTCCCCACGACCGCGAACGGCTCGCGCGGCGCCCGCGCGGCCGTGAAGTCGCCCCTGACGACGTCGATGCGGGGATCGTCGCGCGTGCGCGAGGCCAGCCGCCCGGCCAGCCTGGGGTCGATCTCGTAGCCGATGACCGTCGCGCCGGCCTCGGCCAGCGCCAGGGTGAGCGCGCCCTCTCCCGCGCCGGGCTCCAGCACGAGCCCCTCGGGAGCGGCGGCCTTGACCACCAGTGCGACGGCATGCCGGTCGACCAGGAAATTCTGCGACAGCTCACGCCGCGCCCGATCCACGGGCGTCCGGCCGCCGCCGCTGTTCCTGGCCTTCTTCTGGGTGTGTGAATAGTTTCCGTGCGCGAAATTCTGCGCCACAGCACTGCCCTTCCGGGTCCTCGAGATTGATCGGTCTCGAAGGGCCCTGGGCGCGCCTGCGGACGCTCAGCCTCAGGTCATCGCGTCCGCTGACGGGCCAGAGCCCGGCTGCGGCGAATGCGGATGAAAACCTGGCACGTGAACATGCATGACATGCGTGACACTGTAGGTCGCGCTCGTCCGGGCGGGCAAAGCATTAAACCTGATGCGGATCCGACACCCGATCAAGCACTCTTGAACGGATGCAGGCAACGGTCACGGTCACCCCCGCACAGCTCCCCGAGCTGCTGCTGCACGTCGCCGTGGTCCGGCCGGTGTTCCTGTGGGGCGCGCCCGGCATCGGCAAGAGCTCGCTCGTCCGCGAGTTCGCCGCCTCGCTGGGGCTCGAATGCGTGACGCTGCTCGGCACCCAGCTCGCCCCCGAGGACCTGATCGGCGTGCCCGAGCTGGTCAACGGGCGCAGCCGGTTCGCGCCGCCCGAGTCGATCGCCAGGTCCGAGCCCTACTGCCTGTTCCTCGACGAGCTCAACGCCTCCGCCCCCGAGGTGCAGAAGGCGTTCTACTCGCTGATCCTCGACCGCCGGATCGGCACGTACGAGCTGCCCGCCGGCTCCGTGGTGATCGGCGCGGGCAACCGGGCCACCGACAACGCGCTGGCCCGGCCGATGGCCTCCGCGCTGATCAACCGGCTGGTCCACGTCCACCTGCGCGCCTCCTCCGACGACTGGCTGAAGTGGGCGGCCGGCAACGGCATCCACCCGTGGATCATCGACTACCTGGTGCAGCGGCCCGACCACCTGTGGAGCCCGCCGCCGAAGACCGAGGAACCGTTCTCCTCGCCCAGGGCCTGGCACATGCTGTCGGACGTGCTCACCTCCTACGGCGACGACGTGGCCGACGAGACCCTCGCGATGCTCGCGTTCGGCACGCTCTCCACCGCGCACGCCTCCGCCTTCCGCGCCTACGTCAAGACCGTGCGGCACGCGTACGACCTGGAGGCCGTGCTGAAGGGCGAGGCCCCCTGGCCGCGGCGGCCCCAGGAGCGCGACCTGCTCTACTTCCTGGCCGAGGCGTTCCGCGCCCGCCTGGTCAAGGAGCTGCCCGCCGACAAGCGCGGCGCCTCCGGCCGGGGGCGGGACCTGGGCTTTCGGGCCAAGACGCTGCTGGTCGAGCTGGCCGAGATCTCCCTCGAATGCGCCCAGCTCGTCATCGCCAACGGCGCCGACGGCGCGCCCGTCCTGCCCACCTGGTTCCTGGTGGAGGTGGGCAGGGACGTGCCGCGGCTGATGGCGGCCCGGTCATGAGCCACAAGAAGGCCAAGGTCGATCCCTGGCGGGCCGAGGCCATGAACGGCTGGACCGCGGTCATCCGGCTGCCGCTGTTCAAGGTGTTCTCCAGCTCCCTCCAGGAGGCCGACGACGGCGAGCTGCCGAACGACACGTGGGCGATCGTCACCGAGGACGGCTACGTCCGCTTCCACACCAAGCGCCGCGCCCCCGCCGAGGAGTGGTCGTGGGTCTTCGCCCACCTCCTGCTCCACCTGGGCTTCGGCCACGCCGACCCGCGGGCCTGCGCGCCCAAGGACATCGACGGCGACCGCCCGCACCCCGCCTACCACGCCGCCTGCTGCGTGGCGGTGGAGCGGTTCCTGCGCACGCTCAAGATCGGCCGCTGCCCCGCCCCGCTGCCCGCCGAGCTGCCGGAGAACGACGAGGTGACGCTGTCCGAGCAGTGGCGCCGGCTCAGCGTGCCCGAACGGTTCAAGCCGGTCGGTGAGCCCGACTTCCGCATCGGCTCCGCGAAGCTGGCCGAGCTCCTGGACTTCCAGCGCTCGTTCGCGATCGGCATCGCCGAGGCGGCCACCGCCGCGCTCGACCGGGCGGGCGAGCCGCGCACCCCCGTCGAGGGGCACGTCAAGGGGCCGTGGGACGTGGCGCTGCGCTGGTTCGCGTCGTCGTACCCGCTGCTCGGGGCGCTGGCCGCGGGCATGAAGATCGTTTCGGACGCGGAGCTGGCCCGGGGCTGGGACATCTCGATCGCCGCGGTCAGCGCCGAGGCCGGCGAGATCTACGTCAACCCGCTCGCCCAGCACTCCGAGCACGAATGGCGCTTCGTGCTGGCCCACGAGATGCTGCACGCCGCGCTGCGGCACGGCGAGCGGGTGGGCCTGCGCGACCCGTACCTGTGGAACGTCGCCTGCGACTACGTGATCAACGGCTGGCTGGTCGAGATGGGCGTCGGCGAGATGCCCGAAGGGCTGCTGTTCGACCAGTCGCTCGCCGGCCTGTCCGCCGAGGCGGTCTATGACCGCATCGCCTCCGACCTGCGGCGCGTCAGGAAGCTGGCGACCCTGCGCGGGCGCGGCCTCGGCGACGTGCTGGACCGCCCGCCGCGCCGCGCCGGCGGCCACGTCGACCTCGACGACTACTACCGCAACGCCCTCTGCACCGGCCTGGCCTACCACCAGTCGAGCGGGCGCGGGCTGCTGCCCGCCGGGCTCGAACAGGAGATCCGCGCGCTCGACCAGCCCCCGCTGCCCTGGGACGCCCAGCTCGCGCGCTGGTTCGACGAGCACTTCCAGCCCGAGGAGAAGCGGCGCTCCTACGCCCGCGCCTCCCGCAGGCAGGCCTCCAGCCCCGGCATCCCGCGGCCCGGCTGGATGCGGCCGGAGGAAGTCGTGCGCAGGCCCACGTTCGGGGTGGTGCTGGACACCTCCGGCTCGATGGACGTGCGGCTGCTCGGCAAGGCCCTCGGCGCCATCGCCTCCTACGCCGCCGCCCGCGACGTGCCCCGCGCCCGCGTGGTGTTCTGCGACGCGATGGCCTACGACGCCGGCTACCTCCCGGTCGAGGAGATCGCCGGCAAGGTCAGGGTGCGCGGCCGCGGCGGCACGATCCTCCAGCCGGGCGTCCACCTGCTCGAACGCGCCGACGACTTCCCGCCCGACGGCCCCATCCTGCTGATCACCGACGGCATGTGCGACGTGCTGCGGATCCGCAGGGAGCACGCCTTCCTCATCCCGCAGGGCGCCTGGCTGCCGTTCCGCGCCCGCGGGCCGGTGTTCTACCTGAAATAACGCTTTGAGCTGGCATTGAGCTGGCTCGGGTAGACCTTTGGGTATGGACCGACCGGCCAGGGTGCTCGTCGTGGACGACGAGCCGAACATCCGCGCCCTGCTCTCCCAGACGCTGCGACTGGTTTCCTTCGAGGTCAGGACCGCGGAGACGGGCGCGGAGGCGGTGACGGCCGCCAGGGAGTTCAAGCCCGACATCGTGGTGCTCGACGTGATGCTGGAGGACTTCGACGGGTTCGAGGTCGCCCGGCGGCTCGGCGAGCGCATCCCCGTGCTGTTCCTGACCGCCCGCGACCGTGTCGAGGACCGCGTGCAGGGCCTCACGCTGGGCGCCGACGACTACGTGGCCAAGCCGTTCAGCCTGGAGGAGGTCGTCCTGCGCATCCGCGCCATCCTGCGCCGCAGCCGCACCGAGCGCCAGGACGACGTTCTGCGCTACGCCGACCTGGAGCTGGATCCGCAGGCCCACGAGGTACGCCGGGCCGGGGTGCCGGTGGACCTGTCGCCCACCGAGTTCAACCTCCTCGAATACCTGCTGGCCAACGCCGGCCGGGTGGTGAGCAAGGCGCAGATCCTCGACAGCGTCTGGCGCTACGACTTCGACGGCGACTCCAGCATCGTCGAGTCGTACGTCTACTACCTGCGGAAGAAGATCGACAAGTACGAACCGCAGCTCATCCACACCGTGCGCGGCGTCGGCTACACCCTGAGGATCCCGCGGTGAGGCCCGCCAACTGGACCCTGCGCACCCGCCTCGTGATGGCCGTGCTCGGCCTGGCCACGCTCGGGCTCGTGCTGTCCAACCTCGTCGGCATCGCGCTGCTGCGCGACAACATGATGGGCCGCGTGGACAAGCAGCTCGACCAGATCATCAAGACCGCCAACGTGAAGACCTTCCAGGCGCTCACGAAGATGCCGACCATGGCGAACGACCTCAGCGAGGTCCTGGCCAAGCGCGTCTCCGCGGTGCAGCAGATCATGATCTTCAGCGCCGACGGCACCCTGCAGTTCCGCAGCTCCAAGGACGGCTCCCAGCCCGGCCCCGTCATCGACGAGGACGAGATCGCGATCGGCGTCAACTACACCGTGCCCGGCACCAGCGGCCCCGCGTGGCGGGTCCGGGCCGCGGCGCTGCCCAACGGTGGCACGTGGGTGTTCGCGCAGTCGTTGGCCGAGGTGGAGCAGACCGAGACCTCGGCCATCGCCATCGCCGTCGCGGTCAGCGCGTTCGTGCTGCTCCTGCTCGGCCTGGCCGCCGACGCCGTCGTACGCCTCGGCCTGCGGCCCCTGACCAGGATGGAGAGCACGGCCGGGCACATCGCCCGCGGCGACTTCGCCCGCCGCGTCCACGCCCACGACCCGCACACCGAGCCGGGCCGCCTGGCCACGGCCATGAACGTCATGCTCGACCGCCTCCAGTCCGAGATCGCCGCCAGGACCGAGTCCGAGGCCCGCATGCGGCGCTTCCTCGCCGACGCCTCCCACGAGCTGCGCACCCCGCTCACCTCCGTACGCGGCTTCGCCGAGCTGCACCGCAGGGGCGGCGGCGACACCGACGAGGCCATGCGCAGGATCGAGGACGAGGCGGCCAGGATGGGCGTGCTCGTCAACGACCTGCTCACCCTCGCCCAGCTCGACGAGGAGCGCCCGCTCGACCGCGGCTCCGTGGACCTGCTGGAGGTGGCCGCCGACACGATCCGCGACGCCCGCGTACGCGTGCCCGGCCGGCAGGTCAGGCTGGCCGGGTACGGCGGCAGGCTCGTGCCCGTCTCCGTCGTGGGCGACGAGGCCCGCCTGCGCCAGGTGGCCGCGAACCTCGTCGGCAACGCGCTCTGCCACACGCCGCCCGACGCCGACGTCACCGTCAGGGTGGGCAGGTCGGGCAGCTCGGCCGTCCTGGAGGTGGCCGACACCGGCCCCGGCGTGCCGCCCGAGCACGTGCCGCGCCTGTTCGACCGCCTCTACCGCGTCAGCCAGGGCAGATCCAGGTCCGACGGCGGCGCCGGGCTCGGCCTGGCCATCGTCTCCGCCATCGTCCGCGCCCACGGCGGCCGGGTCGAGCTGGACACCGGGCCAGGACGGGGCGCCACCTTCCGCGTACTTCTACCTGACTATGAGGCGGCTCCCAGCCCGCATTGAACCGTGCTCGGCACATTCGGGGCATGACACGGACACTCATCACCACCATGGTCCTGGCCGCCGCGCTGACGGCCGGATGCGGCGGCGAACCGGCCGGCACCGGAGTCGCCTCCATCGCCTCCGGATCGGCCCAGCCCACCGCCGGCGCCACGCCCACCGGCACCACCGACCCGCAGGAGCAGGGCAGGCGGTGGGCCAGGTGCATGCGCGAGCACGGCGTGCCCGTGGAGGACCCCGACCCGAACGGCGGCGGCGGCCTGAACGCGCTCGTCCAGCAGGCCGACAAGGGCAAGGTCCAGGACGCCGTCAAGGCCTGCCGCGAGCTCGCGCCGTTCAAGGACCGCGGGGAGCTCAAGCCCGAGGACATCGAGCAGCTCCGCCTGTTCGCCAAGTGCATGCGGGAGAACGGCGTGAACATGCCCGACCCCAACCCCGACGGCACCTTCGGCGGTGACGGCGCCGCGGGCGACATCAAGCGCGACGGACCCAAATTCCAGAAGGCGTTCGAGGTCTGCCGCGACAAGTTCCCCAAGATGGGAGCGACCAAGTGACGAAGGTCGAGGAGACCCGGCTCGCCCCCCGCGCCCTGCCCCCACGACGGCGCAGCCCGGTCCGGGTCCTGGCCTGGGCGGGCGGCGCCGCGCTGCTCGCCGCCGCCGTCGCGGCCGCCGCCATCGGCTTCGGCGGCGACGGCACCGGTACGGCCGTCGCCGGCCGGACGCCCCCCGCCACCGCCAAGGTGACCCGCACGACGCTCACCGAGACCAAGACCGTGGACGGCACCCTCGGCTACGGCGAGGCCGTCGCGGTCACCGGCAAGTCCCAGGGCACGATCACCTGGCTGCCCGCCGAAGGCTCCACCATCACCAGGGGTCACGCCGTCTACAGCGCGGACGCCGACCGCCGCCCCCTCCTGTACGGCACCATGCCCCTCTACCGGACCCTGCGGGACGGTGTCGAGGGCAAGGACGTCGAGCTGCTCGAACGCAACCTGGACAAGCTCGGCTACACCGGCTTCGACGTGGACGACGAGTTCACCTGGGCCACCAGGGAGGCGGTCGAGGACTGGCAGGAGGACCTCGGCCTCGACGTCACCGGCGAGGTACAGCCCGGCGACGTCGTCGTGGCCGACGGCCGCATCCGCGTCGCCGAGCTGAAGAAGGCGCTCGGCGACCCGGCCAGTGGGCAGGTCCTCACCGCCACCGGCACCACCCGCGAGGTGCTCGTCGCCCTCGACGTGGCCGACGAGCACCTGGTCAGGAAGGGCATGCAGGCCACCGTGGAGCTGCCCGACGGCACCACCGTCAAGGGCAAGGTCACGAGCGTGGGCAAGGTCGCCACCGAGACCACCAGCGGCAACGACACCGTGACCACCGTCGAGGTCAGGGTGTCGGTGAGCGGGCTGAAGAAGTCGTACGACGCCGCCCCCGTGGACGTCACCATCGTCTCCGAGCAGCGCGAGAACGTCCTGGCCGTCCCGGTCGGAGCGCTGGTCGCACTCTCCGAGGGCGGTTACGGCGTGCAGGTCGTGGACGGCTCGGCCACCCGCTACGCCGCGGTCGAGACCGGCATGTTCGCCGACGGCAAGGTCGAGGTCGAAGGGCTGCAGGAAGGCATGACCGTGGCGGTGCCCAAGTGATCGTCGAACTGCACGACGTCAGCAAGGAGTACGGCGACGTCGCCGCGCTGCGCGGAGTCTCGCTGGGCATCGAGCACGGCGAGCTCGTCGGCATCGTGGGCCCGTCCGGCTCGGGCAAGTCGACCATGCTCAACATGATCGGCACCCTCGACCGCCCGTCCGGCGGCACCGTCCGCATCGCCGGGCACGACGTGCTCACCCTCACCGACAGGCAGCTGTCCGCCCTGCGCGCGAACGTCATCGGCTTCGTCTTCCAGCAGTTCCACCTGGCCGCCGGCGTTCCCGTGCTGGACAACGTGGCCGACGGGCTGCTGTACGCGGGACCGGCGCTGCGCGAGCGGCGGCTGCGCGCGTACGACGCCCTGGAACGGGTGGGGCTCGGGCACCGGCTCGGCCACCGCCCGCACGAGCTGTCCGGCGGCGAGCGGCAGCGCGTCGCCATCGCCCGCGCCGTCGTCGGCGACCCGCGCCTGCTGCTGGCCGACGAGCCGACCGGCAACCTCGACTCCCGCTCCGGAGCCGGCGTGATGGAGCTGCTGCGCGAGCTCAACGCGGGCGGCACCACCGTGGTCGTCATCACCCACGACCGCGACATCGCCGCCTCGCTGCCCCGGCAGGTGGAGATGCTCGACGGCCGGGTCGTGCCGGAGGCGCGCATGGGAGCCCTGGACGGAGTACGCAGATGACCGCCCTCACATCCACTCGCCTGCGGCCCCGCGACGTGATCAGGGTCGGCGGATCCGGCCTGCGCGCCCGGCCGCTGCGCGTGTTCCTGTCGGCGCTCGGGATCGCCATCGGCATCGCCGCCATGCTCGGCGTCGTCGGCATCTCCGCCTCCAGCCAGGAGGACCTCAACCGGCAGCTCGAAGCGCTCGGCACGAACCTGCTCACCGTGTCGCCCGGCCAGAGCCTGTTCGGCGAGGCGTCCCACCTGCCCGCCGAGTCGGAGGGCATGATCGACCAGATCGCCCCCGTCACCGCGGTCACCGCGACCGGCACCACGCCGGCCAAGGTCTACCGCAACGACCACGTCCCCGAGGCCGAGACCGGCAGCATCTCCGTCACCGCCGCCCGCCTCGACCTGCTCGACGACGTCGGCGCCGGCGTCGTCAGCGGCGCCTGGCTGAACGAGGCCACCCACCGCTACCCCGCCACCGTGCTCGGCGCCAAGGCGGCCGACCGGCTCGGCGTCGTCCAGGCCGGCCCCGACCAGCGGGTCTGGCTCGGCGGGCAGTGGTTCACCGTCGTCGGCGTGCTCGCCCCCGCGCCGCTGGCCCCCGAGGTCGACACGGCCGCCCTCGTCGGCTGGCCGGTCGCGGAGGAGCGGCTCGGCTTCGACGGGTACGCGACCACGATCTACGCCAGGGCGCAGGAGGCGTTCGTCGTCGAGGTGCGCGACGTGCTCGCCGCCACCGCCAACCCGGAGAAGCCCAACGAGGTCGAGGTCTCCAGGCCCTCCGACGTGCTGGCCGCCAAGCAGGCCACCGACGCCACCCTGAACGCCCTCCTGCTCGGCCTCGGCGGTGTCGCGCTGCTGGTCGGCGGCGTGGGCGTGGCCAACACGATGGTCATCTCGGTGCTGGAGCGCCGCGCCGAGATCGGCCTGCGACGCTCCCTGGGCGCCACGCGCGGGCAGATCCGGCTGCAGTTCCTGGCCGAGTCGCTGCTGCTGTCGGCCATCGGCGGGGTCGGGGGCGTGCTGCTCGGCATCGGCGTCACGGGCGCGTACGCGGGCTTCCAGGGCTGGCCCGCGATCGTACCGGTCTGGGCCATGCTGGGCGGCGTCCTCGCCACGCTCGTCATCGGCGGCATCGCCGGCTTCTACCCGGCGGTCCGCGCGGCCAGGATGTCCCCCACGGAGGCGCTGGCCGCTCCCTGAACACGTCCGATTATTGCAAGAGGACGGCACGGTGCCAGGGGTAGCTTCGCGTTCATGACCCGGTTTCCGCTTACGGAAGGAGCTCACCGAGATGGACGCACTCGATCGGGCGGAGCAGTACCTGCAAGTCCACGGGAGGCTGATCGACCGGCTGCGGTTCGAGGCGCTGTTCCGGGACGGCTCCCGCGAGCGCGTCCTCGGCGCGCTGCGCTGCTACCAGAACCCCGACGGCGGGTTCGGCAACGCGCTGGAGCCCGACCTGCGCGGCGCGGGCAGCCAGCCGGAGCCGGTCGAGGTGGCGTTCTGGATCCTGGACGAGCTGGACGCGTTCGACTCGCCCATGGTGCCGGCCGCCTGCGACTACCTCGCCTCCATCACCACCCCGGACGGCGGTGTGCCATGGGTCCTGCCGTCCGTCATGACCACGCCGCGCGCGCCGTGGTGGCAGACGGACGACGACCCGCCTGGTCACCTCGTACCGACCGCCGCCATCGCCGGGCTGCTGCACAAGCACGGGGTCACGCATCCCTGGCTCGCCACCGCCACGGACTTCTGCTGGTCGCGGCTGGCCACCCTGACGGAGCCCGGCGCGTACGACGCCCAGGCGGCGGTGACGTTCCTGGAGCTGGTGCCGGACCGGGAGCGCGCGGAGGCGGAGTTCGCCCGGTTGCGCGACGCCCTGCTCGCCACGGTCGCCCTCGACCTGGAGGCGACCGGCCACGTCCACTTCCCGCTCGACTTCGCGTCGGAGCCGTCCCGGCTGCCCCTGTTCACGCAGGACGTCCTGGACACGCACCTTGACGCGCTGCTCGCCACGCAGTCCCCCGAGGGGGGTTGGAGCGCCAATTGGTCGATGTGGACGCCGCTGGTCGAGCACGAATGGGGCGGCTACCTCACCGTTCACCGCCTCAAGACCCTGCGCGCGTACGGGCGGCTGCCCGGCTGACGCCGTTCTGTCGGCAGGGTCGCGTACGTTGGAGGCATGTACGAGGAACGGCCCCCAGGGCCCGGCCTCGCCGACCGCGTCGCCTGCGGGTGGCACCGGAGCAGTGAGGTGGCCTTCACCCAGCTCGTGGTGCCCGATGCCTGCGTGGACCTCGTCTGGGGGGCGTCCGGCCTGTTCGTGGCCGGTCCCGACACCGGGCCCATGCCCGCGGCCATCGGGGCGGGCGAGACGATGGCGGGGGTGCGCTTCAAGCCCGGCGCGGTGGGCGACTTCCTCGGCGTGCCGCTCCAGGAGCTCCGCGACCGGCGCGTTTCCCTGGCGGACCTGCCTGGCGGGGATGCCCTCGTGTCCGAGCTCACGGATCACCCGCTACTGTCACCCGCGCTCGCGGGCGAGGCGTTGCCCGCGGCCTGGATGGAGGAGCCGGGCGTCGCGGCCGGCGCTCGCCTCGCCGGTGAGTCGTGGGCCGCTGTCGGGCTGCGACTCGCCGCCGAGCTGGAGGCCGCTCATGAGCGGCGTCCAGCGGTCGACCCGAGCGCCGCCGCCGACCGCCGCCTCGCCGCGGACCTTCGCCTCGCCAGCGACCGGAGTCCCGCTACCGACCGGAGTCCTGCTACCGACCTGCGCCCCGCTGCCGGGCAGCGGGGCGCCGTTGAGCGGTCGCTCGCTGCGGAACGACGTCTCGCCGCTGAGCGGTCGCTAGCGGTGGAGCGGCGCCTTGCCGTCGAACGGTCGCTCTCTGCGGAGCGGCGCCTCACTGCGGAGCCGTCGCCCGCTGTGGAGCGGCGTCTCGCTGCGGAGCGGTGGACCGCCGACGCTCGCCTCGCTGCCGAGCCGAGCGCCGGCGTCGCTGTCGCGCCGCGCGTCGCGGAGGCCGAGGCACGCCTCCGTGCCCTGCTCGCCGCGGTCAGACGCCGCCTGATCACCAGCCCCGCGACCGGCTCGGCGACCAGCCTCGCGACCGGCTCGGTGGCCGGCTTCGCGAGTCCCGTCGATCCCGCCGCCCCCGCCATCGCCGCGGCTCTGAGCAAGGGCCGCACGGTGGCCGAAGTGGCCTGGGACCTCGGCTTCAGCGAGCGCCAGCTGCAGCGCCGCAGCGTGATGTCGTTCGGCTACGCGCCCAAGACCCTCCAGCGCATCGTCCGCTTCCAGCACGCGCTCCGGCTGGCCCGCGCGGGCGTACCGCTGGCGGAGGTGGCGGTCACGGCCGGCTACACCGACCAGGCCCACCTCGCGAACGACGTCAAACGCCTGAGCGGGGTGTCGATGAGCCGCCTCGTCTCACCTGTCGGGCAGTCTGCCTGACACGAGCGCCTGCACCCACTTGGCGCTCGGATCGCTGTCGATCAGCAGCGCCCGCGTCAGCAGGCTCAACGGAATGGCGAGGATCGCACCGAGCGGCCCCAGCACGAAAGTCCAGACGATCAGCGAGATGAACGTCATCGTCGTGGAGAGCCCCACGGCGTCTCCCAGGAATTTCGGCAGAATGAACGACTGGGTGACGACATTGATGACGATATAAGCGGCGATGACGAGCAACATTGTCTGCACTCCGCCGTCCAGCAGGGCGAGCATGGCCGGTGGCAGCAGGCTGATGACGAATCCGATGTTCGGGATGTAATTGGCGATGAGCGCGAGCACACCCCAGAGCAGCGGCAGCGGCACGTCCAGCAGTTCCAGGGCGATCACGTCGAGGATCGCGTTGATCAGCCCGAAGACGGTCGAGACAATCAGGTAACGCCGAGTTTTGTACCCGAACGTGGCCAGCGCCGTCACCAGTTGCGGCCGGCTGCCCTCGCCGGAGGTGAGGATTTTCGCGGTCCGCGGCGCGTCGAGCGACATCGCCAGCAACAACACGACAACGAGAAAGAGCGCGGAAAGAACGCCGATCAAACTGCCCAGCAGGCTCTGTGCCAATCCGAGCACCCGTCCCGGGTCGAACGCCTCCAGCCCCTTGTTGAGCACCTCGTTGCTGAGACCGTGCGTGGTGGCCCAGTGCTGGGCGTCGGTGAGGAGTTGCTCGAACTGCGCGGTGTACGTGGGCAGCAGCAGGGCGAGCTGCGTGACCGAGATGGTCAGGATGCCGACCATGCCGAGCAGCACGAGCAGGACGATGAGGAACGGCACGGCGACCTGCAGCCAGATCGGGGCCCGCAAGTCGTGGAGCCGGCCGCGTACGGGGGAGACGGCGATGACGAGCACGAGGGCCAGCACGACGGGGCCGGCGATGGAGGCGACCTCGCGGATCCCGAAGAGCACGACCACCCCGGCGGCGATGCCCACCAGGATGATGAGCGCCCGGGGCACGGATTGATCTCGCACGTCCCCGTACCTACCCGTGCGGGCAGGGCGAACCATCGATTTGACGGTTCCGGGAGGCGTACATAGAGTTCACCAGTCCCACGAGGAAGACGTTGATCGTCGGCCTCACTCGGGGGCACCTCCTGACACCACCGCTTCGGTGAGGCGTGCGCGTCCACTCGGATCGGCTGGTAAGTTAGAGGGGTTGTCTCCGAAAGGGGGCGCGGCTTAATTCCTGCAGGTCGAGCGGGTCCGGTCAATTTGACAGGGACTTGAACGGC
>NZ_JBFANM010000044.1:0-108014 GCF_040674815.1 Nonomuraea sp. NPDC049709
GGCCTGGTGGCGGGGGCGGTGGCGGCCCGGCGCGCGGCCCGGGTCTAGGCCGGGGGGGGCGCCGGGGCCGCCCGGCCCGCGCCCGGCGTCGCCACCGTGATCAGCCGTTCCTGCGTCGCCGCCCTGATCAGCCGTCGAGCACGAGGTCGCGGACGAGCTTCAGCGTCGGCTCGTCCCGCGGCCCCATGACCAGCAGGCTCGTGACCGGGCTGCGGTGCCACAGCTCGAGGCGCTCCTTGATCCGGCCGGGCGGGCCGACGAGCGAGATGCCGTCGGCCAGCTCGTCCGGGATCGCCCGGAACGCCTCGTCCTTGCGCCCCGCCAGGTAGAGCGACTGGATGTGCTCGGCGGCCTCGGCATAACCCATCCGGCCGATGATGTCGGCGTGGAAGTTGCGCTGCTTGGCGCCCATGCCGCCGATGTACAGCGTGAGCATCATCTTCACGCCGTCCAGCGCGGCCCGGACGTTGTCGGAGATCATCACCATCACCATGGCGGCCACGTCGAAGCCGGGAGCGGCCCCCGACAGCGCCTCGCCGTACATCTCCTCGATCTTCTCGGGGAAGGCGAACAGCGGCAGCCACCCCTGCCCGATCTCCGCCGCGAGGGCGACGTTCTTGGGGCCCTCCGCCCCGAGGTAGACGGGGATGTCCGGCCTGAGGGGATGGGTGATGAGCTTGAGCGGTTTGCCCAGCCCGCCGGCCAGGGGCAGCGGGTAGTGCGGGCCGTCGCTGGTCACCGGCTCCTCGCGGCGCCACACCTTGCGCATGATCTCGACGTACTCGCGCGTCCTGGCCAGCGGGCGGGCGAACGGCTGGCCGTACCAGCCCTCCACGACCTGCGGCCCGGAGGCGCCCACGCCGAGCAGCAGCCGGCCGCCGGTGAGGTGGTCGAGCGTCATGGCGGTCATCGCCGTCGTGACCGGGGGCCGGGCCGAGATCTGGGCGATCGAGGTGCCCAGCTTGATGCGGGTCGTACGCGCGCCGTACCAGGCGAGCGGTGTGAAAACGTCGCTGCCGTACGCCTCGGCGGTCCACACCGAGTCGTAGCCGAGCCGTTCGGCCGCCAGCACCGACTCCGTCGCGTCGTCGGCGTTGCGCTGCCAGTAGCCGAGGTTCAGGCCGAGCTTCATAGGACACCTCCGGAATTAAGTTCTATTACGGTCGTGCTCGACCCGGGTGTCAATGGGATCTTCCGGGGAAGTCAGACTCTGTGCTCAAAGTGCTCTGTCGACTCGCCTGCCTGCTGCTTCTCCTGCCGGCGGCCGAGCCCACGATCGCCGAGGGCGACTCACGGCCGAACATCGTCCTCGTGCTGGCCGACGATCTCGAGAGCGGTACCCTGCCGAATTTCCCGAACATCACCCAGCACCTCGTCAGCCAGGGCACCTCGTTCGACCGCTTCTTCGTGACGAACTCCTGGTGCTGCCCGTCGAGGGCGTCGATCCTGCGCTCCCAGCACGTGCACAGCCACGGCGTGCTCACCAACACCGCGCCCGAGGGCGGCTTCGACCGCTTCCACACCCAGGATCTGGAACGTTCCACGATCGGCACCTGGATGCAGCAGGCCGGCTACCGGACGGCGCTGATGGGCAAATATCTCAACCACTATCCGGGAGCGTCGGCCCAGGAGTCGTTCGTGCCGCCCGGCTGGAACGAGTGGAACGTGCCGGTGCGCGCGCTCTACCAGGAGTACGGCTACCGCCTCAACGAGAACGGCAGCCTGTACGACTACGGCTGGTCCGAGCAGGACTACCTGTCCGACGTGCTGGCCCGCAAGGCCCACGACTTCATCACCGGATCGCAGGAGCCGTTCTTCCTCTACCTGGCCCCGACCGGCCCGCACAACCCGGCCAACCCCGCCCTCCGGCACCTCGACGCCTTCCCGACGGCCACGGCGCCGCGCACGCCCTCGTTCAACCAGGAGGACGTCAGCGACGAGCCGCTCTGGCTGCGCACCAGGCCCAGGATCCCGGAGCCGGCCATCGCCGGGATCGACGAGCGCTACCGCACCCGGCTGCGATCCATGCTCGGCGTGGACGACCTCGTCGGGTCGGTGGTCCGGGCCTTGCAGGAGTCGGGCAAGCTCGACAACACCTACATCTTCTTCACCTCGGACAACGGCTTCCACCTCGGGACCCACCGCCTCAAGCAGGGCAAGACCACTCCGTTCGAGGAGGCCATCAAGGTCCCGCTCGTCGTCCGCGGCCCCGGCGTCAAGGTCGGCGCGGCGGTCACGCAGATGGGCGCCACGATCGACCTGGCGCCGACGTTCGCGGAGCTGGGCGGGGCCACGGCGGCTCCGTTCGCGGAGGGCCGCTCGCTGGTGCCGCTGCTGAAGGGGGCCCCGCCGGGGGACTGGCGAAAACAGGTGCTGATCGAGTTCAGCCGGCCGGCCGACCCGTCGTCGGCGGCTCAGACGCCCGTGCCCGCCTATCAGGCGTTGCGGACCGAGCAGTACACGTATGTGCGCTACGAGACGGGGGAGCGGCAGCTCTACGATCTGCACGCTGATCCCTACCAGCTGCGGAACCTGGCCGAGTACGCCGATCCGGCGCTGGTGGCGCGGTTGGATCAGCGGTTGACGGGGATGGCGGGGTGTTCGGGGGCCACGTGCCGGGAGGCGGACCGGCGGGAGTGAGCCGCCGCTGGCGGATCAGCGGAACAGCGACGGGTACGCGTGCGCCAGGTGCTCCGAGACGGCCTGGGCGGCCTCGTCGGCAGCGCCCCGCTCGACGGCCTCCAGGATGCGTACGTGGTCCGCGCGCAGGACCGACGTGTCCCCCAGCCGTTGCACCGCTTCGACCGAGTACCTCCGCATCGAGTCGCGGAGTGAGCGCATGATGGCGGCGATGAGCCGGTTGCCCGACGCGTCCGCGATCGCGCAGTGGAAGGCCGTGTCGTGCTCCACGAACTCCTCGGCAGTCTTCGCCCCGTCCATCCCGTCCAGGGCGGCGGCCAGCGCGGAGGTATCGGCCCCGGCGGCGGCCGCCTGCGCGGCGGCCCACTGCTCGATCATGTGCCGGGCGTCGATGACCTCGCGCATCTCCAGGCTGGCCAGGCCGAGGTGCAGCCGGAGCAGGTCGGTCAGGGCGGAGTCCGGGCGCGAGGTGAGCACGGCTCCGGCGTCCGGCCCCCGGCCCACCTGCGAGGAGACCACGCCCAGCGTCTCCAGCACGCGCATCGCCTCGCGCACCGACGAGCGGCTGACGCCGAGCTGCTCGGCGAGCTGACGTTCGGCGGGCAGCCGGTCGCCGACGGTGAGGCCGTCCTCGGTGATGCGCCGCTCGATCTGGGCAAGAACGTCCTCGAACGTCCGCGTTCGCTTGACGGGGCGCCAGCCGGTGCCGTCCAACGAAGCCTCCTGGTGCCGGGGTGGATGGTGGCCGGAAGTGGTGTGGTTCGGTATGGTCTGACCATACTGTGGTCGGACCATACCTTGGAAGGAGAGTCGTGCGAGTCGCCCTGTTCATCACGTGTGTGAACGACACGCTCTTCCCCGGCACCGGCAAGGCCGTCGTGTCGCTCCTGCGCAGGCTCGGCTGCGACGTGGACTTCCCCGCCGCCCAGACGTGCTGCGGGCAGATGCACGTCAACACCGGTTACCGGGAGGAGGGCGTGCGGCTGGCCCGGCACTTCACCGAGGTGTTCGCCGGATACGACGCCGTCGTCGCACCGTCGGGCTCGTGCGCGGCCATGGTGCGCGAGCAGTACCCGAAGCTGGCCAAGCCGGGCAGCAGGGGAGCGGTGGCGATCGCGGAGGTCGTCCCGAAGGTGTACGAGCTGTCCGAGTTCCTGATCGACGTCCTGAAGACCGATGACGTCGGCGCATATTTCCCGCACCGAGTGACATATCACCCGACGTGCCACTCGCTCCGGGGCCTCCACCTGGGTGACCGGCCCACCAGGCTGCTGCGGAACGTACGTGGCCTGGAGCTGGTGCCGCTGCCGGGATCCGAGGAGTGCTGCGGCTTCGGCGGCACCTTCGCGGTCAAGAACCCGGCGGTCTCCGCCGCGATGGGCGCCGACAAGACCCGGAACATCCTGGGCACGGGCGCAGAGGTGCTCTGCGCGGCGGACAACTCCTGCCTGATGCACATCGGCGGCACCCTGAGCCGCCAGCAGACCGGCGTCAGGACCATGCACCTGGCCGAGATCCTCGCATCCACGGAGGAGGCCCAATGAGCTCGACGTTCCTCGGCATGCCGGGAAGTTTCCCGGAGAACGCCAAAGAGGCCGTACAGGACTCCCAGCTCCGCTTCAACCTCCGCAAGGCCACCCACACCATTCGCGGCAAGCGGGCGAGCGTCGTCGGCGAGCTGCCCGACTGGCAGGAGCTCCGCGCGGCCGGCAAGGCGATCAAGGACCACACCCTCCGCAACCTCGACCGCTACCTGCTCCAGCTCGAGGCGGCGGTGACCCGGGCGGGCGGCACCGTGCACTGGGCCAGGGACGCCGCCGAGGCCAACCGCATCGTGACGGACCTGGTCAAGGCCACCGGCGAGACCGAGGTGGTCAAGGTCAAGTCGATGGCCACCCAGGAGATCGAGCTCAACGAGGCGCTGGCGGCGGCGGGCATCACCGCGTACGAGACGGACCTGGCCGAGCTGATCGTCCAGCTCGGCGACGACTTCCCGAGCCACATCCTGGTCCCGGCGATCCATCGCAACAGGTCGGAGATCCGGGAGATCTTCCTCGACAAGATGCCCGGCGTGTCGCCCGACCTCACCGACGACCCGCCGGCCCTGGCCGAGGCGGCCCGGCTCCACCTGCGCGAACGCTTCCTCAGGAGCAAGGTCGCGATCTCCGGCGCCAACTTCATGGTGGCCGAGACCGGCACGCTGGTGGTCCTGGAGTCGGAGGGCAACGGCCGCATGTGCCTGACCCTCCCGGAGACCCTGATCAGCGTCGTCGGGATCGAGAAGCTGCTGCCGTCCTGGCGGGATCTGGAGGTGTTCCTCCAGCTCCTTCCGCGAAGCTCCACGGGCGAGCGGATGAATCCGTACACGAGCATGTGGACGGGCGCGGTCGAGGGCCAGGAGTTCCACCTCGTGCTGCTCGACAACGGCCGCACCGACGTGCTCGCCGACGAGGTGGGCCGCCAGGCGCTGCGCTGCATCCGCTGCTCGGCCTGCCTGAACGTGTGCCCCGTGTACGAGCGCGCGGGCGGCCACGCGTACGGCTCGGTCTATCCCGGCCCGATCGGCGCGATCCTCACCCCGCAGCTCAGGGGCATGTCCTCCGAACTGGACGCCTCGCTGCCGTTCGCCTCCAGCCTCTGCGGCGCCTGCTACGAGGTCTGCCCGGTGGCCATCGACATCCCCGAGGTCCTGGTGGACCTGCGGGCCAAGGCCCCGCACGCGGCGGCCGAGCGGGCCGGCATGAAGGTCGCCGGCTGGATCTTCAACGACCACCGCCGGCTGGCCAAGGCGCAGCGCGCGGCCGGTCGGCTGCGCAAGCTCGTCCCCAAACGCATGCCCGGCCCGCTGTCGGCGTGGACCGACACCAGGGACATTCCTGAAATTCCGGAAGAATCCTTCAGAGACTGGTGGGAGCGGAATGAGCGCGCGTGAGGAGATCCTCGCCCGGATCGGCAAGGCCGTCACCGGCGCGGAAGACGTGGAGATCCCCCGGCACTACCGCACGGAGCGCCAGGGCGAGGGCCTGGTCGAGCTGTTCGCCGAGCGGGTGGACGACTACCGGGCGATCGTGCACGTCATCCCGGCGGCGGAGGTGCCGGGCAAGATCGACGAATGCCTCGGCGAGCGCCGCATGATCGTCCCCGACGGCTTCGACCGGGCCGGCGGGTGGAGCGACGTGAGGACGGCCGACGGCGTGGTCACGAACTGCGCCGTGGCCATCGCGGAGACCGGCACCATCGTCCTCGACCACGGCCCCGGCCAGGGCACGAGAGCGCAGACGCTGGTCCCCGACTACCACCTGTGCGTGGTGCGGGCCGACCAGATCGTGGCCGGCGTCCCGGAGGCCGTCGCCCGGCTCGACCCGGCCCGCCCCCTCACCTGGATCAGCGGCCCGTCGGCCACCAGCGACATCGAGCTGAACCGGGTCGAGGGCGTGCACGGCCCCCGGACCCTCGAAGTGATCATCAGTACCTGAGCACGGCCGCCACGTCCGGCACCGCGTCGGTGAACCACAGCTCGGCGTCCGTCATCGCGGCCGCCCTGGCCAGCGCGGAGTCCGAGCGCTCCTGGATCGGCTCCTCCACCCCCCAGCGGTGCAGCTCACCCTGGTCGGTGGCCAGCTGCGTGCCGCCCTCGCCTATCCAGACCGGCTTCGGCAGCTCGCCAGGCACGAGCACCGCGTGCACCCGGCCCTCGCGCAGGGCCTGCGAGACCCGGGCCATCCCGGTCGGGCCCGACGACTCCTGGTGCCGTTCGAGCAGCTCGGCCCGCCGGCGGTCGAGCCAGTCGTCGAGGGCCCGCTCCACGTCCGCCTCGAACTGGCCGTGGTCCTCGCGGCTGCCGTGCTCGACCATCGTCACCCGGTCGGCGGCCTTGGTGCCGAGGTGGTGCAGCAGGTACGAGCGCGACTTCGGCTCGCCCGCCACCAGGACCAGCTCCGCCCCGATGCGGCGTACCTGCTCGTCGATCTCGTGGGCCACGGCGACCGCGTTCTTCTCCCACGCCTCGTCCACGGCCCGCTCGTACCGCTTCTGCGACCAGCCGCCCTGCGCGGTCTTCTGCAGCGGCCACGAGGCGGCCTCGACGGTGGCCTTGCGCGGTGACCCGCCCCCGAACACGGTGATCTCGGCCCCCGCGTGGTCCACGATGACCCGGATGTGCGGCACGTTCTCGCCGCGCTGCATCAGCATGGGCGTGACGTGCGGCAGGGGGGTCCAGACGGCCAGCTCGGACGGCGCCCGCGCGAGCGACTCGGCCAGCACCACGTCACCGTGCGTGGCGAACAGCGCCCGCCCGGCCGCGGCCCGCAGGGCCTCCTCCTGGAGGGCGTCCAGGGTCGCCTTGTCGGCGTGGTGGTCGAGCTGGTCGCGTACGCCGCGCCAGTGGCTCTCCCGCTCGGGCCCGGTGAGCGCGCCCAGGTAGACGGACGCGTACGGGCCGCGCCGCTCGTACAGCGGCCGGATGAAGTCGAGCCGCACCGGTCACCACCTCCGCTTTTCGACGCCGATGCCGAGCGCCTTGGCGATGTCGGCCATGTTCACGAAACTGCGGTCGGGGAGGGCCTCGACCATGTCGATCACCGGGTCCGGGGCACCGTGGCGGTGGGCGCGTTCCAGCAGCTGGCGCTTGTCCGCCGGCCAGTGGGTGTCGCTCAGCCACTTGGCCAGGTCGCTGCGGACGTCGACGTCACGCTGCGTCATGCCTTCGGGGACGCCGGGGGCGTGACCGGGCGGGTACGACTGCCGCGGCTCCTCACCGGCCGCCGGCATGGCCTCGGGCTCCTTCCACTCCTCGGCGTGCGTCGAGCCGCCACCGCGCATCATGCCCTCGGTCTCGTGCTTCTGCTCGTCGTCCAGGCGGGGCCCGTGCTTGTCGCTCCCACGTTCCATAGTTCCCTCACTCCTCTCAGTGCGCCCCTACCCCCGCTTTCGTGGGCAAACATCGCGAGTGTGTAGCCTGCCGAGCGTGTTCGATCCTGACGTGAGCATCGCCACGGCACGGCTTACGCTGCGGCCATTCGGCCTCAAGGACGCGCGCAGAGTCAGCTCCATCGTGGGGTCCGGCGTCCAGTTCCTGCCGCCGGGCGCCCCGGCCAAGCGCTCGGGCGTGCACCGGTGGCTCATGCACGACGTGCACGAGCTACGGCGCTCGGGTCAGGGCGTCCACCTGGCCATGACCGACGCCGACGGGCTCATCGTGGGCGCCATCAGCCTGTTCAAGACCTCGTGGACCGCGGGCACCGCCGAGGTCGGCTACGGCGTGCACCCCCTCTACCGGGGCCGCGGCTTCGCCACCGAGGCGGTGCGCGGGCTGACCCACTGGGCGTTCACGACGGTGGGGCTGCGCAGGATCGACCTGACGGCTAACCTGGACAACCTCGCCTCGCTCCGCGTGGCCTGCAAAGCGGGCTTCACCTGGGAAGGCGTGCTCCGGGACGCGGTCTTGGACGGCGACGGCACGCACGACCTCGTCATCTTCGGCCTGCTGCGCCACGACAGCCGCACGCGCACCGCCGCCCTGCCCAGGACGGAGCTGCGCACCGAGCGGCTGCTCCTCCGGCCGCAGGGCCCCCAGGACGTCCGGCACCTGACGGACACCGCCGCGGACCCGCTGTCGCAGGCGTACACGGGCGTGCCCCGCGACTACACCGAGGAGCACGCGCGGGCGTACATCGCCCACGCGGAGCGCCTGCGCATGAGGGGTCTGGGCGCCGTCTGGACGGCCGAGGAGCTCGGCACCGGCCGCTACGTGGCGAACGTGGACCTGCAGCACCTCGACTGGGACAACCGGACCGCCGAGGTCGGCTACATGGCCGCCCCCTGGGCCCGGGGCAGGGGGTTCACCGGCGAGGCCGTGCGGGCGCTCGCGCGCTGGCTGTTCGAGCAGCACGGATTCAGCCGGCTCCAGCTGCGCGCCGTCGTGGCCAACACCGCGTCGCAGCGGGTGGCGGAGAAGGCCGGGTTCGTCCGCGAGGGCGTCGCCCGCGCCTCGCTCGGCGGCGCGGACATGGTCATCTACAGCCTCATCCCGTCCGACCTGGCCTGAGGGCACACCGGACTGACCCCCGCACCCTTTGTGAATCTCCTCCGCAGCCGTCACCCTTGAGGTGAGGACGGTGAGGCGCATGATCACGGTTGTCGGCTGGGACGGGTCCGAGCTCTCGGCCAGGGCGGTGGACAAGCTGCACGAGGCCAGGCTCGTCGTGGGGCCGGACGCCATTCTCGGGCAGCTCAGGCTCACCGCGGCGACCGCGGCCGACGGGTCGCTGCTGCAGACCCTCGACGACCACCTCGAACATGGCGAGGGGCCCGCGGTCGTGGTCGCGGAGGGCGATCCCGGATTCTTCGGCGTCGTACGCACATTGCGGGCACACGGCCTCAAGCCGGACGTCCTGCCCGCCATCTCGCTCGTCAGCCGCGCCTTCGCCTGCGCCGGCCTCAACTGGGAGGACGCCCTGGTCGTCGCCCCCTCCGGCCCCGGCCAGCTCAACCGGGCCGTGAACGCCTGCCGCGCCCATCCCAAGGTGGCGCTGCTCGTCGCGCCCGGCGTCGGCCCCGGCGAGATCGCCAGGGAGCTGGCGCCCACCACGCCGCGCGCGCTGATCGTGTGCGAGGACCTCGGCGGCCCCGACGAGCGGGTCACGCACAGCCGCATGGGCGAGGCCACCACCAGGCCGTGGAAGGACCCCGACGTGGTCCTCGTCATCGACCCGCTGCACCAGGCCAAGGAGCCGAGCTGGGTGGCCGGCGCCGGGCCGGGGCCCGCCGAGTGGGCGCTGCCGTTCGAGGGCGGGCTCCCGCCGGAGGTCAGGGCGTACGTGCTGGCCAAGCTGGGGCCCCGGCTGGGCGACCTGGTCTGGGACGTCGGCGCGGGCGTCGGCCATATCGCCGTCGAGTGCGCCCGCCACGGGGCGGCCGTCATGGCCGTCGAGCGGGACGAGCAGCGGTGCGCCCAACTGCGCTCCAACGTGCTCGAACACGGCGTGAAAGTGGCTCTGACCAGGGGACAGGCGCCCCCGGCGCTCGAGCCGCTGCCCGACCCCGACGCCGTCTACGTGGGCGGCGGCGGCCTCGACGTGGTGGTGGCCTGCGCCGCCCGGCGCCCGCGCGTTCTCGTGTGCGCGCTGAGCAAGGTCGAGCAGGTCACCGCCGTGCTGGACCGGCTGCGCGAGCAGGGCTACCGTGGCGAGGGCACTCAGATCCTGGCCTCGAAGCTGACCCTCAACCCCGACGGTTCCCACCGCCTGACCGCCTCTGACCCCGTTTTCGTGGTGCATGCGACACCTGCGCACACAGCGTGACCTGTTCCCTACCGGTGCGCATCGGTTATCCTCGCGTGACTTTGTCTAGCGCACCGGAGAATCCCTCACAATGAAGCCGCCGCTCCTGCTGATCGGGCAGGGCTCACAGGACGACGCCTACGCCGCGGAGTTCGGCAGGTTCGTACACCGCCTGCGCTGTCGACTCGACCAGACCGGAGCGGACGTGTCGGGGGGCTATCTGGAGCGGGCCACGCCCCGGCTGAGCGATTCCGTCGCCTCCCTGGTCGCCAGGGGTCACCACCGGCTCGTGGCGCTGCCGCTGAGCCTCAGCCGGGTGGGCGAGGAGTTCCCCGCCGCGATGGCGCTGGAGCAGCAGCGGCACCCCACGCTGATGTACGACTACGGCCGCCCCCTCGGCCCCGACCCCCGCGTGCTGGCGCTGCTGGCCGAGCGGCTCAACGAGGCCGCCGCCGAGATCTCCAAGCCGCGCGCGCTCGAACTGGTGGGGGCCAGGCCCCGGCTCCGCGCTGTGGACGCGATCCCGTCCGACGACCTCCTCACGCACGTCGAGCCGGGGGAGACCGCGGTCGTCCTGGTCGGCGAGGGCTCCACGGACGCGACCGCGAACGCCGAGATCCACCGCGTCTCCCGGCTGTTCTGGGAGACGCACGCCTACGACTTCATGACCGTCGAGACCGCGTTCGTGTCGGTCACCCCACCCGGGGTGCCCGGCGGGCTCGAGCGCTGCCGCCGCCTGGGGGCCAAGCGGGTGATCGTGGTGCCGTACCTGCTGTTCGCGGGCGGCATGCTCGAGCGCGTGTGGGCCCAGGCGCTGGCGTACGGGGCGGGACACCCCGATCTCGACATCCGCTGCGCCGAGGTGATCGGCGACTGCGAGATCCTGGCCGACGTCGTGATCGACCGATACGAGGAAGCGCTCCAACTCGTTCCCTAAGTGGAGGTTCGTAGTGCTCGCTGAGACACTCGCCGCGATCCGCCCGGCAGACGCGTCGGCGCTCGCCGAGGCCCGCGCCCATCAGGACCGCCTCACCAAGCCCCGCGGTTCGCTCGGCGCGCTCGAGGAGATCGCGGTGCGCCTCGCGGGGGCGGCCGGCACCAGCCCGCCTCCCATGCCGGCGCCGGCGGCCCTGGCCATCTTCGCCGCCGATCACGGTGTGCACGCGCGCGGTGTCAGCCCGTGGCCGCAGGAGGTCACGGTGCAGATGGTCGCCAACTTTCTTGCGGGCGGCGCGGTGGCCAACGCCTTCGCCGCTCAGGCCGGCGCGTCGGTGACCGTGGTGGACGTCGGCGTCGCCGCCGACCTGCCCGACGCGCCCGCCCTGGTCAAGCACAAGATCGCGTACGGCACCGCCGACCTGTCCAAGGGCCCGGCCATGACCGTGGACCAGGCCGTCCGCGCCCTGGAGGCCGGCATCGTCGTGGCCGGGGACCTGGTGGCCAAGGGCGCGCGCTGCCTGATCACCGGTGACATGGGCATCGCCAACACCACCGCCTCCGCCGCGCTGATCTCCGTCTTCACCGGCAAGGACCCGGCCGAGGTGACCGGCAGGGGCACGGGGATCGACGACGAGACGTACGAGCTCAAGGTCGGCATCGTCCGCGAGGCCCTGCGCGCGAACGCGCTGACGGACGCCTCGACGTCGCCCAGCGAGGCGCTGCGGGCCCTGGCCGCCGTCGGCGGGTTCGAGCACGCGGCCCTGGCGGGCTTCATCCTGGCCGGCGCCGCGGCGCGCGTGCCCGTGATCCTGGACGGCGTCATCGCCGGCGCCGCCGCCCTCGTGGCCGCCGCGCTCGACCCGGCCGTCACCGACCATTGCGTGGCGGGCCACCGCTCCGCCGAGCCCGGCCACGCCGCCGCGCTGGCCCACCTCGGACTGCGCCCGCTGGTGGACCTGGAGCTGCGGCTCGGGGAGGGGACGGGCGGGCTGCTGGCGCACCCGATGGTGTGCGCGGCCGTACGCGTGATGCACGACGTGGCCACGTTCGATTCGGCGGGAGTGACCGAAAAGGGCGTGTGATGATGGAGACACTGGAGGTGCTCAGTGTCTCGATATGGACCGATGTACGGCCCTGACATCACGTTTCTCGGCGTCGACCGATGCGACGTCAACGACCCGGCGAGCTACGAGGGCGCCGACGTGGTGATCATCGGCGCCCCGTTCGACGGCGGCACCTCGAACCGGCCGGGCGCCAGGTTCGGCCCGATGGCGCTGCGGCAGGCCTGCTACCTGCCGCACGACGGCTCCCGGCCCAGCCTGGCGCTGCGCGTGGACGCCCTGCGGGACCTGCGGGTGCTGGACGCCGGTGACGTGGAGTGCTACTCGGGCGACGTCGAGGGGGCGCTGGCGGCGATCGAGGAGGCGGTGCACCGGGTGGCCGCCTCCGGGGCGATCCCGCTGGTGCTCGGGGGCGACCACACGGTGGCGCTGCCGGACGCGCGGGGCACGGCCAGGGCGTACGCGGCGGGGCGTACGTCGATGATCCACTTCGACGCGCACGCCGACACCGGGGACATCGCTTTCGGCCACCTGTACGGCCACGGCCAGCCCATGCGGCGGCTCATCGAGTCCGGGGCCATCCGCGGCGACAGGTTCCTGCAGATCGGGCTGCGCGGCTACTGGCCGGAGCCCGAGACGCTCGGCTGGATGGCTTCGCAAAAGATGCGTTCCTATGAGATGACCGAAATTGTGGCTCGCGGGCTTGACGAATGCCTGACGGAGTCCTTCCGGATCGCGCTCGACGAGTGCGACCAGATCTTCCTGTCGGTGGACATCGACGTCTGCGATCCCGGCCACGCGCCCGGCACCGGCACTCCCGAGCCGGGCGGGCTCACGGCCAGGCAACTCCTCGATGCGGTTCGCCGGATCTGCTATGAAATGCCGGTGGCCGGAATGGAGGTGGTCGAGGTGGCGCCGCCGTACGATCACGCCGACATCACGGCCTACCTCGGGAACAGGGTTATCCTTGAAGCCTTGTCAGCGATGGCCAGACGCCGTAAGGACGATGAGGGCGGGCCTCGCTGGGATCCCCGGCAACCTCTTCTCGACGGTCGTTAACCCGTGCGCAGCAAATGACACATGCGAAGCCGGTAGGTTTAGCTGCTAAACACAACCTTCGCGAATGGGAGATTCCCCCCATGGGTCCCTACCTCCTCGGCCTGCGGCTTTCCGGCCGCCGGGTCCTCGTCGTGGGTGGCGGCCGTGTCGCCCAGCGGCGCGTTCCCGCGCTGCTAGAGGCCGGTGCGGAGGTCACCGTCGTGTCGCCGTCCGTCACGCCGGCCCTCGACGACCTGATCGCCGCGGGCCGGGTCACGTGGCACGCCCGGCCCTACGAGGTCGGCGACTGCGACGGGGCCTGGCTCGTGCAGGCGTGCACCGATGAGAGATCAGTCAACACGGCGGTCGCCGCCGAGGCGGAGGCCAAGCGCGTGTGGTGCGTGCGGGCCGACGACAAGGACGCCTCCGCCGCCTGGACACCCGCCACGGGGCGGGTCGACGAGATCAGCGTGGCCGTCACCGCGGGCGGCGACCCGCGCAGGGCCGCCGGCATCCGTGACGCGATCGTCGAGGCGCTGCGCGACGGCACGGTCGACGCCCGGCGCAACCGCACCAAGCCGGTCGGCGTGGCCCTCGTCGGCGGTGGCCCCGGTGACCCCGGCCTGATCACCGTGCGCGGGCGGCAACTCCTCGCCCAGGCGGACGTGGTGGTCGCCGACCGCCTCGCGCCCCGGGCGCTGCTCGACGAGCTGGCCCCCGACGTCGAGCTGATCGACGCCGCCAAGGTGCCCTACGGCCGGTCGCTGTCCCAGGAGACGATCAACGAGCTGCTCGTGGACCGCGCCAGGCAGGGCAAGTTCGTGGTCCGGCTCAAGGGCGGCGACTCGTTCGTGTTCGGGCGCGGCGGCGAGGAGATGATCGCCTGCGCCCAGGCCGGCATCCCGGTGCTGATCGTCCCCGGCATCACCAGCGCCGTCGCGGTGCCCGCCGCCGCCGGGGTGCCGGTGACGCATCGCGGGGTGAGCCAGGAATTTCACGTCATCTCCGTGCACGTGGCGCCCGACGACCCCAAGTCCACCGTCGACTGGCCCGGCCTGGCGCGTTCCCAGGGCACGCTGGTGCTGATGATGGCCGTCGAGCGGCTGGCGAAGGTCGCCGAGGCCCTGCTTCGCGACGGACGTTCGCCGGAGACTCCCGTAATGGTGGTACAGGACGGTACCCTTCCGACCCAGCGGGCGGTAATCGCTTCGCTTTCCACCGTGGCCGACCGCGTGTCCGCGGCTGGGATACGGCCGCCGGCGATCGTCATCGTCGGCGACGTCGTGAGGGTCGGCCAGGAGGTCGAGATGGTTCGAGCGGAGCGCTTGCCGTGAACACGGCCATGGATGACGGGCGGCACGAGTCACCCGGGGAGCAGACGTTGAGCTTCCGCCCGGTGACGGATGATGACCTCGACGAGGTCCGGGACGACGACGCCCTGGACGGCGAGGGGACGGCGCGCGACAAACGCGCCGACCCCGGCACGCCCGACGGGCCCGACCACCCGGCCCCACACGACCCCCGCCCCGACCAGGCCGCCCGCGACGCACCGGCCGGCTCGGCCGGCCGCGACCCGCGCGCCGGATCGCCCCAGAGCGATGCCCCGGGCGGATCAGCCGGTCGCGATGCCCGGGACGGTTCGGCCGGGCGCGATGCTCGCGACGCTTCGGTCCGGCGCGATGCCCGGGCCGAGGCTGCCGACCGTGAGGCCGATGAGGGCTCTGCCGGTCAGTGGTTCCGTGGCGAGTCCGCCGTCCGCGGGGCTCGTGAGGAGCCCCCTGCTCGGCGGCCTTCCCTCTTCGAGAAGCCTGCCGCGCTGCGGCGCCCCCCGGCGGCCGACGGCCCCTCGGGGCACCGGCCACCGCCGGGCTTCGACGACCAGCCGGCCCCTGAGGGGCGGCCTGGCGCTCAGGGACGACCTAGCACCCAGGGTCGGCCGGACGCTCAGGGAAGGCCTGGCGCCCAGGGAAGGCCGGACGTTCACGGACGGCCGGATGCCCAGGCACGGCCTGGCGTCCAGGGAAGGCCTGGCGCTGAGGGGCGGCCGGACGTCCAGGGACGGTCGGACGCTGAGAGGCGGCGGCCGCGTCCTGGGGCGTGGCCCGGCCCTGAAGGGCAGCCAGGCGATGACGGGCGGCTAGGCGCTGGGGGGCGGCCGGGTGCTGGGGCGTGGCCGAGTTTCGAGGAGCCGGAGCCTTCGTCCCCATCCTCGGAACGCCCCTCGCTCTTTGTGCGGCCCGCCGCGCTCGGCGGTCCCGGCGCCCGTACGACCCCGCCCGCCTCGGACGGTGCGGCACCGGACACCGCGAGGCCCTGGGACAGGCAGGAGCCCCGCGACGAGCAGCCACCGGCCACGGACGCGTCCTCCGCCGAGCCCCAGCCGCCTGTGACCGACGAGGAGCCGTCCGCCGAGACCCGGCTCCATGCCGGCGAGGAGCCGCCTGCTGCTGTCGAGCCCGCATCCGACGCCGACCCGTACGCGGCGGAGGAGCCGGTCTCCGAGGCAGACTCCCAGGTCGAGCCGGCTTCGTCAGACTTCGCTGAGGCCACCGTGGGAGCGGAAGTCGCAGAGGAAGCGGAAGACGCGGAGCCGGACGAGCGCGCGGACAGCGGCCATCCCGCTGACGTCGCAGACCTGGCGGGCCGCGCCGAACCGGCGGACAGCGACGAGCCTGCCGAGGACGCCGACCCCGCACAAGCCGCAGACCACCGCCTTTCGGACGCCAACGACACTGCGGACACCGCGGACGCCGAGGACACCGAGGATGACGGTGAACCGGCGGACGATGCCGACGAGGGCGAGGGTGACACCAGCGCTTCCGCCGGCACCACCACCTCAGACGATCCCAAGACCGCCCCGGGCAAGGGCGAAGTGCTGGAGGAGTTGCCCGCCGAGGCCGCCGAGGCGCTGATGTCGGCGCTCGACGCCCTCCGCGAGAGCATCGCCGACCTGCGCTTCGGCCTGGACCTGCCCGGCTCGGAAGAGGCCAAGCAGGCGCAGGCCGAACTGCTGGCCCAGCTGGAGGACTACGTCCTGCCCCGGGTGCGGACCAGCGCCGCCCCCGCCCTCATCGTGATCGCGGGCTCAACGGGCGCCGGCAAGTCCACCCTGGTCAACAGCCTGGCCGAGAAGAACGTCTCGCGCACCGGCGTACGCCGCCCGACCACCGGCACCCCCGTCCTGGCCTGCCACCCCGAGGACCGCAAGTGGTTCGCCGAGGGCGAGCTGCTCCGCGGCCTCGAGCGGCTGGACAAGCCGGAACCGGAGGCCGGGATGCGCAGCCTGGTCATCGTCGCGACCGAGAAGCTGCCCCAGGGCGTGGCGCTGCTCGACACTCCCGACATCGACTCGGTGGTCGAGGAGCACCACGACGTCGCCCACCGCATGCTCGACGCCGCCGACCTGTGGGTCTTCGTGACCACGGCGGCCCGCTACGCCGACGCCCCCGCCTGGAACCTGCTGCGCCTGGCCAAGGAGCGCGGCGCCCGCCTGGCGATCGTCCTGTCGCGGGTGCAGGAGAAGTCCGCGGACGTGGTGCTCAAGCACTTCGTACGCATGCTCACCGAATACGGGCTGGGCGACATCGACAGGTTCGTCATCCACGAGTCGAAGGTGGCCGACGGCAGGCTGCCCGACAACGAGGTGACCGACCTGCGGCTCTGGCTGGCCGAGCTGTCGGTGGACGAGGAGCGGCGGGCCCAGGCCGTACGCGAGACGCTCAACGGCGTGCTCAACAGCTTCCGCACCCGCGTACCCGCGCTGGCCAAGCACCTGGAGGCGCAGGTCGCGTTCAGGGCGGAGCTGCGCGGCGACGTCGAGGCGGCCTTCCGGGGCGCCCTCGTCGAGATCGACAAGACCTCGAAGAACGGTTCACTGCTGCGTGGTGAGGTGCTCGCCCGCTGGCAGGACTTCGCGGGTTCCGGCGACCTCATGCGCTCGCTGCAGGTGCGCAAGCGCAGCCGGGCGGCCAAGCAGGCGCCGGAGCGCGTGCTGGCGTTCAAGGGGGCGATCCGCACCGGGCTCGAATCGGTGATCGTCGCCGCCGCCAACCGTGCATCGGAGGAGGTCGTCGCGCGCTGGCGGCACCGTTCGGAGCTGGGGGCCAAGCTCGGGGAGAACCTCGACAGGCCGTCCGACAATCTCGTACGCCACACCGGCCGGACCATCGCCTCCTGGCAGGAGCATCTCAGCGAGCTCGTACGCACGGAGGGCGTGGCCAAGCGGTCGGTGTCGAAGCTGGTCTCGTTCGATCCGGACTCGCTCGCCCTGATCTTCATGGTCGCCATGTTCAGCGGTGGCAACGGCGAAGGCGTGCCGCACCGGCTGGTCAACGCCCTGCTCGGTGCCGAGTCGCTGCGCGGCATCGGCGCCAAGGCGCTCAGCGATCTGCGGGCCAGGATCGGCGTGCTGTTCGACGAGGAGGCCATGCGTTACGTGCAAGCGCTCGACTCCGCGGGCATTCCCGACGAGTCCGTCGCGACCCGGCTCTATCAGGCAACGTACAACCTCGAGGTCGCTCGATGACCACCATGACCACCAGACCGGGGCTCGCTCCGCGATTGGCCGCGCTCACCAAGGTGGTGGAGCTGGGCCCGGGGCGACTGGACAAGAAGCTGCTCAACGAGGCCAACGGCCTGCTGCTGCGGGCCGGGGACCGGCTGAAGCTGTCGTCGGAGCACACCGTCGTCGCCCTCGCGGGCGGTACGGGCAGCGGCAAGTCGTCGCTGTTCAACGCGATCTCCGGGCTTGAGCTGTCGCCCACCGGCGTACGCAGGCCGACCACCGCCCGCACCCACGCCTGCGTGTGGGGGCTGGAGGGCGCTGGGCCGCTGCTCGACTGGCTGCAGATCCAGTGGCGGCACCGCTTCTCGCGAGCCAGCGCGCTCGACAAGGGCGACAGCCAGCTCCACGGGCTGATCCTGCTCGACCTGCCCGACCACGACTCGATCAGGGCGCTCACCGACACCGAGGCCGACCGGCTCATCGGGCTGGCCGACCTGGTGGTGTGGGTGCTGGACCCGCAGAAGTACGCCGACGCCTCCACGCACCGGCGCTACGTGACGGAGCTGGCCGGGCATGACGCGGTGACCGTGTTCGCGCTCAACCAGGCGGACCGGCTGACCACCGAGGAGCTGGCCGAGCTGGTCATCGACCTCAACGACCTGCTGCGCAGGGAAGGCGTCGAGCACCCCAGCGTCGTACCGACCTCGGCCGTCACCGGGCGGGGCGTCGAGAGCCTCAAGAGCGTCATCGCGACCGCGGTCGCCCGGCGGCGCGCCGCGATCCAGAAGCTCGAAGCGGACCTGCACCGGCTGGAGCAGAAGCTCAGCCAGTCCATGCCGATGGGGGAGGCGCTGTCCGCGCCGTCCACGGTCGACGAGGCCCGCCGGATGGGGCTGACGGACGCGTTGTGCGACGCGGTGGGCGTGCCGGCCGTGGGCGAGGCCATGGAGAACGTCTACGCGGAGCGGTCGAGCCGCTGGGTCGGGTGGCCGTACCCGAGGTGGATCGGGAAGTTCCGTACCGACCCGCTGAAGAGCCTGCGGCTGGACGACGTCGGTGAGGAGATCCGCGGTATCGCGACCACCTCGGTGAGCGCCCAGTCGGCCGAGGTGGCCAACGCGGTGCAGGCCCTGGCCGACGGGCTGTCCATGGGGATGCACCCGGTGTGGCGTACGGCCGTGCACCAGGCGGCCCGATCCCGCTCCGGCCAGCTCCCGCAGGCCCTGACCGAGGACCTCGCGGAGGTGGCCCCGCAGCTCGACCGGGTGCCGGGCTGGTGGCGGGCGCTCAAGGTGTGGCAATACTTCCTGGTGGTGGCGTTCGTGGCCGGCCTCGCCTGGCTGGTGGTCGGCCTGCTCATGCCCGGGCAGCTGCCGCCCTCGCTGGAGTTGCTGGGCGAGAGCGCGACGCTGCCATGGGTGGGGCTGATGATGGCCTCCGTGCTCGGGCTCGGGGCGTTGTCCGGCATCGCGTCCCGGAACTTCGTGGAGCTCGGGGCGTCGCGGGAGCGGGAGCGGCTCGAGCGGGAGATGAGACGCCGGGTCGCGGCGGTGTCGGCCACCATGGTGGTCGAGCCGGTGGAACGCGAGCTGGGCCGCCACCACTCCTTCTACACGGCCATGCGGGACCTGTCGGTGTGACGCCGACGCGAGCGGGCCCACGCCGTGGGCTCGCTCCGCACCCGTACGAACTACGCGCCTCGCCACGTCCGACCCCGAACTCCAAGCTCCTCGCGCAGACCGCCGTCGATGACGGGGTCGGAGCCGTATGTTGGGTGCCTTCCCGCAGGCCAGGAACGCGACAAGTGCGGCTGTCGAACCACCTGGCCGCGCTGCGGTCCGCCGGATCGGTGACCTACCGCCGCTGCGGACGTGTCGTCCGCTACCAGCTCGTCTCACCAGAGGCCGCCGACCTCGTCCGCAGCTTGACCTCCCTCGCGAACGCCGAGCCCAGGCTCCCACTCAGACAGACGACCGACCCGCCACTTTCGAACGCCGTCCCGACCGCCAGCCAGCTCCGTGACCGCGGTCAGATGGACGCCGGAGCAAGCCGAGCGGCATGGCCCCTGTCGCACGTCCACTGACGGGCGATGACCAGGCGTTCACCCTGCCGAGCGGGCCTCGCGCGGGTGTGCACCCGGATGGCCTCCTCTCCGGATCCCCATGGACGCCGAGCAGAGCCCTTCATCCACAGCCGCCGACCATCGCCACCTCCCTGTCCACAGAACCGCGTTCGGCCGTCCCGGGCCATGCCCTCTCGCGGCACCGTGTTCCCAGATCGCGGGCAGCCGGCCCGCCGCATGGGAGGCATGGGATGAACGACATCTACATCACGCTTACCGGCAACGTCGCGGCAGAGCCGAGGCAGTACAGCTTCGACGAGGGCACCAAGGTCACCTCGCTGAAGGTGCTCACCTCGCACCGTTATTTCGACAAGAAGACGGGTCAATGGGTGGACGGGGAGAAGGTCTGCTTCACGGTCCGCTGCTGGCGGGCCCTAGGAGAGAACGTGGCAGCCTCCGTCCGGGCGGGCCATCCCGTGGTGGTGTCGGGCAAGCTGCGCATCCGCGAGTTCGGCGCCGAGGGTGACCGCCGCTTCATGCCGGAGATCGAGGCCAGCGCGGTGGGACACGACCTCCGCTGGGGCACCGGCGTCTTCAGCAAGCCGGAGCGGAGCGGTGGCGGCTCGATGAGCAAGGAGATGCGTGACCGGCTGGACGAGGAAACCCGCGACTGGGCCATGGGCACCCGCCCCCACCGCCGCCCGAGTCTCAACAGGGAACAGGACCTCCCCCACGCCTCCGACACCGACCGCGATGTGGTGAGGCACCTGGGGTTGAACGAGGGCCCCGTGCGCATGCTGGGCTCGGAGGATGACGGCACCATGCCTGCCGCCACTGGCTCGGAGGAGAGCACCGTACGCGTGCTGGGGGTGGATGACGCCACCGTGCAGGCGTTGGGTTCGAAGGGTGGCACCGTACGCATGTTGGGTGCCGATGACGACACAGTCCGCGTCCTGGGCGTGGACGACGACGGAAAGTGCCGCGATACGGGATCCGAGGAGCCGGATGCCGAAGGAGAGCTCCCGGCGACGATGAAGGATCGAGCGGCGGCCTAGCGACGGTCGCGCCGTAGGGGCGCCGACCGCCACATCGGCGCCCTCGCACCCCCGGGGCAGTAGACAGGGCAACCTTCGCTGGGCGACCAGCACCGATAGCGCGGACACGCATTTTCGGTCCGACGAGCGCGGTCCCACGGGGGTGCGGTCCGACGGGTGTGGTCCCACGGGGGTGCGGTCCGGCGGGCGCGGTCCCACGATCGGCCAGATGTCTCAGCAACCCGACGACGCTCATCTGCGGCGTTCGCCATGAACTGGCTCAGGACGCCTGGTTGGGACGCGCGTCTGTCAGGACGGAGCGAAACCCGGCCTGCGCTCCTGGCAGTTGATGGTCGGGCAGGCGAGGGGCGACA
Source organism: Nonomuraea sp. NPDC049709 (assembly GCF_040674815.1). Classification (NCBI taxonomy): domain Bacteria; kingdom Bacillati; phylum Actinomycetota; class Actinomycetes; order Streptosporangiales; family Streptosporangiaceae; genus Nonomuraea; species Nonomuraea sp. NPDC049709. The sequence goes on from NZ_JBFANM010000044.1 coordinate 20,933, forward strand.
TGGGTGCTGGGTCGCTGTGCCGTGCCCTGTGCACGGCGGCTGTGTACGGCGGCTGTGTACGGCCGCTGTGTACGGCCGCTGTGTACGGCCGCTGTGCCGGCCCGCTGTGCCGGGGCGCTGCCACGGGCTGTGCAGGGCCGCTGTGCAGGGCCGCTGTGCAGGGCCGCTGTGCAGGGCCGCTGTGCAGGGATTCCTTGTGGCAGGTCCCAGAGCCGGGTCGCAGCGGGGAGAGAGCGCGAGGAACAGTGCGAGTGGAGGGGGGAGGGGGCACCGGCCGGGTCCTGTATTGACACCCCCGAAGGACGGCCGATGGTGTGTTGCCCGCGTCAGATGGCTAGAGCATCTGTCATGTCCAGGTCACGCCCCGCACCATGGCTGCTCCTTTCCAGCACGGCTCTCCATCACGACCCCGCTCGTGGAGTGAACAGGTGTGGTCTCTGCCAACGTATCGGTTCCCATCGCACAACGCACACTCCGCAATTATTGTGTTACACATCGTTAGTCAGGGAGGAGACGAGATGGCGGTGACCAGTCACGCCTCGATCAAGTCTCGCGACGTTGTGTCAACGCTGGCCGATCGCTGGCCCTTGCTCGGGCAACGTCGCCCGCTTGTGCTCTACTTGTGCGCGATAGTCGCTCTTGATCTCGTCGCGATCGTGATGTTCGCGGCGTCCACCACCTTTCAGTGGCGGGACGCGCTCACGTTCGGCGCCCTCATGGGGTGTGGCGCGGTGTGCATCGAGGCCACCAGGCGTCTCGGCATGCCCGCCGGGGTGTCGCGAGACCTGTTGTCGGCCTGGTGGTTGCCGGTGGCGCTGCTCTTGCCCCCGGTCTATGCCCTCTTCGCGCCCATTGTGCTGCAGATCCTGCTGCAGATCCGCGTGCGGGCGACGGTGCTGTACCGGCGGGTGTTCAGCTCGGCCGCCATCGGCCTGGCCGGATGTACGGCCTCCGTCGTGTTCCACCAGTTCGTGGACGACCCGGCGGTGCTGTCGCGGGGGAGCGGGCCACCGATTCTCTTCGCGGTGGCGGCCGCCGTGCTCTTCTCCCTGCTCAACATCGCCCTCATCGCCATCGCCGCCCACCTGGAAGATCCCGACAGCACCTGGCGGGAGGTTCTGTGGGACAGGGAGAAGGTGCTGCTGGACATCGTCGAGCTCTGCCTGGGCGTGTCGGTCTCCATCGGCTGCGGGCTGAACCTCGGCCTGCTCGTTCTTGCGCTACCACCCGTGGTGCTGCTGCAGCGCAGTCTCCTCCATGCCCAGTTGCAGGCCGCCGCCCGTACCGACGCCAAGACCGGCCTGCTCAACGCTGCCGCCTGGCAGCGGGAGGCCGACACCGAGATCGTCCGAGCCCGCCGCACCGGTGACACGCTGGCACTCCTGATCATCGATATCGACCACTTCAAGCGCGTCAATGACGCTCACGGCCACCTGGTCGGTGATCAGGTTCTCGTCGGGGTGGCGTCCATGCTGCGCAGTCAGTTGCGCGACTATGACGTGGTGGGGCGGTTCGGCGGTGAGGAGTTCGTCGTCCTCCTACCGGGCGCCGACGACGACGAGGCCCGCCGCGTGGCCGAACGCCTGCGCGTCCGCATCGGGCACATGGCCGTGCCCGTTGACGACACGTTGATCAAAGTGACGATCTCGGTGGGGGTGGCGCTGATGAGCGTCCACGGTGACGACCTGATCGACTTGCTGACGGCTGCCGACCTGGCGCTCTATCGGGCCAAGGAGCTGGGTCGAGACCGTGTCTGCATCCCCGCCGTCCAACCCCCACCCCGTTCCCTCCCCGACAACCCCGCCCCTTGATCTCCTCAGCCCTTTGATCTCCCTGCCTCTTGCTGTCCTTGCCACCCGCCTCTGACCGTCCCTCGCCCACTGACCGTCGCCACTGTCCCTGGCCGCCGTCCCAAGCCGCCGTCCGTTGCCCACGTCCGTCGCCGCCGTCCCTGGCCGCCGTCCGCTGTCCCTGGCCGCCGTCCGTCGTCCACGTCCGTCGTCCACGTCCGTCGTCCACGTCCGTCGTCCACGTCCGTTGTCCACACTCGGCGTCTGTCGTATCTGGGCTGGTGGTTCGGGGCTTCTGCTGGTTCGGGTCTGGAGGTTGCGGCTCGGTGGGGACGCGTGCCGCGTGTGGGTGAGGGGTCGGGTCTGTGCGGTGGTGGTTTTCGCTGGGTGTGCGGCCTTGGGGTGGGCTTTCTGCCCCCTGCGCGCAAAAGGGCCCGGGGCTACTCGGGACGAGCGGCGGAAGCCTGGGTTGGGAGCCCCTAAGCTAGGGGGCATGCCGGAGTACATCTATACGCTGCAGCGCGTGCGCAAGGCGCACGGCGACAAGGTTGTCCTTGACGACGTCACGCTGTCGTTCCTGCCCGGAGCCAAGATCGGTGTTCTGGGGCCGAACGGCACCGGGAAGTCGACGCTGCTCCGGATGATGGCCGGCCTGGAGCAGGCGTCCAACGGTGAGGCCAAGCTCATGCCGGGCTTCACGGTCGGCATGCTCCAGCAGGAGCCGCCGCTCAACGAGGAGAAGACGGTCCTCGGCAACGTCCAGGAGGGTGTCGCCGAGACGATGGCGATGCTCCAGCGCTACAACGACATCGCCGAGCAGATGGCCACCGACTACAGCGACGAGTTGCTGGAGGAGATGGGCAAGCTGCAGGACCAGCTCGAGCACCGCAATGCCTGGGACCTCGACAGCCAGCTCGAGCAGGCCATGGACGCGCTGCGTTGCCCGCCGCCCGACGCCGAGGTGACCAAGCTGTCCGGTGGTGAGCGCCGCCGGGTCGCGCTGTGCAAGCTGCTGCTCGAGGCGCCCGACCTGCTGCTGCTCGACGAGCCCACCAACCACCTCGACGCCGAGAGCGTGCAGTGGCTGGAGCAGCACCTGGAGAAGTACGCCGGCACGGTCCTGGCCGTCACCCACGACCGCTACTTCCTCGACAACGTCGCCGGCTGGATCCTGGAGCTCGACCGGGGCCGTGCGTACGCGTACGAGGGCAACTACTCCACCTACCTGGAGGCCAAGACCCAGCGGCTCAAGGTCGAGGGGCAGAAGGACGTCAAGCGGAAGAAGCGCCTCGAGGACGAGCTGGAGTGGGTCCGGTCCAACCCCAAGGCCCGCCAGACCAAGAGCAAGGCCCGTCTCCAGCGCTACGAGGAGATGGCGGCCGAGGCCGACAAGTTCCGCAAGCTGGACTTCGAGGAGATCCAGATCCCGCCGGGCCCGCGTCTGGGCACCACGGTGATCAAGTCCGACGAGCTGACCAAGGGGTTCGGCGACCGGCTGCTGATGGAGGGGTTGACGTTCGACCTGCCGCGTAACGGCATCGTCGGCATCATCGGCCCCAACGGCGTCGGCAAGACCACGCTGTTCCGCATGATCATCGGTAGTGAGACGCCCGACACCGGTTCGATTGTCGTCGGTGACACGGTCAAGATCTCCTACGCCGACCAGAGCCGGGGCGGCATCGACCCCAACAAGAACGTCTGGGAGGTCGTCTCCGACGGGCTCGACCACATCAAGGTCGGCAACGTGGAGATGCCGTCCCGGGCGTACATCGCGGCGTTCGGGTTCAAGGGTCCCGACCAGCAGAAGAAGGCCGGGGTGTTGTCGGGTGGCGAGCGCAACCGGCTCAACCTGGCGCTCACCCTGAAGCAGGGCGGCAACGTGCTGCTGCTGGACGAGCCCACCAACGACCTCGACACCGAGACGCTGTCGTCGCTGGAGAACGCGCTGCTCGACTTCCCGGGCTGCGCGGTGATCACCTCCCACGACCGGTGGTTCCTCGACCGCATCGCGACCCACATCCTGGCTTGGGAGGAAGGGTCGAACTGGTTCTGGTTCGAGGGCAACTTCGCGGACTATGAGAAGAACAAGATCGAGCGGTTGGGAGCCGACGCGGCCCGTCCGCATCGGGTGACCTACCGGAAGTTGCACCGCGACTGATCGGGTGACCTACCGGAAGTTGCACCGCGACTGATCGGGTGACCTACAGGAAGTTGCATCGCGACTGGTCGGGTGACCCACTGGAAGTTGCACCGCGACTGACCGGGTGACCTCAGAGCTCCGGGTCCCACCATCCGCGGCGGGCTGCCAGCACACCCGCCTGGAACCGGCTGGTCGCGGACAACCGGGCCATCAGCGCCTGGATCCGGCGCTGCACGGTCCGGTAGCCGATGCCGAGCTGCCGGGCGATCGCCTCGTCCGACAGCCCGTGCGCGAGCAGGGAGACGATCCGCCGCTCGACCTCGCTGAGCGGCGGATCGCCGCCCCGCTCCTCCCCGGCCACCGCCTCGAACGGCTGCGCCTGCGCCCACAGCAGCTCGAACAGCGTGGACAGGGCGTCCAGCAGCGAGGACGGATGCACCAGGATGCACGAGTCGAGCACCCGGGGCGTGGCGCGGAGCGGGATGAGCCCGAGGTCGTCGTCGGAGAGGATCATCTTCATCGGCACGTTGGGGAAGATCCGCACCTCCTCCCCGGCGGCCACGCCCCGCTCGATCTTCTCCGCCTGCCCGTCCACCCGTAACATCCCGCGCTCGTGGATGAAGCGCCGCCGGACGCCCCGGTCGGTGACGTTCGCGGTGGAGGAGATCTCGCCGCCCTCGCTGGCCTGCGCGTACGGCGGGGCGTCGATGCCCCGGATGACGTCCTTGGCCCGCCGCAGGAGCTGCTGGCCGCACCGTGCCACGGCGTCGGGCCCGGAGATCACCTCAATGAGCTCGGCGGCGTCGCGGCCGGACCGGGCCCTCCGGTGCCGCTCGCCGAGGTGCTGGGCCAGCGCGCGGACGCGTTCGATGTCGCGCTCGCGGGCCAGCAGCAGCACCTCGATGGCGGGCTCGGGCGGCAGGGCGGCGTACCGTACCGGCTGGCCGGGCACGCGGCTGATCAGCCCGCGGTCCTCCAGCCGGTGCAGCACCTTGCCGAGGACACCCGGCTCGACGGTGGTCAGCCCGGCCAGCTCGTTCTCCGTGAGCGGTCCACCTCCGACCAACGCCAGGTACGCCTCCTCGCCCCAGTGATCGACTCCCAGCACCTCGAGCACGATGACTCCTCCCCGCCCGGCTCCGGGGAGATGTTAGAGGAGCCGCATGACCCGCCTGTTAAGGCACCCTGGCCAGCGCGGCCAGCGACTCCACGAAGAAGTAGATCACCCGGAAGAACGCCAGCACGTTCCCACGTTCGAGGCGCAGCCCCCGGTACATCACCACCCGCCCCGGGTCGGCCCCTTCCCGCAGCTCCCGCCAGGTGGCCTCGGAGGCGGCCAGCACGTAGTCGGCCGCGCCCGGGTCGGCGGTGATCCGCGCGTCCACGCACTTGCCGCCCTCCCAGGCCAGCACCAGGTACGCGCCCGTCTCCCGCACGCCCAGCGCCCACGTGGCGGTGTAGCCGGCCCGGGCCCGGTCGATCCACTGCCAGTACGACGGCAGCTTGCCGTCCTGCTCGGGACCGGCGTCCACGGCGACGCGCACGGCCTCGGCCCATTCGTCGGTGAAGAAGCCCATGTGTCAGCCCCCGGCGAGCTCTGGTTCGATACGGGAGACCTTCTCCTGGATGTCCGGCGGAAGCGCGATGCCCACGTCGGTCAGCTTCATGTGGAGCTGCCGGATCATGAGCCGTCTGACCTCCTCCGGCGTCCAGCCCAGCGACTCCAGTGCGAGCCTGCGGCTGGTGGCGCCGTTGATGGCCAGGATCGTCCGTAACGTCTCGTGGATCTGCAGCAGCAGCCGCGGGTCCTCCTGCACGGAGTCGCGCAGGAACCGCATCCCGAACTGCACGTGCCGGGCCTCGTCGCGGCAGGTGGCGGTGAACCCGGTGTAGTAGCCGGGCAGGAACCCGCGCTCCCGGCAGTAGGTCAGCGTGATCTTCATGACGGACAGCGCCAGCACGCCCTCGATCCACAGGAAGTACGTGGTGCCGTAACGCACCCGGGCGGCCGGGTCCTCGGGATCCTTGCGCAGCTCGTCGGCCTGGTACGCGAGCAGCCCGAACGGCCCCACGAACGTCTCCGACACGTGCTCGAACGACGCGTCCAGCACCTCCTGCACGGAGTCGCCCGGCATGCCGACCATCTCGCGGTAGAAGCGGTCGAAGAACACCGTGTGCCGGGCCTCGTCCTCGATCTGGCTGGACATGTAGATCTTGGACTCCTCGGAGCCGCCCAGCATGAAGACCGGCAGCTCCACCTCCACCTGCCGCTCCCCGTGGTGGAAGCCGGCGGAGATCCCGACGAAGGCGTCGCGCTCCTCCTGCGTCATGCGCTCGCGCCAGTCCACCACGTCCTGGGAGAAGTCGAGCTCGTAGACGTCCCAGCGCTGGCGCAGGTAACGCTTGTAGAGCTCGGTGTAGCCGGGCAGCCGCTTGAGGTCGCGGTGCACGTACGCCAGCACGTCGTCGATGTCGAGGTCGCGCAGCCCGCGCAGGTCGGCGCCGGCGACGTCGGACAGCTCGGTCATCCTTCGGCCTCCCCGAGTGCGACCGCGGCGCGCGTGCGGGCGGGGCGCCGCCACGGCCCATTGAACAACATGATCGCCGGGATGAACAGGACGAGACAGCCCAGGGCGACGAACAGCCACGTCTGCCAGTTCGTGGCCTCGACCACGTGCGGGATGACCAGCAGGCCGATCACGGCGATGCCCTTGCTGAGGAACCCGAACAGCCCCCACGCGGTGCCCTGCAGACGGGGATCGGCGTCCTCGGCGTCCTCGGAGTAGTTGGCCATCCAGGGGGCGTACGCGACGCCGAGCGAGCCGCCGAGCAGCGCGCCGACGACCATCAGCGTGCCGGTCGACACGCCCTCCTGGCCGAGCGAGACGGCCAGGTAGGCGGTGACGAGCACGGCCGCGACGGTACCGCCGAGGGAGAACGGCTTGCGCAGCTGCGTACGGTCGGACAGCCGCCCGGTCACGATCAGCGTGATCAGGTTGAGGCTCCAGAAGGCCGCCATGATCGTGGAGGCCTCGGCGCTGCTGATGCCCAGCGCCCCGACCAACATCGTCTGCCCGAACAGCGACAGCGTGATGTAGAGCACCAGCCACAGCGAGATCCCGACGACGTGCGCCCAGATGTTGCGCCGCCGGAACAGCGAGCGCATGGTCGCCGGCCGGGTGAGGTCCACGACCTCGGTGGCGGCCCGCTCGGTGTGCTGGATCCGGGCGCGCAGCTCGGGGGACAGGTCCGCGATGTTGAACGCGATGACCGCCGAGATGACCAGCGAGAAGCAGCCCATGATGACGAACTGCGAGCGCCACGAGTCGTTGAAGATCGGCAGGGTCCACCCGGCCACGGCCGCGGCCAGGAAGTTCGCGCCGACGGGGCCCCAGGTCCAGAAGCCGAACGCCTGGGCCCGCCCGAGGCGCGGGGAGAAGTCGCGGATCAGCGGCGCGGTGCTGGCCATGGCCACGCCGTCCACGAACGCCAGCACGATCCTGGCGATCAGCAGGTCGCGCGGGCTCTGCACGAGCGTCATGGCGAAGCAGCACACCGCCGTCAGCGCCATGAGGGGGATGAGCAGCCGGACCCGGCCGAGCCGGTCGGTGAGCCGCCCGCCCAGGATGGAGGCGATCGCGCCGGCCACCGCCGCCGTGCCCGACACCGCGCCGTACGTGGCCAGCGTCATGTCGAGGTCTTTGAGCAGCAGGGGCACGACGGGCGCGATCTGCCCTTCGTAGGAGCCGATGAGGATGGCCAGCACGGCCATCGTGAGGATCTTCATGCGGTGGGCGCCGGTCGGGTACTCGTCGAGCTCACGGACGTAGGACAGCCTCATGGCCAGCCTTTCTGATCGGGCCGAACCCCCCGAATTGTTCTAGAAGCAAGCTCTAGAATTCCTTTCTGCGATGCTGCTCCTCACGTTCGGCTCCGTCAAGAGTGGGCGCGCCGCCAGCGGCTAGAATGAAATTCTAGGATTGTCGAAAGTGAGGAGCCCCCCGCGTGGACCTGGAACTGGACGGCCTCGAGGTGCACTTCGACCACACGGCCGTGGCCGCGCCCCGGATCAGGGATCTGCTGCCGATCTACCGCGACCTGCTCGGCGGCCGGCATCTGGGCGGCGGCGGTGACAACCGGATGGCCGGATACCGGACGCTGCAGCTCACGTACGCCAACGGTGGCAAGGTCGAGCTCATGGAGCCGCTGGCCGGATCGACGTTCTTCGACAGCTTCTTCGAGCTCACCCGCGGCAGGGGCGGCGTTCACCACCTGAACTTCCACGTCAGCGACCTGGCGGCGGCCGTGGCCAGGCTGACCGGGCGCGGCTACCGCCTGCACGGGCTCAACCAGGCGGATCCGCGCTGGCAGGAGGTGTTCCTGCATCCGAAGGAGGCGCACGGCGTGCTGATCCAGCTCGCCCAGCCGGGCCCGCGCCATCCGGACGACGCGCGCCCGACCCTGGAGGAGGTGCTGGCCGGCCAGGGCAGGAACGGCAACCGCATCCCGAGCCCTTGAGTCCTGACAGAACCTAGATCTAGAGTGTAATTCTAGAACTAGATTGGGGAGGCCGATGAAGCCGGCACCTAAGCCCACGCCCGAGACCCAGCCGTTCTGGGACGGCACGGCCGCGGGCGAGCTCAGGATCCAGCGCTGCCAGACGTGCGCGCGGCACTACTTCTATCCGCGGCCGAGCTGTCCCCGCTGCGGCGGAGACCAGGTCGAGTGGGTCCGCGCCAGTGGCCGCGCGACCCTGTACTCCTACGTCATCAACCACCGCCCCGCTCCCGGGTTCGAGGACGAGGGCCCGTACGCGATCGCCGTCGTGGAGCTGGAGGAGGGCGTGCGCATGATGACGAACATCGTGGGCGTGGCGAACACCCCGGAGAACCTGCCGCTGGACATGGAGCTGCGGGTGGTGTTCGAGCGGCGCGGGGACGTCTGCGTGCCGCTGTTCGAGCCGGCCGGAGGCGCCCGATGACCGTCGTGATCGCCGGCGCCGCCGAGACCGACGAGGTGGGCCGCCTGCCCGGCCACTCCACGATGCAGCTGCACCTGGAGGCCGCCAGGAACGCGCTCGCCGACGCGGGCATGACCATCCACGACATCGACGGCGTCGCCACAGTGGGGACGCCCGGCCCGATCCAGATCGCCCACGCCCTCGGGATCACACCCGCCTGGCTGGACGGCACGGGCGTGGGCGGGTCGTCGTTCCTCTTCCACGTGCGGCACGCGGCCGCCGCCATCCGGGCCGGGCTGTGCCGTACCGTGCTGATCACCCACGGCGAGTCGGGCCGGTCGCGCGTCGGGGCCGGGCGCTTCGGCATGGGGATGGACTCGCTGCTGGGGCAGTTCGAGCTGCCGTACGGCGTGGTGGGGCCGCCCACGTCGTTCACGATCACGGCGCTGCGCTACATGAAGGAGACCGGCCTCACGCACGAGCAGCTCGCCGAGGTCGCGGTCGCGCAGCGGCGCTGGGCCCATCTCAACCCGCGGGCGATGTACCAGGACCTCATCACCGTCGAGGACGTGCTCGCCTCGCGCCTGGTCGCCTACCCGTTCCACCTGCTGGAGTGCTGCCTGGTGACCGACGGCGGCGGCGCCCTGATCGTCACCTCGGAGGAGCGGACCCGCCGCGCCCCGGTCTACCTGCTGGGCTCGGGGGAGGCGGCGGAGTCGCCGATCATCTCGCAGATGGAGGACTTCACCACCTCGAAGGGCTTCCGGCTGTCGGGCGAGGCGGCCTTCGCCGAGGCCAAGATCACGCACGAGGACGTGGACCACCTCATGGTGTACGACGCCTTCGCCCACGTGCCGATCTACGGCCTGGAAGACCTGGGCTTCGTCGGCCGGGGCGAGGCCGGGGCGTTCATCGCCGAGGGCCACACCTCACCCGGCGGCCGCCTGCCCCTGAACACGAACGGCGGCGGCCTGTCGTACACGCACACCGGCATGTACGGCATGTTCGCCATCCAGGAGTCAGTACGCCAGCTCCGCGGCGAGGCGGCGGCCCAGGTGCCCGGGGTGGAGGTGAGCGTCGTCCTGGGCAACGGCGGCATGTTCGCCTCCGCCGCGACCCTGGTGCTGTCGAACCGTCTCCCCTGACCGCGGTGGCACGGGATGGCACGTGATGGAACGCCTTTCCTGGAAAGGGCACCCCTGAAGCAGGAGGGGGGATTCGCGATGCCGAAATTCATGGATGTGCACAGCGGATTCATCGGGGCCACGGAGGAGCAGCTGCGCGCGGCGCACGAACGTGACCTGGCGATCGAGGGGGCCGAGGGGGTGCACTTCGAGCGCGCCTGGCTCGACCCGGACTCCGGGAAGGTGTTCTGCCTGTCGTCGGGGCCGTCGAAGGAGGCGGTGCTGCGCGTGCACGAGAAGGCGGGGCACCCGACGACCGAGATCTACGAGCTGCCGGTGGAGGTGGAGTAGACCCCGGAAGGTGAAATGGGCGGCCCCCGGGTCGCCCATTTCCCGCTCAACGCCAGGTGACCAGCGCGTCCAGCGCCTCGACCCGGGAACCGGTGACGAGCAGCGGGTTGACCTCCAGCGACTCCAGGCCGGCACCCAGCGACTCGGCGAACGCGGCGATACCCGCGACCACCCCGGCCACGGCGTCCAGGTCCGCCGGCTCGGCGCCTCTGGCCCCGCTCAGCAGGGCCGAGCCCCGTAGCTCCGAGAGCGCCGTACGCACCTCGGCGGCGTCCACCGGCAACACCCGCAGCGCCGTGTCGCGCAGCACCTCCACCCAGACGCCGCCGAGCCCGACGGCCAGCGTGAGCCCCCAGGCGGGATCGCGGACCACGCCCACCAGCAGCTCCACGCCGCCGGTGCGCTGCGGCTGGACGAGCACGCCGTCGAGCGACGGCAGCGCCGCGGCCAGCTCCCGGTATGCCTGCCGCACCTCCGCGGCCCCGCCCAGGCCGAGCCGGACCCCGCCGATGTCGCTCTTGTGCCCGAGCCCCTCGGCCGCCACCTTGAGCACCACGGGATAGCCGAACTGATCGGCCGCCGCCGCCGCCACCGCCGCCGCCTCGTCCCGCGCCAGCTCGGAGGGCACCACCGGCAACCCCGCCGAGGCCAGCAGCGCGGCGGCGCGATGCTCGGCCCACACGCCGTGCGCCCCTGGCGGCCGGGCGGGCTCGACGGCCCGGGGCGCGGCCGGTGGCCGGGACAGCACCCTGGCCCGCGTCTCGGCCCACCGCACCGCCGCGCCGATGGCGTGCATCCCGTGCTCGATCCCGCCCGCCACGTACGGGTACCCGGTCTCCCGCTGCACCCGCCGCCCGAACTCCGTCACGTCGGTCAGCACGTTGCTCACCACCACGACCGGCACCGGCGAGGCGGCGATGCGCTGCGCGCTGGCCGCGTACATGGCCAGGACCGGTGCCGGGTCTGGCGGTGGCACCCTGGGCGGCTCCGACAGCAACATGATCAGGTCGATGCCCGGGTCGGCGGTGACCGCCTCCAGCGCGCGGCCGAGGAGGGTGCGGTCGATGAGGACGTACCCGGTGACGTCGAGCGGGTTCTGCACGGTGCCGAAGGACGGGACGATCTCCGCCAGCCGGGCCACCGTTTCCGGAGCGAACGGCGGCAGCTCCAGTCCCTCGTCCTCGGCCCGGTCCGCGATGATCTCCGAGGCCCCGCCGGACGGGGTGACGACCCCGACCCGCCGCCCCGGCAGCGGCCCGGCCGAGGCGAGCAGCCCCGCCGTGATGATGAGGTCCTCCAGCGAGCGCACCCGGATCACCCCGAGCCCGCGCAGCGCCGCGTCGATGACGTCGTCGTCGCCCACCAGGGCCCCGGTGTGCGCCTGCGCGGTGTGCGAGGCCAGTCTGCTGCGGCCGATCTTGAGCGCCACGATCGGCTTGCCCGCCTCCAGCGCGCGCCGCGCCACGCGGGAGAACTCGGCCGGGTTCCTGATCGTCTCCAGGAAGAGCGCGATGACCTTGGTGGCCGGATCGTCCACCAGATAGTCGATCACGTCGGTGACCGCGACGACCGACTCGTTGCCCATGGAGGTGAGCAGGCTGACGCCCACGTTGCGGGCCTGCGCGAAGGCCAGCACCGAGCTGGCCAGCGCGCCGCTCTGCAGCACCACGCCGACCTCGCCGCGCAGCAGCGGCGGGGGGATGGGCAGCCCGTACGGGGTGATCCCGGCGGCGGCGTTGATGTACCCGTTGCCGTTCGGCCCGAGGATCGTCAGCCCATTTTCCACAGCGAAAGCCGAAATTTCCGACTCCAGCCGCGCCCCCTCCTCCCCGGCCTCCCCGAACCCGGCCGTGAGGATCACGTAGCACCGGATCCCCAGCTTGGCCCCTTCCCGCAGCACGCCCAGCACGGCCGCGGTCGGCACCATCACGTACGCCAGGTCCACCGGCTCCGGGATCTCCGTCAGGCTCCGGAACGCGGGCGAGCCGTGCACGACGCCACCACGGGGGTTCACCAGGTGAACGGGCCCGGGGAAGCCGTGGGCACGCAGGTTGGCCAGCGTGCTGATCGACCACCCCGACTTGTCCGTGGCCCCCACCAGGGCGATCGAACGCGGATTGAACAGTTCCCCGACCGACATGTCCGTCACTCCCCGATGAGGCCGAGCCGCGCGTGCCCCTTGATCAGGTTGCGGGCGATCGTCCGCCGCTGGATCTCGTCGGTCCCCTCGAAGATGCGCAGCAACCGCAGCTCGCGGTACCACCGCTCGATCGGCAGCTCCTTGGTGTAGCCCATACCCCCGTGGATCTGCAGCACCCGGTCGACCACCTGGTTCGCCATGACGGCGCCGTTGAGCTTGGCGATGGAGGAGGCGTGCCGGGCGTCCATGCCCTGCGAGACCCGCCAGGCGGCGTACAGCGTCAGCCACTTGGCGGCCTCGATCTCCACCTGCGAGTCGGCGATCATCCACTGGATGGCCTGGTACTCCGAGATCGTCTGCCCCATCGACTTGCGGATCTTGGCGTAGTCGACGGCCATGCCCAGCATGCGCTCGGCGGACCCGATGGCGCGGGCCGGGATCATGTAGCGCCCCTGCCCGATCCACTGCATGGCCAGCTCGAAGCCCTTGCCCAGCTCGCCGAGGATGTTCTCCTCCGGCACCCGTACGTCCTGGAACACCAGCGACGCGGGGCCCCACTCGCCCATGGTCGGGATCGGCTCGGACTTCCAGCCCATGTCCCGGTCGACCAGGAAACAGGTGACGCCGTACGGCTCCGTCACGGCGAACACCATGACGAAGTCGGCCTCGTTCCCGCCCGTGATGAACGTCTTCTCGCCGTTGACCACCCACTCGGCGCCGTCGCGGGTGGCCCGGGTGCGGATGTTGCGGGCGTCGGAGCCGGCGCCCGGCTCGGTGATGGCGAAGCAGGAGCGCCGCTCGCCCTCGATGGTCGGGATCAGGTAGCGCTGCTTCTGCTCCTCGGTGCCGGCGTAGAGGATGTTGTCGGCGCTGCCGCCGAAGGAGAAGGGCACGAAGGTGCGGCCGATCTCCATGGCGATGATCGCGGACATGATCGGGCCGAGCGCGGCGCCGCCGTACTCCTCGGGGGTGTTGATCCCCCAGAAGCCGGACTTCCTGGCCTTGGCCCGCAGGTCCCGCAGCACGTCGGGGGCCAGGCCGGGGCGGCCCTCGCGCTCGTTGCGCAGGACCTCGGGCTCCAGCGGCATGACCTCCTTCTCGATGAAGGACCGGACGGTGTCGCGGATCTGCCGTTCCTCGGGGGTGAGCGAGAAGTCCACAGCCGCCTCCTGAAAATTTCTAGAATCGTTCTCTAGGAAGAGATTCCAACCGTTACGGTCATGTGTCAAGAATCAGATTCTAGAATTTGAGCGGCTAGGATTGCGGGTATGGCACGCAAGTCCTCGTGGGAGTGGAGTCGCACGGCCCAGACGCGCAAGAGCATGTTGCAGGCGGCTCGCGAGGTCTTCAGCGAGCACGGCTTCGCCGACTCCAACGTGGCCGAGGTGGTCGCCCGCGCCGGCTCCAGCGTCGGCAGCCTCTACCACCACTTCGGCGGCAAGACCGAGCTGTTCCTCGCCCTCTACGAGGACCACCAGGCCGCACACGAGCAGGCGTCGGCCTCCAGCGTGGCCAAGGCCAGGAAAGAGGGCGTGGACGATCCGGTGGAGCTGCTGATCGCGGGCGCGCGAGCCTATCTCGCCGGGGCGTGGGAGCGGCGCGACCTGGTCAGGCTGTTCATCGACGGCGACGGGCCGCCCGGGTTCGAGCTGATCCGGCGCACCCGGGGGCGCGAGTGGGTGCGCCAGAACGCGGTGCTGCTCGGCGCTGGGGGCGACCCGCTCGACCGCTTCACCGTGGCCGTGCTGACCAGCATCATCGGCGAGGCCGCCCGCGAGGTCGCCACCTCCGACAGCGAGGAGGAGGCCCAGGAGGTCATCGAGGCGGCGATGACGCTGATCCACCGCCTCGACCCCCTTCGGGTCCTCGACGAGGGCTGATCAGGCGATCGTGGCCCGGCCCCGGTCGATCACCACGGTCCCGTCGTCCTTGGCGGTGCGGAACAGCACGTCCGCGCCGTCCACCCAGATCGACACCGTGAGCGACTCCCCGGGCAGCACCGGGCTGGAGAACCGCCCCGACATCGCCCTGAACCGCCCCGGATCCGACTTCGCCGCCGCGTGCAGCAGCGCCCGGCCCGTCACGCCGTACGTGCACAGCCCGTGCAGGATCGGCCGGCTGAATCCGGCCCTGGCGGCGAACTCCGGATCGCTGTGCAGCGGGTTGTAGTCGCCGGACAGCCGGTAGATCAGCGCCTGCTCCGGATGCGTGGAGTAGGTCACCTTGTGGTCTGGCGCGCGGTCGGGCAGGGCCCACTCGTCCCGCGGCCCCCGGTCGCCGCCGAACCCGCCCTCGCCCCTGATGAACACCGAGCTCCGCGAGGCGATCACCAGCTCGCCCGTGCTCAGGTCCACGGCCCTGGCCTCGGAGGTCACCAGCGCGCCCGAGCCCTTGTCGTAGATCCCGGTCACCTTCGAGGTGGTCCGCACGCCGCCCGCGGCCGGCAGCTCCCGGTGCAGCTCGAAGCCCTGCTCGGCGTGGACCAGCAGGGCCGGGTCGAAGTCGCCCAGCCGCCGCCCCGGCGCCTGGGCCGCCAGCACGGCGAACGTCGGCAGCACCCGCTGCCCCTTCTCCGTGGTGAACTCCAGCTCGCCGGTGCCCGCTCCGACGCCGAGCGCGTACAGCATGGTGTCCTTCGAGGTCCACGTGCGCTCGTGCGCCGGGCTCTCGACACCCACCAGGGTGTGGTCGAGCGGCATGTCAGTCCTCCCGTCCGGGGATGCGGCCGTTGGTCAGAGCGTTGGGCGCGGCCTTCTCGACCAGGGCGGGGATGACCGAGCCCAGCTCGGCCGGGTCCCACCGGCCGCCCTTGTCCACGCCGGGGCCGGCGTGCCAGCCCTCGGCCACGCTGATCACGCCGGCGCGCACGTTGAACACCCGCCCGGTGATCCCCTTGGCCTCGGCGCTGGCCAGCCAGACGACCAGCGGCGCGATGTCGTCGGGGTCGGCGCCGGTGGCGCCGGCCGGTATGAGGTTCTCGGTCATGCGGGTGAGCGCGGCGGGGGCGATGGCGTTCACGGTCACGCCGTAGCGCTCCAGCTCCCTGGCCGCGATGACGGTAAGGCCGGCGATGCCCGCCTTCGCGGCGCCGTAGTTGCCTTGCCCCGGGTTACCGTAGATGCCGGAGGACGAGGTCGTGTTGATGATCCGGGCATCCACCCGTTCGCCCGCCTTCGCCTTGGACCGCCAGTACGCGGCGGCGTGGCGCAGCGGCGCGAACGTGCCGCGCAGGTGAACCCTGATCACGGAGTCCCACTCGTCGGCGGTCATGTTGACGAGCATCCGGTCGCGCAGGATGCCCGCGTTGTTGACCAGTACGTCCAGATCGCCGAAGGTGTCGATGGCGGCCCGGATCAGCCGCTCGGCGCCGTCGAAGTCGGAGACGTCCTCGCCGTTGACGATCGCCTGGCCGCCCATGGCCTCGATCTCCGCCACCACCTCGGCCGCGGCCCCGGACGAGCCGGTGCCGTCCACCTCCGCGCCCAGGTCGTTGACCACCACCTTCGCCCCCTGGCGGGCGAACTCCAGCGCGTGTCCCCGTCCGATGCCCCTGGCCGCACCCGTGACGATCACCACGCGGCCCTCGACTATTCCACTCATCCGACACCTCGATCCTTGACCGGCTGACGATGTGAACTGGATTCTAGTATTAAAATCTAGAAAGGACAGGCCCATTGGCCGCGACCACGACCACTCCCATCGGGTACGCCTGGCGAACGCTGTCGGTCGTGAGCCTGGCCAGCGTGCTGACCGGGCTCGGCGGCAGCGCGATCAACGTCGCGCTGCCGGAGATCGCCAGGCACACCGGCGCCGACGCGACGGCCGCGGGCTGGATCCTCCTGGGCTTCCAGTTGACCACGACCGTCCTCATGGTGGTATTCGGGCGGCTGGCGGATCTGTTCGGCCGGCGCAGGATGTATCTCTTAGGACTGTCCACCTACACGGTGGCCGCCCTCCTCGCGGGCCTGGCGCCGAACGCGTGGGTGATCGTGGCCATGCGCGTGCTGCAGGCCGCGGGGGCCGCCATGCTGCTCACCAACAGCGCCGCCCTGGTCAGCGACGCCTTCCCGCGCGAGCGGCTGGGGGAGGGGATGGGCGTGTACGTGGCGTCGTTCTCGATCGCCGGGCTGATCGGGCCGACGCTGGGCGGGGTGCTGGCCGAGAACCTGGGCTGGCGCTGGGTGTTCTGGTTCAACGTGCCGATCGGCCTGATCTGCCTGGTCTGGGGGGCGATCGTGCTGCGCAGGCCGGCCCAGGACCGGGGCGAGAGCGGGCTCGACGCGCCGGGGAACGTGCTCGTCCTGGTCACGCTGGGCGGGCTGCTGCTGGCGCTGTCGGAGTTCACCAGGCTGGGCTGGACGCACCCCGTGGTGCTGGGCGGGCTGGTGGCCTTCGCCGTCGGGCTGCCGCTGTTCGTGGTCAGGGAGCGGCGGGCCGCGTATCCGGTGGTGGACATGGGCCTGTTCCGGGAGCGGGCCTTCGCCTTCGGGACGCTGGCCTCGTTCCTCAACGCCGTGGCCCGCATGGGCATGGTCTTCCTGGTCGCGCTCTACTTCCAGGCCGTGCGCGGGGACGATCCCGTACAGGCCGGGCTGAAGGTGCTGCCGCTGGCCATCGCCGCCATGATCGCCTCGGTGACCTCGGGCTTCCTGCAGCGGCTGACCAGTGCGCGCACGCTGGCCGTGGCCGGGGCCGCGACCACCACCTGCGGACTGGTGGTCATGCTCGCCGTGATGTCCTCGGACATGCCGTACCCGGCCGTGGCCTCCGGGCTGGTGCTCATCGGGCTCGGCTCGGGCGTGTTCCTGCCCTCCAACACCACCGCCATCCTGGACGGCCTGCCCTCCAACCGGCTCGGCATCGTCAACGCCATGCGCCTCATGGTGCAGAACACCGGCAACGTCGTCGGCACCGGCCTGGTCCTGTCGATCATCACCGCCCCGCTGCCCGCCGAGCTGCACCAGAGCGTCTTCGCCGGCACGCTGGCGCAGCTGTCGGGCGGCGCGGTGGAGCAACTGGTGACCGGCTACCGCTGGGCGCTCGGCTCCATGGCCGCGATCTCGGTCCTGACCGTGCTCGCCTGCCTGGCCCGGCGCAAGGCCACCTAGCGCGGGCGGGTACGGTGGCGGACGTGGTTGAACGCACCCCGGCCGAACGGCACATCTATCCGCGCACGGTGAGATTCGGCGACATCGACTCTCAAGGGCACGTGAACAACGTGCGCTTCCTCGACTACCTCGAGGACGCTCGCTTCGGCATGTTCCACATCGATCCGTACAACGCGGGCGACGAGCCGTTCAAGGGACTGGTGGTGACCCGCCACGAGATCGACTACCGCCGCCCGCTCGGCTTCCGCGCCCACCCCGTACGCGTCGAGACCTGGGTGACGGAGATCAGGTCGGTCCGGTTCACGCTGCGCTACGAGATCCGCGACGACGAGGGGGTCTACGTGACCGCCATGTCCGTCCTGGCCGCCTACGACGTCGATCGGGCGGCCCCCCGCCGGCTCACCGAGACCGAACTGGCCTACCTCAAGCGCTACGCGGAATGAAACGCTGGCTGATGCTGGCGCTGGGCGTCAACGCCCACGCCGGTGTCACCTTAGGCCTGTTCGGCCTGCCGCTGGTCATGCCAGAAATTGAGCGACATTTCGGTGTTTCCCTGGTCGTGGCCGGGATCATGGCGAACGCCCCGGCCCTGGGGGTCATGGTCGCTCTCGTCGCCTGGGGCGCGCTGGCCGACCGGCACGGCGAGCGCCTGATCCTGGGTGTGGGCGTGGGGCTGGCGGCCGTCCTGTTCGCCTCGGTCGCGTTCGTGGAGCGGGCCTGGGCGGTGGTCGTGTTGCTCGCCCTGGCCGGCGCGGCGGGCTCGGCCGCGATGGTCGGCGGCGGCCGGATCGTGCTGCGCTGGTTCGAGCCGCCCGAGCGCGGCGTCGCCATGGGCGTGCGGCAGGTCTCCTTCACCCTCGGCATGGCCGTCGGGGCCTTCGCGCTGCCGCCGGTCGCGCTGGCGTACGGCCTGCCCGGCGTGCTGATCGTCTGCGCCTGCGTGAGCCTGCTGGCCGCCGTGCTGGCCGGGCTCTTCCTGGCCGAGCCGCCGCGCGCGCTCTCCGGGTCCGGCGCGGCGGCGACCGGCTCGCCGTACCGGCAGCCCGCGTTGTGGCGGGTGCACGCCACCAGCGCGCTGCACGTCGTGCCGCAGGTCGTGGTCAGCACGTACGGCGTGACCTGCCTGGTCAAGACCTATGGCTGGGACGGTGTCGGCGCCGGGCAGCTCTTCGGGGTGGCGGCGATCGGCGGGGCCGCCGTGCGCGTCGCGGTCGGGCGCTGGTCCGACCGGACGGGCCTGCGCATGCGGCCCCTGCTGCTGCTCACCCTCGGCAGCGTGGCGGTGCTCGCGCTGCTGATCACCGGCACGCTCACCCGCACCTGGCTCGGGCCCGCCATGCTCGCGCTGGCCGCGGTGATGACCGTGGCCGGCAACGGGCTCGCCTACCTCGCGGCGGGCGAGCTCGCCGGTCCCTCCTGGGCGGGTCGCGTGCTCGGCACCCACAACACCGTCCAGAACGTCGTCTCCCTGGCCGTCACGCCGCTGGCCGGAGTGCTGATCACCAGCACCGGGTTCTGGGCGGCCTTCGCGGCGGGCCTGGCGTGCGCGCTGATCTCGCTGCCCGTCATCCCCTTCCGCGGTGAGAGCGCCGCCGGGCTATGACGCGCGCCGCAGCCACACCGCCGTGTCGGGCGGCAGCAGCCCCCTCTTGAGCGGCCCGCTCGACAGGATCACCTCGTCGTGCTCGGGCAGGTGTACCGGGCCCATGCCGCAGTTGATCGCGCAGATCAGCGGCCCGCGGTAGAAGAAAAGCGCTCCCTCGGGAGACTCCATCCACTCCAGCGTGTAAGGAATGGATCGGGCCAGGTCACGGCGGCAGGCCAGGGCCCGGCGGTAGAACTCCAGCGTCGAGTCGGCGACCCCCTCCTGCTTCTCGACGCTCAGCTCCGCGAACGTGTCCGGCTGCGGCAGCCACGGCTCCGCCCCGCCCGCCGAGAACCCGTGGGAGGGCGGGTCCACCGTCCACGGGATCGGCACCCGGCACCCGTCACGCCCCGGCAGCTTGCCCTTCGACTGGAAGAAGACCGGGTCCTGCCGGGCCTCGTCCGGCAGGTCGGTCACCTCGGGCAGCCCCAGCTCCTCGCCCTGGTAGAGGTAGGCCGAGCCGGGCAGGGCCAGCATGGTCAGCACCGCCGCCCTGGCCCGCGCCAGGCCCGTGCCGGGGTCGGCCGTGCCGTAGCGGGTGCGGTGGCGTACGACGTCGTGGTTGGACAGCACCCACGTGGCGAACGGCACCGTGGACAGCGTGTCGTCGATCACCTGCTTGAACGCCGTGGGCGACCACGGCGCCTGCAGCCAGGCGAAGTTGAAGCTCTGGTGCAGCTCGTCGGGCCGCACGTAACGGGCGAGGTCCTCGGGACTGTCGGTCCACACCTCGCCCACGGCCATCCGCTCGCCCGGATAGCTGTCCAGCAGCCGCCGCCAGTCGCGGTAGACGCCGTGCACCTCCGGCTGCCCCCACACCGGCGAGACCGCCTTGAACGACTGGTCGCCCACGTCGGGCAGTCCCTCCGCCTTGTACAGGCCCATCGCCACGTCGATGCGGAACCCGTCGACGCCCCGGTCCAGCCAGAACCGCAGCACGTCCAGGAACTCCGCGTGCACCTCGGGGTTGCGCCAGTTGAAGTCGGGCTGTCCCGGTGCGAACAGGTGCAGGTAGTACTGCCCGTCCGCCACCTGCGTCCAGGCCGGGCCGCTGAAGGTGGACTGCCAGTTGTTGGTCGTGTCGCGGAAGAGATACCGGTCGCGGTGCTCGCCCCGCAGCGCCGCCTGGAACCAGGGGTGCTCGGACGAGCTGTGGTTGGGCACGACGTCCACGATCACCCGCAGCTCGTGCCGGTGCGCGTCGGCGACCAGCGCCTCGAAGTCCGCGAGGGTGCCGAACAGCGGGTCCACGCCGCGGTAGTCGGCCACGTCGTAGCCGCCGTCGGCCATGGGGGAGGGGTAGAACGGGGTCAGCCAGATCGCGTCGACGCCCAGTTGCTGGAGGTAGGGCAGGCGCTCGCGCACCCCGGCCAGGTCGCCGACGCCGTCTCCGGAGGCGTCGGCGAAGCTGCGAACGTAGATCTCGTAGACGACTGCATCACGCCACCAGGGGATATCCATGTGGCGTGTCATGCCCCGTTACGCAGGAGAGTTCACCAGGCTGTGGGCGGCGTAGACCAGATAGTCCCAAAGCTTGGTCTCCTGGTCCTCCGGCAGATCGAGGGAGTCGACCGCGTCACGCATGTGGCGCAGCCAGGCGTCCCGCTCGGGCTCGCCGATCACGAACGGCATGTGCCGCATGCGCAGCCTCGGGTGGCCACGCTGCCGGCTGTAGTCGTTGGGGCCGCCCCAGTATTGGATCAGGAAGCCCCGCAGCCGCTCCTCGGCGCCCGTCAGATCGGGCTCCGGGTAGAGCGGCCGTAGGAGCGGGTCTTCCGCGACCCCCTCGTAGAAGCGATGCACGAGGCGCCGGAAAGTCTCCTCGCCCCCGACGGCGTCGTAGAAGGAGGTCTCTGTCACGGTCCTAGCCTATGCGGTGGCCACCATGGAGATGCCTGCGGTGTCGAGCGCCGACTTGACCCTGAGCCTGAGCTCCCTGGACACCTCGGCCTGCGCGGCGGGCAGCGTCTTGGCGGAGATGCGGAACACCAGCGAGCTGTCGGAGAGTTGCTCGACGCCGAACACCTGGGGCGGCTCCACGATCTTGCTCTCGCGCAGCTCGGGATCGGCCCAGATCTCCTCCGCCGCGTGCTCCAGCAGCACGCGCACGCCGACCACGTCGGCGTCGTAGGCCACCGGGACGTCCATGTACGCCCGCGACCAGCCCTGCGACTCGTTGCCCACCCGGGTGATCGTGCCGTTGCGGACGTACCAGACGCGGCCGTCCACGTCGCGCAGCCGGGTGACGCGCAGGGTGACCGCCTCCACCGTGCCGACCGCGGCGCCCGCGTCGATCACGTCGCCCACGCCGTACTGGTCCTCCAGCAGCATGAACATGCCGGCGATGAAGTCTTTGACCAGCTCCTGAGCGCCGAAGCCGATGGCCACGCCCAGGATGCCCACGCTCGTCAGCAGGGGCGCGATGGGGACCGTCAGCCGGTCGAGCACGGTCAGCACCGCGGTGCCCAGGATCACGATCGAGGCGATGTGCTTGAGCACCGACCCCATCGTCTCCGCGCGCTGCTTGCGCCGCTCGTGCAGGAGCGCGTCGATCCCGTCCGTCGCTGCGCTCTTGCGGAAGCGACTGGTGATCGAAGCTCCCGTCGCCGCCCGATTGACCACTCTCGTGATGACCCGGTGCGCGATGTTGCGGAGCACGAACGCGAGCACGAGTATCAGGACGACGACGACCACCATGGCCGCCAGCGGTGCCCAGCCTGCATTGTCGAACATCCCCGCAAGACTAGAGCAAACGGGGTCGTCCTGGCAGGTCACGGCCACTTGTGAGGTCATTTTGTCGATATCGGACAAAATCGACGGAGACGCGGGTGGTGGCGATGGCGTCACCAGCAGTAACACTATGGTGGATCCCTCTCCGGAAGCGGTTCGGCCGGCTCTTTGGACCGATTCGATCCAAAAATACCGCCGACCGGACCGCCCGCCGTCACATCACGCCGGGGAAGACGGGGTCGCCGGCTCTCTGGGCCGCGGAGGGAGAGAGACGGCGCTCCGATGACGGACGGCTCGGTCCGGGACACGCACCCGGAAGCATGTCCCGTGCCGGTTCCGGGAGGGATCCCCGGACACCCGCCCGGCGGACCGGGCGGGCGGCTTCGCGCGTACGGCGCGCGGCGCCGTACGTCTTGGGTGTTGTGGCGGGCCGGAACCGGCGGAGTGACCAGGGCTCCCGCATTCGGGAAACCCTCCGCACCGGTCACTCCGCCGGCTCCCAGGAGCCGCCGCGGGGTGCGGTGAGCCGTGGTGGCTGCGCTCCACCCGGTTCACCGCGTCGTCACTCCCCCACGGCGGCGAGCACGCGGGCGACCTTCGTCGCCGCACCGGCCGGGTCGTCGGCCGTGTGCATCCGTTCGCCCCAGGACCAGCAGTACCACCAGTCCGGCATGTCGGAGACGGCTGCCGGCCGACAGGTGACGTTCTCGGACAGGCTTGTCGCGTTCGGGTTGATGACCCGGACGAACCTGCGCCCGCTCTGGGTCTGGACCACTCGTGCGAGCAGCCCGCGAGCGCCGAGTTCGGCCACGAGGCGCTCCAGGTGCTCGAAGTTGTCGTCCCCCACCGTTCGTCCCTCCCTTGGGAATCGTTGCTGGTGGGCCAAAGATGTCCCATGTCAAGGGTCGGCGCAACGAGCCGTTCTGCTCACGGGGAGTCGCTTCTCACCTCATGGGTTGTAAGAAACAGTCCCGGGGAGGACGATCCTTAACCGTAGGCTTGCTACACGCGTTTCCAATCCCGCCGTCATTGCTTCATAGTCTTGGGGTAGGCGCACAGCAACTTGAGGGCTACGCTGAGTCACCAGTTGCGGACCGGTCGAGACATGCGTGAGAGGGGCCGGGATGTCCGGCAGACAGCACAGGGAGACGGAGATCGCCCGGCGGATCAGGGCCAGGGGCCTGGCCGCCGGGCGCACGTCGGCTCAGATAGCTGATGAGATCCACGAGGCGTGCACGGGCCTGTTCAGCACGACCCGCATCAAGGCGCATCGCCTGTCGTACGGGATCGCGCTGGCCGACGTCATCGAGCAGGTGCGCGCCCTGTTCGAGCGCGACGCGAAACCGATGCCCGGCATCGGCGAGACGCTGCTGTCCGCGTACGAGAGCGGGCTCAAGCGTCCGGGCCCCGAATACCTGCACTATCTGTGCACGGTCTACCGCGTCGAGCCGGTCGCGCTCGGCTACGACGCGCCGTGCATCTGCGGCCACGGCCACCGGATGCCGGGCTTGCTGGCCCCCGACCCCAAGGAGCGGCCACAGCTGGCCACCGAGCGGGAGCTGCAGATCGAGCCCATGGAGACCGAGCCCGACGCGGAGGAGGACGAGAACATCCTCCGGCGGACGCTATTAAATCTCCTCAACACCGACAGCAACTCTCCCGGGCAGATCGACGGGCCGGTGCTCGGAGCGTGCGAGGGCATCAGGCGCCGGATGGACGAGACGCTGGTCTCGGCCACCGTGTCTGCCGCGATGCTCGACCAGTGGGAGGAGGCCACGGTCAGTTTCGGCCGCCAGTACACGACGACGGCCCCGCTGCGGCTGCTGTGCGACGTGCTGCTGGAGCTGAGCGCCGTCCGCACGGCGATGTCCCGCCGTCAGCCCATCGACCTGCAGGAACGCCTGTGCAGGATGGCCGCCCAGCTGTCCGGCCTGAGCGGCATGATCCTGATCAACCTGGGCGACCACCGGCTGGCGCGGTCGTTCTTCCGCACCGGCCGCACGGCCGCCGACGAGACCGGCGACCGCGCGCTGCGCGCGTGGATCTGCGCCCGCGAGTCGCTCGTCCCCCTCTACTTCGGCGACGCGCGCGAGGCGCTCAACCTGGCCAAGAAGAGCCGCGACCTGGCCGGCTCCACCCCGTGCCCGGCGCAGGCCATGGCACCGGTCGTCGAGGCCAGGGCGCTGGCCATGATGTCCGGCGTGGACAGCAAGAAGGAGGTCGTCGACCAGGCCAAGCGCGCTCTGGCGCGGGCCAGGAACGCCTTCTCCCACATGAAGACCGAGGAGCAGGAGGACGTGGCCTTCGGCTACACCGAGAAGCAGCTCTACTTCTACCAGGGAGACGTGCTCACCAAGCTCGGCCAGACGATCGAGGCCGAGGTGGTGCTCGACCAGGCGCTGGACAAGTACGAAGACCACATCCTCGACCAGACGCTGATCAGGCTCGACCAGGCGCAGTGCAAGCTGATCGACGGCGACGTCGGCGAGGCGGTGGCCATCGGCACGAAGGCCCTGAGCCTGGTGGGCGACGAATATCTGACCGACCTCATCGTGCGGCCCGCGATGGCGCTCGAACAGGCCATCATCTCGCGGGACGCCCAGGCTCCAGGGCTGCCGGGCTACCAGGCCGCGCTGCGGCGGCCCAAGCAGCCCACGTGAAAGGGAAGGTGGATGAAGCTGAAGATCAGACGCTATCGCTGGTCCGACCTCGACACCATCCTGGCACTCCACCGGATCGCCCTGGCGAAGGTGGGCCTGGTCCCCGGCGACGGCGTCTACTACGACGACGACTTCCCGCGGATCCAGGAGATCTATCTGGCCTGCGGCGGCGACTTCCTGGTGGGCGAGGTGGGCTCGCGGGTCGTGGCCATGGGCGGGCTGAAACCCGTCGACACCGACACGGCCGAGATGTGCCGGTTGCGGGTCCACCCCGAATACCAGCGGCGCGGGTTCGGCTCGGCCATGCTCGTCGCGTTGGAGCGGCGCGCGGTCGAGCTCGGCTTCCACTGCGTCAGGGGTGACACCACCCTCAACCAGGAGGCCGCGCTGTCGTTGTACGAGCGCCAGGGATGGCGTGAGCTCTCCAGGGAGCAAGTAGGCGACCTGACCGTCGTCTACATAGAGAAACGCCTGATCCCACCGGCGGTCCTGGAACTCTAGACCGCACTCACGCGCACGGCCCCACACCCCCTCCTGGGGCCCGCCACCCACAGCTCTCCCCGGTGACCCTGCCCCGGACCCCTCGGCGTGACCGCACCGCCGGCACTCTCCGTGACGCTCGCCGATCGCCGAATTCCCCCGAGCGATATGTGCGACCGGTCCCTTATCGGCTTCCACGGATAAGGATGTACGAACCCGCGGGTGAGGCTCTTACCACCTAGGTGTAGACAAGCATCACCGGCTGCGCCCTGTACATCTACGGCTGCGAATAGTAGTGCCATGCTTTTCTCATGACAGGCATGCCCGCTCCCCGCCCCCTTCTGGGAGCCGTGCTTCTGTTGTTCGTCAGCGCCGCTTGGGGGTCGGCGTTCCCGCTGATGAAAGATCTCATTCTCCGGTTACCGGTTGAGGACCTGCTCGCCGAGCGCTATCTCCTTGCCGCGCTCACGCTGCTCCTCATCAAGCCGGGCTGCCTTCGGGGGCTGTCGCGGGGCACGTGGATCAACGGGGCCGTACTCGGGGTGATGTTCGGGATCGGGCAGGCGGCCCAGGCCGTCGCGCTCGACAGCCTGCCGTCGGCGGTGTCGGGGTTCGCCGTCGGGTGCAGCGTGATGATCACGCCCATCCTGTCGCTGGCGCTGTTCCGGCAGCGGGTGCCGCGGCGGATCTGGGCCGGGGTCGTGCTCGCGCTGGCCGGCATGACCGTGTTCACGTTGCTGCGCGGGGTGGAGGATCACGAGATCTCGGTGCTCGCGCTCGGCGTCACGCTCACCGCCGCCGCCCTCTACTCCGGCCACACGTTGCTGCTGGCGCACCTGTCCAAGCGTCCCTCCGGATTTCCCGCGTACGCGCTGACCGTGATCCAGCTCTCCACCATCGGCATCCTCACGGGAGGGGTCGCGGTGCGTGACGGGGTGTCGCTGCCGGCGAGTGTGCCGGACTGGCTGATCCTGGCGCATCTCTCCGTGGTGTCGTGCGCCCTGGGCTTCCTGGCCCGTTCCTACGGTCAGGCGCACGTGCCGGCCGTGCCGAGCCAGATCCTCATGTCCTCGCAACCGCTCTGGGTCGCCGCGATCGCGGTGATCTGGTTCCACGAGCAGATGGGCTGGAGCCTGGTCGTGGGCGGCGCGCTGATGGCCGGGGCGATGCTGCTCGCCCTGCCGGCCGGGGGCGCCGCCGCTCAGAGGAAGGTACGCGGCCGCCGTGACCTGCTGGCCATCGCGACCCGGGCGCTGGCCGACCAGCGGGTCAAGCGGGCCGATCCGCTGCGGCTCCAAGGCGGCGCCCCGCCGTTCATCGACCGGAACGCCTGCGTGGACGCCGAGTCGTGCCCGTGGCAGACCCGCTCGCTCAAGGGTGGTGCGGAGCCCAGCCTGGAGCGGTTGATCGAGCGGGCCACCATCATCGTGCGCGCGAAGAACCTGCCCGGGCCCGGGTGCTGCCAGTCGGTCACCCTGCTCGGCCGGTGCCTGTGCGACTTGATGGAGGAAACCGGACAGGCGCATACCACACGATTGCACCGTTGGTTTCGGTCCTAATAGGTTAGATATACCATTCAAAAGGCAAGTGCTTTTTATCCATTAGCCTCCCACTTATTCACGATAAACCTTGATATTCGGTGGGGTGACCCAATAATGGGTAATTAGCCCCGAGTGGAGAGGTATGCCATGAAGCGCATCGTAGTCCGCAAGCCTGGAACCGCGAGGCTGGCTGGGACCTCCAGCGTCATTCACAAGGGGTGACTGAGGAGAGGTCCCACCTCAGGGTCCAGGGCGAACCACCCGCCCGAACGGGGGCCGCGCGGCTGCTGGCGCCGTTGATCGACGCACATCGCCTGCCGCGTGGCCCCTACACCGTCGCCGCCGCTCTGCTGCGGCACCTGGTGCCGCCGGCGCTGGAGCGGTCGGCGGAGCTGGTGGCGGCCCACGACATCGAGATCCTGGCGGCGGCGCCCGAGCTGGCCGGGCTCGTACCGGCCGGGCGGGTCACGATCGAGGCCGGGCTGTCCGACGAGGAGCGCATCCTGGTCCCCGCGCCCCGCCGGACGTTACGGCTGGCCAACGGGCTCGCGGAGTTCGTCCGCGACGTCGTGCCCCCCGGGCGGGCGATCGCCGTGTGCAACGGCGACGCGGCCGACCCGACGGACACCGAGCTGCTCGACGTCATGATGCGGCGGATCCCGCCCGCCACGCTGGCGATCACGGTGTACTCCGGCGGCCCCGAGCCCGCACCCGACACCCGGGACGCGGACGAGTTGTGGGCGGTCGTCGATCGGTGCATGCGGGAGGGCTTCCTGCACGCCGTGACGGAGCTGGGGGAGCGGGGCATGGCGCGTACCGAGCCGGGTTCCGCCCGCTGGTGGCGCTTCGCCCAGCGCACCGCCACCGCGCTCGGCGGGCTCGGGCGCACGGACGAGGCCCGCGAGGTCTGGGACCGGGTACGCCAGGATAGTCAGGACCCGGCGATGCACGCCGCGGCCGCGTACGGCACCGCCATGCTCGACGCCCGCCACCCCGACCCCGCCCGCCGCGACCTGACCAGGGCCAGGGCCTGGATCAACCAGGCGATCGCCATCTCCACCCTCCTGCCCGACCCGGCCGAACGGGCGTTCAAGCTCGGCTTCGACCGCAACGGACTGGCGCTGATCGAGCTGCGGCACGGCCGGCTCGGGGCGGCGCTGTCGCTGGTGGAGTCGGCCATCGAGCTGGCTGGCGAGCTGGGGGAGCGGCACCCGGTGCACCGGATGGTGCTGCTGGCCAACCGGGCCCAGCTCCTGGCGGCGCTCGGGCACACCAAGGAGGCGCTGGAGGACTACGGGGCGGCGATCCGGATCGATCCGGCATTTCCCGACTACTACCTGGAACGTGGCAATCTCCTGTTCCGGCTCGGGCGGCACGAGGAGGCGCTGGCCGACTTCGAGCGCGCCATGCGGGCCGGGCCGCCGCTGCCGGAGGCCCACTACAACCGGGCTGAGCTGTGCACGGTGCGGGGCGACGTCGATGCCGCCCTCGACGACCTGGGGCGGGTCATCGAGCTGGATCCCGGCTACCTGGACGCCTACATCAACCGCGCCGGGCTGCTGGCCGCCTTGGACCGGGACGCCGAGGCCAGGGCCGACGTGGACGCCGGCCTGGCCCTGGCGCCCGGCAACCCGCATCTGCTCACGGTGCTGGGCCAGCTCGAGACGTCGGCGGGCCGGTACGACGCGGCGGCGGCGGCCCTGAACCTGGCCGTGGACCGGGCGCCCGCGCTCGCGTCGGCCTGGGGGAACCGGGGGGTGCTGCGCTACGCCATGGGCGACCTGGAGGGTTCGGTCGCCGACCTCACCCGCGCCATCGACCTCCAGCCCCAGCCCGACCTGTACGCCAACCGCGCCGTAGCCCTCCGCGCCCTGGGCCGCCACCCCGAAGCCGACGCCGACGACCACCACGCCACCCACCTCCCCTGAGCCACCCCACCGCCCCTCGCCCCGCCCCGCCCCGCGCTGTGCCGTCCCGGACCCGACCGCGCTGCTCACCGCCCCACCCCCGTCGGCCCGTCCCGCGTCGGCCTGCCCCGCGTCGGCCCCCGCGTCGGCCCCCGCGTCGGTCCCGCCCCCGCGTCGGCCCCCGCTGTTCCGTGCCGGCCCGGCCGGGGCCGCTCCGCCTCGGGTGCCTGGCCCGCGTCGGGCCGGTGGTCGTCCCGGTCGGGGCGGCGTGGGAGCGGGGGCGGTGGGAGCATTGGGGGCATGAGGGGGCGAATGGGGCGGGCGGCCGTGGTGTGTGCGGCCTTGGGGGTGTGGTGGTGGGCCACCGTGCGGCTGGCCTGGTCGGGCGTCGGGTGTCAGGAGTGGGGTTGCCTGGTGCCGGCCGTCGGCGTGGTCGTGGTGATCAGCCTGGCCCTGCTGGCCGGGATCGCGTTCGCCCTGGAGCGGGTCGGCGTCCGGCCGGGGCGGCGGGTGGCGCTGGTGGCGGCCGGGATGCTGGTGGTGTTCAGGGTGGCCGGCGAGTCGTTGCCCTCCTCGACGTCGTCACTCGCGCACGCGGCCATGGCGGGCGCGGCGTTCGCGGTGGCGGGCGCGCTGGGGACGTTCGTGACGGAGGCCGGGGTGGCGCGCCGGTGGCGGGTGGCGGCGTGGCTCGGGGTGGCCGCCCTGGTGCCGGTCGCATTTGTCGCCTCCTTGACGAGGTACGGCCTCTGACCCCGCCCGGCGGTCAGGTCGCGGACCCCGTACGAGTCCGCAGCAGGGTCTTGCCGGTGACCGTGCGCGCCTCGATGGCCGCGTGCGCCGCGGCCGCCGACTCCAGCGGGTACGTGGCCCCGATCACCGGCCGCAGACGCCCGAGCGCGGCCAGCTCCAGGGCCTGCCTCGACAGCTCACGCAGGTCCGTCGAAGGCCAGCCCACCGCCGTCACGCGGGCATCGGGGGTGGTCATGGGCCCGCCCGCCATCCCGTACACGCTCAACCGGCCCCCGTCCTTCAGCAACCCCTGGGCCGCCGCGCCGATCTCGCCGCCCACCCCGTCGAAGACCACGTCGAGACCGCCCGTGGCCGCCCGCACGACATCGGTCCAGCCCGGGTCGGTGTAGTCCACGGTCAGCTCGGCGCCGAGGCCCGCGGCCAGGTCGCGCTTGGCCGCGCTGCTCGCCGCCGCGACCACGCGCGCCCCCGCGTCCCGGGTGAGCTGCACGAGGAGGCTGCCCACGCCGCCCCCGGCCGCCTCCACCAGCACCCACTCTCCCGCCCGGGGCGCGGCGGCCGCGGAAAGCCCCACCGCCGTACGCCCGTCGGCGAGCAGGGCCACCGCGACCTCGGCCGACAACCCCTCGGGGATCGGGATGAGGTCGCCGGCCCCGGCCACGGCCAGCTCCGCGTACCCGCCGTAACCGCCCAGCGTGCTGACCACCCGCGTGCCCTCGAGCGCGGGGTCCACGCCGTCGCCGACGGCGGAGACCGTACCGGCGACGCCGTTGCCCAGGATCGCGGGCAGCGATGCGCGCCGCGGCCCCCGATCGGCCCGCACCTGCGTCTCCACGAACGTGATGCCGGCCACCTCCACCTCCACGAGCACCTGCCCGGCCCCGGGAACGGGATCCGGCACCTCCTCCGCGACCAGAGCCTCGGGCCCTCCGTACCGCCTCAGCACCACCGCACGCATGCCACACCTCACTTCAATCGGAGCGATCTGCTCCGGAAGTGTATCGGAGCGATGCGCTCCGCAATATCCTGGACGGCATGAGCACACGCGGCAGGCAGGCCGAGGCGGCACGCAACGATCTGCGCCTGCTGCGGGCGGCGCACGAGGTGTTCACGACGCAGGGGTTCGACGCCCCCGTGTCGGCCATCGCCAAGCAGGCCGGCGTGGGCATGGGCAGCCTCTACCGGCGCTACCGCACCAAGGAGGAGCTGCTCCAGCGCCTGTGCCTGATCGCGATGGAGCGGGCCGTGGAGGCCGCCGAGGCCGGGCTGGCGCAGGACGATCCGTGGGAGGGCCTGGCGCTCTACGTACGCACCTGCGTGGCCAACAGGTCGGGCGCGCTGGCGCCGGTCGCGGGCACGATCGAGGTCACCGGCGAGATGTGGCGCACCGCGAGGAGGGGCGACGAGGCCGCCGAGCGGCTCGTGGCCAGGGCGCACGAGGCGGGCGTGCTCAGGAGCGACGTGACCATGCTGGACATCTCGCTGCTCATGGAGCAGTTCAGCCGCCCGGCCCCCGGGCCGCCCGGCGAGGAGCACGAGCACGTCAAGCGGCGCCTGCTCGCCATCGCCCTCGACGGCCTGCGCGCCCCGGGCGCGACCGAGCTGCCGGGCGAACCGCCGAGTCCGGAGTGGTACGAAGGGCGCTGGGGGAGTGCTCCGTAGGGTCTACGGTTGGACGCGTGGGCTTCAATGAGCTGCTCGACAACCTTGATCACAGTGCCAGCGCCCAGGCGGCGGGCATCAGGCGCGGCTATGGCGGGCCGCCCGCCCGTACGGTGAGTGTCAGATCCGGCCTGACCCGGCTGCGCTGCGCGTCCCTGCTGAAGCCCCTGTACGCGTGGGTGAGCGCGCCCCGCATCCCCGACGCCGAGCGGTGGCGCCGCCACGCCGAGCCGGCCGTGGTCGTCTCCTCCAACACCGACACGCTCAACCTGTGGCTCGCCGTCGGCCCGCGCGTCATCCTCGACGACCTCCGCGAGCGCACCGGCGTGGCCTGGGCGCCGCCGAACGGCGACCCCTCCCGCTTCGGCTCCGTCGAGGTCTCGGCCGACGAGGTGGCCGCCGCCTACGCGGTGCTCGCCCAGGCGGCCGTCACGGGCGATCCGGTGGCCGAGACCGTGCTCGGGTGGATGGGGCAGGTGGAGGAGTCGCAGGCGTTCGGCGCCCGCCGGGCCCTGCGCTCGCCGAAGGCGAGGATCAAGTGCGGCTGGTACGGCGCCCCCGACGAGACCTGCCTGCGTACGCATGCCGTGGCCGTCCTGCCGCACGGCGGCACCAAGGTCGGCGTGGTCGTCGCGATGACCGCGGTGCCCTACACCGGCGGCCACGAGCGCGAGGTCTACCGCGACCGGGTGAACAAGGGGCTGCCGGTGGAGGCCGAGCACGAGAAGGTCGCGGGCGCGCTGCTGCGCGGGCTGATGACGACGACGCTGGCCGAGCTGGGGCGCCCATGAGGCTCACGGTCCTGGGCGGGTGCGGCGCCTGGCCGGCGGCCGGGCAGGCGTGCAGCGGTTACCTCGTCGAGGAGGAGGGCTTCCGGGTCTTCATCGACCCCGGCTACGCCACCCTGCCCCGGCTCCTGGAGCTCATGGGCGCCGCCGACGTGGACGCGGTCCTGGTCACCCACGGCCACCCCGACCACTGCGCCGACCTCAACCCGCTCCTCCGGGCTCGCGCGCTGGCTGACGAGCCCGCGCCGCCGCTGCTCGTCCACGCGCCGCCCGGCGCGCTCGACGCGGTCCTGGCCCTGGACAAGCCGCGCATGCTGGCCGCCGGCCTGGCCCGGCACGACCTGGTGCCCGGCAGACCGGTCGAGCTCGGCCCCTTCCGGCTGGACACCTTCGACCTGCCGCATCACGTGCCGAACGCCGGGCTGCGGCTGACCGGCGCGGGCGGCCGGGTGATCGCCTACACCGGCGACACCGGGCCCTCCGGCGAGCTCCTCGCGCTGGCGAAGGGCGCGGACCTGCTGGTGGCCGAGGCGACCTACCCCGAACGCGTCCCCGACGACGACGCCCCCTACCTCTCCAGCGCGCGTGACGCCGGCCGCACGGCGGCCTCGGCCGGGGCGGGGCGGCTGCTGCTCACGCACCTGTGGCCGGACACCCCGCCCGAGCCCGCGCTCGCGGCGGCGGCCGCGTCCTACGGTGGCGAGCTGTCGGTCGCGGCGGCCGGGGTCACCGTGGATCTTCCGTGAGCCGCGCGACGACCTTCGCCAGCTCCGGGGGCTCGACGCCCTCAGGCAGCACCTCGGCCCAGACATAGCCGCGGAAGGCGGCCCGTTCCTCCGCCGTCAGCTCCCGGGGGTCCGCCTCCGGGCGGGCCTCGGCGAACCTGGCCAGGTAGAAGGGCTCCCGCTTCACGTAGCGGACCCCGAGCCAGCAAAAGTCGCGTTCGACCTCGACGAAGCGGTCCAGCACGGCCGAGCCGGGCAGGCCGGTCTCCTCGGTCAGCTCCCGCCTGGCGGCCTCCAGCGGGGTCTCGCCGGGATCGATCCCGCCGCCCGGGGGCTCCCAGACGTCCGCGCGGGCGATCGCGTCGTACCAGTGCATCAGCAGCACCCGGCCGTCGCGGTCCAGGCAGACCACGCGCGCGGCTGGACGGTCGCTGCTCTCCTCGACGGCGTTCATCGAGGAGAACGCTACTCCCGGAGGGCGTCGGGGTAAGGGGTCAGGTACGTCTGGTCCCGTACGTACGTGGCGGACTCCCCGCGCGCGTGATGGCGCAGCAGCCGCACGGGCACGTCCAGCGGCACCAGGCCCGCCCGGTAAGAGTCGATGACCTCCACCAGGTCGGACCGCCGTGCGGGGTCCAGCGCGAGCATGCCCAGGCAGTGCTGCAGCACGTTGACGTTCCGGCCCGTGGTGGTCCTGGCGGCCATCGTGCGCCGGAACACCTCGGCGTAGTCGGCGGCCACCTCCCCGTGCGGCCGGGCGCCGGCGCCGGCCACCACGCGGCCCGCCTCCCGGTAGAGCAGGGGGTCGTGGGCGAGCAGCTGCATCTTGTGGCGGGCGTGGAAGGCGACGAGATCGCGTGGCCGCCAGTCGCCGTCGAGGAACGTACGCAGCCTGGCGTGCGCGAACACCCGCTCCACGAAGTCCGCGCGCAGCCGGGGGTCGCGCAGCCGGCCCTCGTCCTCCACGGGCAGCAGCGGGTGCCGCTCCATGACGATCCCGGCGAACAGGCCCCGGTTGCGCTGGTCGACGCCGTCGTTCCCGTGGCGGGGGACGCCGTGGATGCCGCAGGTGGGGGTCTTGGCCTTGAAGACGTACCCGTCGATGTCGAGCTGGGTGGCGCGCCTGTCGGCCACCGCCGTCATGCGGCCGGTGAGGTCGACGCGAGACATCCGGGTCACCAGGCGGGGGCCCTGCGCCGTGCTCACCTGCCGCAGGGCCTCGCGCGGGGTGCCCAGGCCCGCCTCGACCTCGGGGCAGACGGGGAGCCAGTCGACGTACGGGGCCAGGGTCTCGGTGAGGAAGCGGTCGAGGTTGTGGCGGCCGTCGTGCCTGACGGGCCGGCCGAGCAGGCAGGAGGAGATGGCCAACCGGGGGCGCTCGGCTGGGGTGCCGGTCCTGCCGGGAGTGGCGATCACATCTCACATTGCAACGCGCCCATGGTGAGGTGGGCAACCAAGGCCAGGAAGATCACTCCAAAACGAGCGCCGCTACGCCTCGGGAGGAACGGCTTCCCCCTCGCCGAGGACCAGCGCCAGCAGCCCGGGGAAACGACCGTCGAACTCCTCGCGCCGTAGCCGGTTGAGTCGGCGAGTCCCCTCGTCACGCTGCTCCAGCAGGCCTACATTGCGCAGGACGGCGAAGTGGTGACTCAGCGTGGACTTGGCCACCGGCAGGTGGTTGAACGTGCCGCAGGCGCGCGCCCAGTCGGGGACGCCGGCCAGCTCGCGCAGGATGCGGCGGCGGATCGGGTCGCCGACCGCGTCGAGGGCGGCCTGGAGCGAGACCTCGAGCGGCGAGGTGTGGCTGAGGTTGCGTGTCCTGTTCGACGGCGATCGAACATTAGGATAGTGTTCCATCTCGATCGAACATTCTACTCGGAGGGAGCGGCCGTGGACCTCGGGCGCGTCGGAGTGTGGCATCCCATGATCGGACAGGCTCCCGCCGAGGAGGGGCGGCGGGCGGCGGCCAGGATCGAGGCGCTGGGCTACGGCTCCATCTGGGTCAACGAGGGCTGGGCGAGCAAGGAGCCGTTCACGAGCGCCGCCGTCCTGCTGGCGGCCACCGAGCGCGTCGTCTTCGGCACCGGCATCGCCAGCCTGTGGGCCAGGGACGCCATGGCCATGGCGGGGGCCGGGGTCACGCTGGCCGACGCCTTCCCGGGGCGCTTCCTGCTGGGCATCGGCGTCAGCCACAGCCCCCTGGTCAACACCCGGGGCCACGACTACACCAAGCCGCTGACCGCGATGCGCACCTACCTCGACGCCATGGACGAGGCCAAGCAGATCCTCCCCAAGGCCGAGTGCCCGCGGCTCCTGGCCGCGCTGCGGCCCAAGATGCTGGAGCTGTCGCGAGACAAGGCCGACGGCGCCCACAGCTACTTCGTGCCGCCGGAGCACACCGCCCAGGCCCGCGAGATCCTCGGCCGCGACCGGCTCCTCATCCCGGAGCAGGCGGTCGTGCTGGAGTCCGACCCGGCCCGCGCCCGCGCGATCGCCCGCACCCACATGTCCGTCTACCTGACCTTGCCCAACTACCTCAACAACCTGCGCACGCTCGGCTTCACCGACGACGACTTCGCCGACGGCGGCAGCGACCGCCTGACGGACGCCATCGTGGCCTGGGGCAGCGTCGACACCGTCGCCCAGCGCGTCCGCGACCACCTCGACGCCGGCGCCGACCACGTCGTCATCCAGCCCCTCTCCCCGGAAGCCCCCGACCTCGCCGACGCCGTCGCCCAGCTCACCGACCTCGCTCCGGCCGTCGGCCTGCGGCCCGGCGCAGGGGGCGCTTGACCTGGAGCGCGCTCTAATTCGTAACGTGGAGTCATGACCACGCCACAACACAAGATCGGATCGGGCTTCGACGCCCGGAGCACCGCGGACGACGTGCTCCACGGGATCGATCTGTCCGGGAAGCTGGCGATCGTCACCGGCGGCTATTCGGGCATCGGCCTGGAGGCCACGCGTGCGCTGACCCGTGCCGGGGCCCACGTCGTGGTCCCCGCCCGCCGCATCGAGACCGCCGGTGAGGCGGTGCGGGGCATCGACGGGGTCGAGGTGGACGAGCTCGACCTCGGCGACCTCGACAGCGTACGCGGGTTCGCCGAGCGCTTCCTCGCCACCGGACGCAGCGCCGAGATCGTCATCAACAGCGCGGGCATCATGGCCTGCCCGGAGACGCGGGTCGGGCCCGGCTGGGAGGCGCAGTTCGCCACCAACCACCTCGGGCACTACGCGCTGGTCAACCTCCTCTGGCCGGCCATCGCGCGCGGCCAGGGCCGGGTGGTGGCCGTCTCGTCCGGCGCGCACCGCCGCTCCGGCATCCGCTGGGACGACGTGCAGTTCGAGCGCGGCTACGACAAGTGGCTCGCCTACGGGCAGTCGAAGACCGCGAACGTGCTGTTCGCCGTGCACCTCGACGCCCTGGCCCGCGACCTGGGAGTGCGCGCGTTCTCCCTGCACCCCGGGGGCATCCTCACGCCGCTGCAGCGCCACCTCCCGAAGGAGGAGATGATCGCGGCCGGCTGGATCGACGAGGAGGGCAACCCGCTGGAGACGAGCTTCAAGACGCCCGAGCAGGGGGCTGCCACCATGGTGTGGGCGGCGACGTCACCGCAGTTGGAGGGGATGGGCGGGGTCTACTGCGACGACTGCGACATCGCCGAGCTCTCCACCGACCCGGACTCGCTCGGCGGCGTCCGCGCCCACGCGATCGACCCACACCAGGCCGCCCGCCTCTGGTCCCTGTCAGCCGAGCTCACCGGCATCAACGCCTTCCCCACCACCCACTGACCGAAGGACCCCACGGCCTCATCGCTTCATCGCGCCGTCGGCGATGGCGTCCGCCGCCTCGCCGATGGCCACGCCGACGATCTCCAGGCGCCGCACCAGCTCCCGCTCCTTCATCGCCTCCGCCGTGAGCTCACCGGAGAAGATCCGCGAGATCTCGTACTGGTACATCCGCCGGATGGCCCCGCCCGCCTTCTTCGCCTCAAGGGCGTCCTGGGACACCACCGAAGAGCTGGAGGCGAGGTTGCGAACGGCGCTCTCCAGGGCGTCGATGCCGACGATGACCTGGTCGAGCAGCGGGGTGAAGCGGATCTGGTCGGGCACCCGGTAGAGGTGGGACTCGCGGACGAAGTCCCGGAGGGAGTCAAGGACGTCGTCGATCGACCTGGAGAGCCGGAAGAGGTCCTCCCGGTCGATGGGCGTGACGAGGGCGGTCTTGAGCTCGTCGATGAGGCGGGCCCGTTCCTCGTCCCCGAGGTGCTCGATCGAGCGCATCTGCTCGTGCGCCCCCGTCCTGCCGACCTCGCCGCCGATCATGGCCATGGCCAGCCACGCGCCTTCCTTGGTGGCCTCCAGCTGCCCGAGCAGGGCCTCCGAGAGCGCGCTGTCCATACGACCGGTCATGAGATCCCGGATCCGCCGCAGCCGCTTCACGACCCGACCACCCCTTTCATGACAGCCTCACACTCGCGAAACCCTTCACCAGCAGCGCGAGCCCCCACCCCAGCAGCCCGCTCACGGGAAGCGTCAGCAACCAGGCCGCGACAATCTTGCCCGCGGCGTACCAGCGGACCCGTCCGCCCCCTTGCGCCACCCCGGCCCCGATGAGCCCGCCGGCGATGGCCTGAGTCATGCTCACCGGCATGCCCGCCACCGCGCACGCCATCACGGCCGTGCCCGCGGCCAGCTCCGCCGTTACCCCGTGCGCGGGCCGGGAGACGATGATCTCGCGGCTCAGCGTACGGCCCGCCTTGGGCAGCCCGTACAGGGTGCCCACCCCGAACAGCACGGCGACCAGCACCGTGTACGCCACCGGCGCCCCGGAGAAGCCGACCGCGATCATGAACACGGCCAGCATCTTCTGCGCGTCGTTGGCCGCGTACGCGAGGGTCTGGAGCAGGAACCCCGCCCAGTGCCAGCGCCGCAACGCCCGGGCGGTGGTCGTGGCCACCAGCACCCGGATGAGCACCCACGCCACCAGCCCCCCGGCGAACGGCGCCGCCAGCCCGAACGCCAGCACCAGCGCCACCGACCCAGGCGAGACCGCCAGTCCCCAGCCCAGCCCCGCACCTGTGAGGCCGCCCACGATGGCCAGGGTGAG
Source organism: Nonomuraea sp. NPDC049709 (assembly GCF_040674815.1). Lineage (NCBI taxonomy): Bacteria > Bacillati > Actinomycetota > Actinomycetes > Streptosporangiales > Streptosporangiaceae > Nonomuraea > Nonomuraea sp. NPDC049709. The sequence goes on from NZ_JBFANM010000044.1 coordinate 58,547, forward strand.
GCTGGTCGGGCGGCCCTTCGCGCTGAGCACCGCCACCACGGCGAGCGACGCGACGACCGCGATCGTCATCGCGATCTGGCCACCCGGCTCGTCGAACGAGGCCAGCCGGGTCACGAACGTCAACGCCACCTGATGCGTGACCAGCGGTACGGCCGCCACCAGCACGACGAGCGTGACGATCCCGGTCACCGGGCGGATGGTGGGCAGCTTGAGCCCGGTCGCGAGGAGGGCGCCCCCGTCGTTGATCCCGGATACCACGGCGAACAGGCAGGCGAGCACGATCAGTACGACGGCGTCCAAGGACACGCGCTCCCTCCCGCCCCACCCGGCTGTGGCTGGGCCTGCTGGACTCACCTACAAGAGACAGCCGTTCCCCCGTGCCGCCACCCCCGACACCCATCCGTTTCACGCGCAATGCCGGATTACTACCCAAGATCGGTTGAATGATGGACACGATCCCGGGTGCGGCAGTGGAAGACCCGTCGCGGCGGGTACCCTCGACCATGGCCGCCGACCGGTACTCTGCCCAGATCAGCCATCCGGCGCCCCGCAGCCCACGTCCGCGAGAGTGAAGGCATGACCAGCCCCGCCGAATACATCCTGACGCTGTCCTGTCCCGACCGGCCCGGTGTGGTGGCCGCCGTCTCCGGCCTGCTCGCCGGGCACGGGTGCAACATCATCGAGAGCCAGCAGTTCGGCGACAGGGTGGAGCAGCGCTTCTTCATGCGCGTGCAGTTCTCGGGGCCACTGGGCGAAGACGAGCTCAACACCGCCTTCGCCGCGCTCGCGCCCGAGTTCGGCATGGAGTTCAAGCTGAGCGACGTGGCCAGGAAGCCGCGAGTGCTGATCATGGTGAGCAAGTTCGACCACTGCCTGAACGACCTGCTCTACCGCGTACGTTCCAAGGCACTGGACATCGAGATCGTCGCGGTCGTCTCCAACCACCCCGACCTGCGGCCGCTCACCCAGTCGAACGGGATCGACTACCACCACCTGCCGGTCACGCCGGAGACCAAGGCGAGGCAGGAGGCCGAGGTGCTGGCGCTGGTGGAGCACTACCAGGTGGACCTGGTGGTGCTGGCCCGCTACATGCAGGTGCTCTCGGAGGACCTCTGCGAGAAGCTGGCGGGCCGGGCCATCAACATCCACCACTCGTTCCTGCCGTCGTTCAAGGGCGCCAAGCCCTACCACCAGGCCCACAACCGCGGCGTCAAGCTCATCGGCGCGACGGCCCACTACGTCACCGCCGACCTGGACGAGGGGCCGATCATCGAGCAGGAGGTGGCCCGGGTCAACCACAGCCACTCCCCGGAGGACCTCGTGGCGATGGGGCGCGACGTGGAGTGCGTGGCGCTGGCCAGGGCGGTCAAGTGGCATGCCGAGCAGCGGGTGCTGCTCGACGGTCACAAGACGATCATCTTCCCCCGCTAGCTGTCCTCGGCCGGCCGCCGGCGGCTTCCCGCGTCAGGCGACGTTCCAGCCGGCGGCGGACCGCTCGAAGGCGATCTCGCCGGCGCTCAGCACCGGCCGGCCGCCGGCGCACGCCACGTGCTCGCTCCGGCGCGCCGCCAGCCGCAGCGTCCCGTCCAGGTCCACCACGAACGTGAACGGCTCCGGCGGCCGTCCCGCGAGCCACCCGGCCAGCTCCTCCGCCGACCGGATCACCTGCCCGGGAAGCCCCCCGGCGCCGGCCGGCGAGGCGGGCCCCACGTACGGGTACCCGCCCGCCGATGAGCTCATGGCCGACAAGTCCCGAAATACCAAGGATTGCCCTCCGGGTCCGTGCAGCCGTACTCGCGGGACCCGTACGGCTGGTCCACCAGCTCCATGATGATCGACGCCCCCGCCGCCCTGGCGTGGGCATGGTGGGCGTCGACGTCCTCGACCGCGACGTAGATGCCCGGCCCACCGGGCCTTCCCTGGCCGATCATGATGAGGTCGTCGCCGACGGCCAGCTCGGCGTGGTTGACCACACCCTCGTCGTTCTTGGACGTTTCGTGCACCCGGAACCCGAACGCGCTGGTCAGGAAGTCGATCGCGGCCTGACAATCCTGGTATCGGGCGAGTGCGTACACGGTTCGTGTCATGAGGCCCAGGATGCCGCGCCGGTGACGCCGGGTCTTGGACAAATCTGACCTGGCGTGGTGTCGCCCAGCGCCCGGAACTCACGGTTCATGTGGGCCTGGTCGTAGAAGCCGCATTCGGCCGCCACCTCGGCCAGGGCCGCGCCCGACCGCAGCAGGCGCAGGGCGCGCCCGAACCGGATGACCCGGGCCGCCGTCTTCGGCGGCAGCCCGATCTGGTCCTGGAAGCGGCCGACGAGATGGCGATGGCTCCAGCCCAGCGACTCGGCCAGCGACGACACGCCGAGCCTGCCGCCCGACTCCAGCAGCCGCGCCCAGGCCCACGGCACCTCAGGCCCCAGCGACGGCCCCGCCGCGATGCGCTCGCACAGCAGTCGGTCGGCCAGCGCCAGCCGGTCCCGCCACGACGGTGTCGCGGCCAGCCGCTCCACGATCAGCTCCGACCACGGCCCGAGGAGATCTCCGACCGGCAGCACCTGGTTCGTCAGGTGCCGCATCGGCATCCCGTAGAGCCGCCTGGCCCCGAACGGCGTCAGGAAGACCTCCACGCCCTCCGCCGGCCCGTCCGTGCGGGTGACGGTGAAGCGGTCGCCGAGCCCCCCGCCGAACGCGGTCATCCGCCGTCCGCCCGCCTCCATCGGCGTGCCGAAGGCGAGGATGAGCACGGCTCCCGGCATCGCCGCCTCCGACCGGGTCACCGGCGCGGAGTAGTGCTCGCGGTAGGCGCACAGCCTGGTCACGTAGGGCCGCAGCGCAGCGCTGGGGGTGGCCTCGACCATGGCCAGCCCCAGCGTGCTCATGCCGTCGAGACTATAGGCCGGTGTGCCGGGCGAGGAACGTCAGCGTGTCGGCCGACAGGTCCACCGACCTGCTGACCGAGCGCGCGCCGTGCCCGACCTCGGCCTCGTTGCGCAGCAGCACCGGCCGCTCGCCGGTGGAGGCGTGCTGCAGCGCCGCGCACATCTTCCACGCGTGCAGCGGGTGCACGCGTGTGTCGGACTGGAAGACGGTGAAGAGCGTCGCCGGGTACGGCACCGACTCCTGGACGTGGTGGTAGGGAGAGTAGCCCAGCAGCCAGCCGAACTGCTCGGGGTCGTCGGCCGAGCCGTATTCGACGTTCCAGGTGGCACCGAGGCCGAACTTCTCGTACCTGATCATGTCGAGCAGCGGCGCGGAGCAGACCACGGCGGCGTACAGCTCGGGGCGCTGTGTCAGCGCGGCGCCCACCAGCAGGCCGCCGTTGGAGCCGCCGGAGATGCCGAGCTGGGCGGGCGTGGTCACGCCGGTGGCGATCAGGTGTTCGGCTGCCGCGTGGAAGTCGTCGAACACGTTCTGCTTGTTGGCCAGCATCCCCGCGCGGTGCCAGTCCTCGCCCTCCTCGCCGCCGCCCCGCAGGTTGGCGATGGCGTAGACGCCGCCCGCCTCCACCCAGGTCAGGATGGACGCCGAGTAGCCGGGGGTCATGGACAGGCCGAAGCCGCCGTAGCCGTACAGGATCGTGGGCCGCGGCCCCTGCGCCTCGCCGACCGGGGAGATGATCAGCATGCGGACGTCCGTGCCGTCCTTGGACCGGTAGACGACCTGCTCGGTGCGCACTTCGGGCACCTCGACCGCGCCGGGGGAGGCGGCCCAGAGCGTGGTCTCGCCGGTCCTGGCGTCGTAGCGCTGGATGGTGGGCGGCGTGGTGTTGTCGGTGTAGCCGAACCACGCCTCGTGACCGCCCTCGGGGCGCTCCGCGATGCCGCCGATCGTGCCGAGCCCCGGTGTGGGCACCTCGCCGAGCCGCTCGCCGGTCTCCAGGTCGTGAATGGTGATCTCGCTGATCGCGTGGCGCGTCCAGCCCACCAGCATGACCGGGCGCTCCAGGTCGTCGAGGATGGCGAAGTCGGACAGCACCGCCTCCGGGTCCTCGGGGATCAGGTCGCGCCAGGTCTCGAACGACGGGTCGGCCGGGTCGGTGACGCACACCCGGGCGCGGGGCGCGTCGCGGTCGGTGTGCACGTAGAGCCGGCCGTCGCGGCCGAACACCAGCCCGGACTGCGCGTCCACGCCCTCCTGCACGACCCGCAGGTCGGGACGCTCGGCCGGGGACGTGGTCAGGTCGGCCACCCAGAGGTCGTTGCGCGGGGCGGTGCCCTCGTTGGCGGACACCTGCAGCCAGTGGCCGTCGCGCGAGACCGAGACGCCGTAGTAGTTGGTCATCTTCAGGCCCTCGCCGAAGATCATCACGTCGTCCTCGGTGGAGGTGCCGACGCGGTGCAGGTAGACGCGGCGGTGGAACTGGGTCTCGTTCTCCGGCACCTCGGTGCTCGGCAGCCGGCGTACGTAGTAGAACGCCTCCCCGCCCGGCAGCCACGCGATCGGGGAGTAGCGGCACCGGTCGATCGGCCCCTCGACCCGCGCGCCCGTGGCGACGTCGATGACGTAGAGGACCGACTCCTCGTCGCCACCCACCGAGATCTGGTACGCCAGCAGGCGCCCCTCCTTGTCCGGCTGCACCGTGTCGAGCGTGGTCAGGCCGGACGGGTCGATCGCCATCGGGTCGATGAGGGCCCGCTCGGTGCCGTCGGGCTCGACCACGTAGTAGACGGCGTGCTCCTGGTCGGGAGTGCGACGCGAGAAGAAGTAGCGCTCACCGCGCCAGGCCGGGGCACCCACGGACCCGGACCTGAGCAGCTCCGCGATGCGGCTCTTGAACCGCTGCGGCCCGCGCTCGCTGCCGAACAACTCCGCCTGTGCGAGCAGCCATCCCTTGGTCTCGGGGCTGTCCGGGTCCTCGAGCCACCTGTAGGGGTCGGGCACAGGCGTTTCGTGCAGGATGTCGACGATGTCTTCGCGGCGTGCGGTCGGGTACGGCTCTCCTGTCATGCAGGAACCCTACTGCCAACGGGCATGCGTAAAGCGCTGGTAGAGCGGGCATAAAACGTACCGTGCGTCCCTCTGGTCATTCCGGCAGGAGGTTTTTGGGGTGGCGGGGACCACGGTGCAAACGCCAAACTTGGTGACAGGACGGTGCCGTGGTGACCATCCGCTGGGCCGTCCGGCGGAGGTCCACGTGACGGAAGCACTAGTGCCCCAGGAGGGGCCGACAGCTGGGACATGCCGCGGCATGTCCCCTTTGATACCCGCGCAGCAGGGAGAGGCCCGATGATGCGCCAAGTCCTGCTGCTCAACGCAACCTACGAGCCACTGACCACCCTCTCGCTGCACCGCGCCATCGTGCTCGTGCTGCGGGAGAAGGCCGACGTCGTGCACCGCGACGGAAGGGGCGCCGTGCTGCGCTCCGCGAGCCGCACGCTCGATGTCCCCTCGGTGATCAGGCTTCGCAGATATGTCCGCATCCCCTACCGGTCCCGCATCCCGCTGACCAGGGCCGCCCTCATGCGGCGCGACGACTACCGTTGCGCCTACTGCGGGCAGAAGGCCGAGACCATCGACCACGTCATCCCCCGGTCCAGAGGGGGCACGCACACCTGGGAAAACTGCGTCGCCTCGTGCACCACCTGCAACCACCGCAAGGCCGACAAATACCTGGAGGAGCTGGGGTGGACGCTTCGCGTCAGCCCTGCGGTGCCACGGGGCGCCCACTGGCGGCTCATCGGCGCCTCGCTCGTCGGTGACCCGCAATGGGCGCCCTACCTCGAGGCCGCGGCCTGAGAAAAGCGCATTGAGCAGGGGGCCGCTGCCTGACACCATGTGCAGGCATGTGGACCCTCACCTCAGATGTCGAGGAGTACGCCGCGGTCGCCGAGCCGTTCCTGCTCGGCGACCCGGTGCGCAACACCGTTCCGCTGACGATCCTGGCCAACCTGCGGGCGGGCATGCCCGTGAAGAGCCCCCTCTTCGGCTGGTGGACGGTGGATGGCGAGGTTCGCGGGGCGGTGTTCCATACGCCGCCCCATCCCGCCGGGCTCTTCGCCGTGCCCGTCGAGGCGGTCGCGCCGCTGGTTGAGGCGCTGAAGGGCGAGCTGTCCATGTTCGTGGGGCCGGTCGAGGTGACGGCCGAGGCCACGCGGCTGCTGGGCGCGCCCGCGCGGCTGGTGTCGGAGCGGCTCTACCGCCTCGGCACGCTCACCGTCCCCGACGTCCCGGGCCGGGGCAGGCTCGCCGTTCCCGGTGACTTCCCGCTGCTGGTGAGCTGGTACCACGCGTTCGGCGACGAGGTCGGCATGGGCGAGGCCGACGACGTGGCCGAGCGGGTCGCGCAGCGGCTGGCCGCCCGTGAGCTGTTCGTGTGGGAGGAGGGCGGGGCGCCGGTGTCGCTCGCCGCCCTCTCGCCCGCGGCGGGCGGGGTCTGCCGCATCGGCCCGGTGTACACGCCGCCCTCGTGCCGGCGGCGCGGCTACGGTGCCGCCGTCACGGCCTTCGCCAGCCGGACCGGCCTGGCGGAGCGGTGCACGGAGGTGGTGCTCTTCACCGACCTGGGCAACCCGACCAGCAACGCCATCTACCAGGCGATCGGCTACGAGCCCGTGTCCGACTTCGCCCACGTCACCTACGCCCCGTAGGGACTTCCGCGCTCCGCTGCGGTTACCCTTGGCCCATGCCGCGTTACGACTTCCGCTGCCGCGCCTGCGGCTCCACGTTCGAGGTCTCCCGCCCCATGTCGGCCTCCGACGCCCCGGCGACCTGCCCCGACGGCCACGACGACACGGTCAAGCTGCTGTCCACGGTCTCCATGACGGGCGGCGCGGCCGCCCCCAAGGCGAGCGGCGGCTGCTGCGGCGGCGGGTGCTGCTCGTCCTAGACCTCGGCGGTGGCCCAGGGGGCCGGTGGCGTCGCCGGCCGGGTCAGCGCGCGCACCGTCAGCCTGGCCAGCCGCTCGACGGTGTCGATGCCGCTCTCCATGTCCGGGCTGCGCTCCGACAGCACGGCCATCAGCAGGTCGTGCCCGCGTACGCGGAGCCGGCCCACGCTGTTGACCGTCCACAGCCCGTCGTGGACCTCGGTGGGCAGCCAGCCGTTCTTGAGCGCCACCGCACCCTCCTCCGCGGCGGCCGCGCTGACCCCCCACGCCTGTGACGGCTCCACCGACGACATGAGTTCGAGGGCGTAGCGCCGGCTGCGGGCCGGCAGCGGCCCTCCGGGGTCGGTGAGCCGCTCCAGCACCTTGACCTGGTCGGACGGCCTGCTGCGGGTCCATCCCCAGTACAGGCCCGAGCCGGGCCGCGTGTGCCGCACGTCCAGCCGGTGCAGCGCCCGGTCCAGCCCGGCCCGGCCGCCGATCGTCAGGTAGAGCTCGTGCGCGCAGTCGTTGTCGCTGTAGCGGATCATCCGTGAGGCCAGCGCGCGCTCGTAGCCGCTGAGCCGCTCGCCCCGCTTGCCGAGAAGGAACGCCAGCAGGATGTCCACCTTGGCCACGCTGGCCAGCAGGAACGGCGTGCGCTCGCGGAAGGCGTACCTGGCCCCGGTCGTGCGGTCGTAGACGGCCAGGGCGGCCCGCCCGGGACGGTCGCGCAGGTAGCGGGCCAGTGCCCGGTCGAGCGCCCGTCGTTCGGCCGGGGGCAGCTCGCTTGCGCCGGCGGTCTCCGGCGTCAGCGACACGGGAGTCGGAAGGGGCACCGCGCCCGGCGGCGCCGTACAGCCGGGGCCCACGACGAGCAGGACGACCAGCAGGGCGGCGAAGAGCGAGGACTCCCGTACGCGCATGTGCGGGAGCCTGCCAGCCGCCACCCCAAAGGCCGGGGCCCGTCAGGTCAACGGACGGCCAGTTTTACGCGGCCGTGATGGCGCGCCGCTTGCGGCGCTGGAACGGCAGGAACCGGTCGGCCAGGTGCGGCCGGGACGGCGTGAGCGTGGGCTCGACCGCGATGATCCGGTCGAACCGGAACGCCCTGATCGCCCGGCGCATCCTGCACACGCCGACCAGATACCAGTATTCGCGGTGCACCAGGCACGTCACCGGCTCGACGTCGCGCGCGGTGATCGTGCCGGAGGCGTCGCGGTAGTGCAGGCGGATGTTGAGACGGCTGGTGATGGCGTCGGCCATGAGCCTGGCCCGGGAGGCCACGTCGGTGGGCAGCGGCTCGGTGAGGGTCGCGAGCGTGGTGGCGATGACGTCGTCGTCGAGCTCCAGGTGCTCGAATGCGTGTTGCAGGCCGCGCCTGGCGGTGACGGCCTGGGGGCCCGCTCCGAGGTGAGCGAGGGAGAGGGCGAGTGCGGCGATCTCGGCGGTCGTCAGCGGGCGAGTATCGTGCTTCACGACTGTCGTCATACCCCAAGAATAGGGATGACCACCGACATTTTTCGAAAACCTGTGCGGCGGATATGGCTTCCGCCGCACAGGCATCAGGGTTATCGCGAGAGCTGTGACAGGTCGCGCGAGGCGCCCGTCGAGGCGGACGTCGTCATCGCCGCGTACGCCTGCAGCGCCACGCTCACCGGCCGGTTGCGGTCACGCGGCCGGTATCCGCCCAGCTCGGCCAGCAGCCGCTCGCGCCGCGCGGCCAGCTCGGCCTCGGGCACCCGCAGCTCCATCGCCCGGTTGGGGATGTCGATGTCGATGATGTCGCCGTCCTCGACCAGCGCGATCGTGCCGCCCTCGGCCGCCTCCGGCGAGGCGTGCCCGATCGACAGCCCGGACGTGCCGCCGGAGAAGCGCCCGTCGGTGATGAGCGCGCAGACCTTGCCCAGGCCCTTGCCCTTCAGGAAGGACGTCGGGTAGAGCATCTCCTGCATGCCGGGCCCCCCCTTGGGGCCCTCGTAGCGGATGACGACCACGTCGCCGGCCTTGACCTTGCCGCCGAGGATCCCCTCGACCGCCTGCTCCTGCGACTCGAACACCACCGCGGGCCCGCTGAACGTCCAGATCGACTCGTCCACCCCGGCCGTCTTCACCACGGCGCCGTCGCGCGAGATGTTGCCGTAGAGGACGGCCAGGCCGCCGTCCACGGTGTAGGCGTGCTCCAGGTCGCGGATGCAGCCCGCCTCGCGGTCGAGGTCGAGGGTGTCCCAGCGGTTGTCCTGGGAGTAGGGCTTGACCGTGCGCACGTTGCCGGGCGCCGCGTGCCACAGCTCCACGGCCTCGGGCTTCACCGACGGCGAGCGCACGTCCCAGCCGGCCAGCAGGTCGCCCAGCGTGCCGCCGTTGACGGTGGGCAGGTCGCGGTGGAGCAGCCCGGCCCGGTCGAGCTCGCCCAGGATGGCGGGGATGCCACCGGCGCGGTGGACGTCCTCGACGTGGTATTTGTTCGTGGCCGGCGCGACCTTGCACAGGCACGGCACCCGCAGCGAGATCTCGTTGATCTCCTTGAGCCCGAAGTCCACCTTCGCCTCGCGGGCGGCGGCCAGGATGTGCAGGATCGTGTTGGTGGAGCCGCCCATCGCCACGTCGAGCGTCATCGCGTTCTCGAACGCCTCGCGGGTGGCGATCGAGCGCGGCAGCACCGACTCGTCGCCGTCCTCGTAGTAGCGGCGGGTGATCTCCACGAGCTGGCGGCCGGCGTCCTCGAACAGCTGCTTGCGGGACCGGTGCGTGGCCAGGATCGTGCCGTTGCCGGGCAGCGCCAGGCCGATGGCCTCGGCCAGGCAGTTCATCGAGTTGGCGGTGAACATGCCCGAGCAGGAGCCGCAGGTCGGGCAGGCGCTCTCCTCCATCTCCAGCAGCTCGGCGTCGGAGACGGAGTCGTCGGCGGAGGCGATCATCGGGTCGATCAGGTCGAGCTTCTTGCCCGGCGTCTTGCCGGCCTCCATGGGGCCGCCTGAGACGAAGACCGTCGGGATGTTCAGCCGGAACGCGGCGAGCAGCATGCCCGGCGTGATCTTGTCACAGTTGGACACGCAGATCATCGCGTCGGCGCAGTGGGCCTCCACCATGTACTCGACGGCGTCGGCGATCAGCTCGCGCGACGGCAGGGAGTAGAGCATCCCGCCATGGCCCATCGCGATGCCGTCGTCGACCGCGATCGTGTTGAACTCGCGGGGGATGGCCCCCGCCTCCCGGATCGCGTCGGACACCACCTTGCCGACGTCCTGCAGGTGCACATGGCCCGGCACGAACTGGGTGAAGCTGTTGGCCACCGCGATGATGGGCTTGCCGAAATCGCTCCCGGCTACGCCGGTCGCCCGGAGCAGGGCCCGGGCACCGGCCATATTCCTGCCGTGGGTGACTGTACGTGACCTGAGGGCGGGCATTGGGCATCTCCCATCGCTAGCGAGTCTTCACATGTTACGGCCACCGCCCGGTGACTGAGACGCCTGTCCACAGATCGGACGCTTGGTTACCGGATCGTGCCGGAATCGAAGCCGACGGCGCTCGAACTCGTGTTAGAGAGATCAGATGAGCCACGGGGCAGCCATGCTGGACGACTCCGCCCGGGTCGGCAACTTCATTCACACGATAGACCGCCTGTGCCGCAGACCGGCCAAGGGCGAGGGGGTCCAGGACTCTCCACACGTCGCCAGACGGCCCCTGCTGGCCTCGTGGCGCAGGGGGACGGACGACGGCCAGCACACCGGCCGGAGGGGGATCCCGCTCGTCCAGCTCAGCGAGGCGGGCGACTGGCCGGCGGTGCTGGCGCCCCAGAAGACGGCGCAGAAAACGGCGCAGAAGACGGCGCAGGAGCCGGGGAAGGACAGAACCGCCACCCACGTCATCTCGCCGGGGATCCCGCGCGCCAACCCGGACATCCAGCCGGGCGAGCCGGTGCCGAAGATGCTCTCCCGGATCGTGTCCGCGCTGCGCAGCAACCGGTTGCGCTTCCCGCGATACCGGCTGGTCGCGCTGCTCGTCGAGCAGCTCGAGGAGACCCACGGCCGGGAGGAGCACGCCCGCCGCGTCCTGCGCGAGGCGGACCGCACCTGGGGCTGGGGGGTGGACACGGCGGGCGCGGGCGCGGAGCACGTCCCTTTTCCGGTCAACCTGCTGCTGCGGCTGTTACCCGGGTTCCTGCACGACCTGCGGCTCGGCGGGCGGGTCCCGGGACTGGGCGGGCGCTTCCGCTGGCTGCGGCGGGCGCTGTCGCGGGACGACCGTTCGGCGCCGGGCGTGCCGGCCCTGCTCGCGGACCTGGACCCGGCCGACGAGGACCGCGTCTCCCGGCTGCTGCTGAGGGCGTTCATGGACGATCTCGCCAGGCAGTACGAGCGCTCGCCCCTGCACGTCCGGGGCGCCGGTCACGTGTTCTACCCGCTCCTGCTGCTCAACGAGCACGGCGGCGCCCTGGTGGAGCTGATCGAGGAACGGCGGGCGGACGTCGACAGGTTCGACCCGGTCGTGGTGGTCTCGTACACGCCCGACACGGTCCTGCTGGAGGACGACGAGGAGCCGCTGTGGATGCTCGTCCGCTGGCGCAGGGAGCTGGTCACCGCCGACGGCCCCGCGGCCTGGCGGCAGGTGCTGCGGACCCCGCTGGACATCCGCGCGCCGGCCCGGCCGGCCGACCTCGCCCGGTACGACGTCGCGGACCCCACCTGGGTGCCGCCCGCCCGCGTGGCGCCCTGGTGGTCGTCGTGGACCGCGATCGCGCTGTTCTGGATGGCCCTGGCGGGCGCTGTGGGCGCGTACGCGGGCCAGACCGCCGCCTGGCACCGCAACGCCTGCGCCACCGGCCTGTGGACGCCCTGGGCGGAGAGCGGCAGGCAGCTGGCCGGCACCGAGTGCGTCGGCGTGGCCGAGCCCGACTACCTGTTCGCGCCGGGCAACGCCGAGATGGAGCGGGTCCAGGCCGTCCTGCGGCAGGAGAACGAGCGGGCCGCCCGCCTGCACGAGGGCGGCGACCGGCCGTACGTGACGATCGTCTACCTGGCCGCGCTGACCTCCTCCGACCGTGACACGCTGGCGGCCGCCCGCGAGGGCCTGGCGGGTGTCGCGATCGCCCAGAAGCGGCAGAACGGCGCGGCGGGCCCCAGCGAGCCGCTCGTACGCATCCTGCTGGCCAACGCGGGCGGCCGGATGCAGCACGGCTCGCGCATCGCGCGGCTGCTGCTGCGCTACCGCGACGACGAGGCGCCCATCGTGGGCGTGGTGGGCCTGGACCAGAGCCGCCAGGAGACCGTCGCGGCCATCCAGGAGCTGGGCAAGGCCGGGTTACCGATGGTGGCCTCCACGCTGTCGGCCGATCGGCTGGTCAGCGACTCGCCGTTCTACTTCCAGGTGGCGCCGCAGAACTCCCGGCAGGCGTGGATGGCCGCGGCCTTCGCCGACTCGCTGGTCCGCGAGGGCGAGATCAAGCGGCGGGCCCGCGTCTACTACTCGCACGACGAGACCGACTACTACGCCGCCAACCTCAGGGCCCGGGTCCTGGCCCGGCTGAAGGAGCGCGGGTTCGCGGCCGAGGGCCACCGCTTCACGCCGGTCGGGTCGGCCAAGCCGGGCGCGGCGGACAGGAGCGAGGACGCCTACGCGGGCGAGCCGCGGGACGCGGGCGTGTCGGCCTGCGGATTCGACGGGCTGGTGTACTTCGCCGGGCGCGGCATCCCCGACTTCGCCGAGTTCGTGAAGGGGGTGGCCGACAAGTGCGCGGGCTCACCGCCGACCATCCTCGGGGGCGACGACGTCACCAGGTACGTCGCCGACGTACGCGTCCGGTCGGCCGTCACCGGCATCGGCTACTACTACGAGTCGTTCGCCGCCGCCCCCAACAGGTGTGGCGAGCCGCAGCGGCACGACTTCTACACCGACCTGTTCGCCACCTTCCCCTTCGAGTGCGAGGAGCCGGGGCCCGGCCGGACGCTGGACGGGCACGCCGCCCTGTCGTACGACGCCACCGAGACGATGATCACCGCGATCCGGCGGCTCGGGAAGGAGCGGCACCGCGTCCCGGTGAACTCCTACACCGTCTGGCGCCAGCTCGGCACCCTGCACACCCCCGACCAGAGCGGCCACGCCATCGAGGGCGCCACCGGCGCGCTGGACTTCGGCGCGGCCTCGCCCCGGCAGTACCCGCTGGACAAGGCCGTGCTGATCCTGCGCGCCAAGGGCGCCGAGCGGCCCACCCAGGTCGGGGCGTGCGGCAACATCACCCGGGCCACCCGGTCGGAGTTCTTCCCGTGGTGCGACTCGATCCCGGAGATCTACCGCTAGGCCGGCAGCCGTACGGCGGCGAGCTGGGTCGCCTGACCCACCAGGCGGCCCTTGTCGTCCCAGATGTGGGCCACCTCGTCCATCCGGTCGCCGCCGACGTCCGTGGCCGACAGCCGCACCCGGATCGGCCCGGGGGCGGGCAGCCGGCGGATGTACGCCGAGAGCTGGATCGTCGGCACCCACCCCGACAGCCCCAGGTCGAACGAGACCGGTGGCACCGGGTCGAGCGCCACCAGCAGGCTCAGCGGGTCCCAGTCGGAGCCGTCGGCCAGCCGCTGCCAGCTCGCGATCACGCCCCGCCTGGAGGGGGCGCCGAAGGCGAAGGCCAGGTGCTCGGGGTCGATGCGTTCTTCGACCACGGCCATCAGGGGCACGTGCATGCCCGCGCCCGGCGGGTCCACGGGGGCCAGGAAGCAGTCCTGCTCGGGTGGCAGGCGTACCGGCTCGTGCGCCGACCACCAGGGGTCCGAGTCGTCCAGCAGGCCCAGCGTGATGTGCGCCTCGACGCGCGTGCGGCCCTCCTGCACGAGCGCGGCCCTCACCTGGGCCACGCTCCTGCCCACCCGCAGCGTCTCGACCCGCGCGACGGCCTCGCCCGGCTCGGGCGGCTCGATGAACGAGCCGCTGACGGCGGTCACGTGCGGGTGCCCGGCCCCGGCCGGGCTCTCGCAGGCGGCCCTGGCCAGCACGGCCAGCAGGTAGCCGCCGTGCAGCCGGGTCCCGACGCTCCACTGCGCGTCCAGCACGGCGCCGAACTCGCCCTCGCGAAGCACCGTCAATGCTGTCGCTTCCTGAAAAGTCCCCATTTTCGGCAAATCTCCCCTCCTCAGAGGGTCAGATTGACACCGTTAACTTGACGGCGTCAACCTGAGACCATGACCACCAGACGCGTACGCGCCAGGCGCGGAGAGGGCGCGCTGCTCCGCGAGGAGATCCTGCGCGCGGCCGAGGACCTGCTGGCCGAGTCCGGCAGCGAGGACGCGCTCACGCTGCGCGCCGTCGCCTTGCGGGCCGGCGTCTCCACGCCCTCGGTCTACCTGCACTTCGCCGACAAGGAGGAGCTCGTCGAGGCGGTCTGCCTGCGGGTGTGGGACGAGCTGGGCCGGCTGTTCACCGACAACCTCGGCGGCGACCCGTTCCTCGCCCTGGGCAAGTGCGCCCGCGCCTACGCCCGCTTCGCCCTCGACCACCCGGTGCAGTACCGGGTGCTGATGATGCGCCCCTCAGCGGCCCCCGGGGTTCCGCCGGCCGCCGCGCAGGCCTTCGGGCACATGGTGAACGCCGTCTCGGCCTGCGTGGAGACCCGGGTGCTCGAAGGCGACCCCGAGGCGCTGGCGCTCGGCCTCTGGTCGGCCGTGCACGGCTGCGTCTCCCTGCTGATCGCCCAGCCGTCGTTCCCGTGGCCGCGCGACCGGGAGGCGCTGATCGACCACATCGTGCGGCAGGCGGGGTTCGGGGCGGCGGTCTACTCGCGGCTGCCGCGCCGGCTCCCCCCGAGCACGGAACTGGCCGCCCACCTCGACGCCTTCGGCGCGAGACTGGCGGCCAGAGGGGAAGGAGATCAGCCCTCGCCGTAGCGGGCGGGCAGCACCTGGGCGGCGATGTCGTGAATCCGGTCGATCTCGGCGGCGGTCAGCGCCCGCTCCCGCTTGGTGATCCACCGGCGGGCGCGGTCGCCCTGGTAGACGTCCACACCGCGAATCGTCATGATCTTCCAGGGCACCGGCGGGCCGTAGATGGCCAGCGAGGGCACGACGGAGATCTCGCGGCCGAACGACTCACTGATCAGCTCGCTGGCCCGCGACGCCTCCCACTTGGCCTCGGTGAGGCGGGGCTTCATGTCGAAGGGGCCGTGGAAGAGCTTCTTGCCCATCTGCACGCGTACGGGCAGGCGCCGGTCCCACTTCTCCGAGTCGACCGCGTACACACCGGTCGGGCCCACCACGAGGTGGTCGATCTGGGCCTCGCTGCCCGGGATCGCCCTGGCGTGCAGGGTGCGGTAGCCGCTGCGCTCAAGTTTGCGCAGTTGCGCCTCGGTGCGGCGCTCCGCCACGGACGTCCGCCGCCACGCGGGCACGGACGAGCTCGAGCGCGCACGGTAGACCGCCTCCAGGACGGCCGCGATCACGCCCGCGGACACGCCCACCCGCCAGTCGCGCACCAGGAAGCCCACCGCCAGGCCGACGAGGACCGCCAGGATCACGCGGTTGCGCAGGCGGCGGAAACGCGGCTGTTGGAGCAGGCCGCGTACGGACGCGCGCTCGACGGGCGCGTACGTTGTGGTGGGCGCCGAAGGCTTCGCGGCGGCGGTCTCATCCTTTTCTGGCCGTTCGCTCACCCAGATGGGTGACGCGTTGTGACCGTCTTCACGCTGGTTGTCGGAGTCCACGTAACTCACCGTAGCCCGGGGTTCTGTTCGATTCCTAGTGTTGCCGTGTCCATAGTTTTATGGCCCAGCTCATCGTGTTCCACGCATGTTTTCGGGGTATGTCTACTGTTCTTCTCTAGAGAAGCCTAGGGTGCCGAACGTGCGAGAACTTCACGAGCTTTCCGCGCTCGAGCAGGCTCAGGCCGTCCGCTCCCGGGAGATCTCACCGGTCGAGCTCACCCGGCACTACCTCGACCGGATCGAACGCATCGACCCGCAGGTCGGCGCCTACGTGACCGTGACCGGTGAAAAGGCACTCGACCAGGCGCGCCGCCTGGAGCGCGAGCTCCCGGACGGTCCCCTCGCCGGAGTGCCGATCCCGGTGAAAGATCTTAACCTGGTGAAGGACGTGCCGATCATGTTCGGCTCGGCCACCTACCGGGACTTCGTGGCTCCGGTGGACGACACGGTCGTGACCCGGCTGCGCGAGGCGGGCACGGTCATGCTCGGCAAGACCGCCACACCCGAGTTCGGGCTGCCCTGCTACACCGAGACCTCCGTCTCGCCGCCCACCCGCTCGCCATGGGACCCGCGGACGTCGGCCGGCGGCTCCAGCGGGGGAGCGGCCGCCGCCGTGGCCGCCGGGCTCGCGCCCGCCGCCCAGGGCAGCGACGGCGCCGGCTCGATCCGCATCCCCGCCTCGGTCTGCGGCCTGTACGGCATCAAGCCCACGCGCGGCCGCATCAGCTGGGCCCCGATCATCCCCGACCTGGCGGGCCTGTCCACCAACGGCCCCATCGCCAGGACGGTGGCCGACGCCGCGGCGCTGCTCGATGTCATGGCCCACAACGCGCCGGGCGACCTCTACCTGGCGCCGCCGCACGACGGGACGTTCCTGGCCTGCGCGGGGCGCGACCCCGGAAGGCTGCGCATCGCCCGTTACGCCGCTCCCGTCGTGCCGGGCACGGAGCTCGACCCCGAGGTGCTGGCCGCGTACGAGGAGGCCGCCAAGACGCTCGACGACCTCGGTCACGACGTCGTCGAGATCCCCCGCCCGTTCGGGGCGGAGCTCGTGCCCGAGTTCGTCACCATGTGGTTCTCCTTCGCCTGCATGCACCCGGTCGCCGACGAGCACCACGACCTGCTCAGGCCCCTCACGCGCTGGCTGCGCGAGCGCGGCTTCGCCACTCCCGCCCCCGACTTCCTTCAGGCCCAGGCCCGGCTCCAGCTCGCCACCCGGGGCGCCCTGGAGCTCACGAACGCCTACGACGCCGTGCTCACCCCGACCGTCACCCAGCCGCCCAGGCCGGTGGGCTGGTTCGAGGACGGTGGCGACCCCGAGCAGACGTTCGAGCGGATGAAGCACTTCGCCGCCTTCCCCGCCATCTACAACATCAGCGGCCAGCCCGCCGTGAACCTCCCCCTGCACTGGAGCGAGGACGGCCTGCCCATCGGCGTCATGCTGGCCGGCCGGGTCGGCGGCGAGGGCACGCTGATCTCTTTGTCCGCACAGATCGAGGCGGAAAGGGGCGGTTTCTGGGGCGACCGGCGCCCGCGGGTCTGGTAAGACACGCAGGACGGGTCTGGCCGGACCCGCTCACGAGGATTACGGTCTTGGTGTGAACAGCGCAGCGGAGATTCTGCTCTTTCTCATCGGCGTGTCCATGGGGCTGTTCGTGCTGATCAGCCTGATCGTCATGGTGCCGGGGCGCGGCGCGCAACGCCGGATCGAGTCGGGCCCGACGTGGCTGGGCGGCCCTCTCAGGAGCGAGCGCGGGGTGAGCACGTCCGGCCTGGTGCTGGCCGACCGGGTGGCGCACTGGGCGGAGGTGCCCGAGCACGACTGGGTGGCGGCGGCCGAGACGGCGGAGCCGGGCCGGCGGGCCGGCGGCGCCTCCGCGGGATGGTGAGGTGACGATGCGAGGACTGACCGCCGCGCAGGCCGACGACCTCCGGCAGGCGCTGCACACCGCCGAGCGCCGCAGCGGGCTGCGGTTCGGCTTGTTCCTCGGGGAGCCGGTGGGCGGGCGGCGGCACTTCGCCGAACGCCTGCACGCCGCCCTGGGCGAGGAGTCCGACGACGCCGTGGTGATCTTCGTGGACCCTGTGGGCCGAGGCCTGGAGATCGTGACCGGCGAGCGCGCCCGGCGGCGGCTGAGCGACACCACGTGCCGGCTGACCGCGATGTCGATGGCCACCGCGTTCAGCGTGGGGGACCTGATCGGCGGCCTGCTGTACGGGATCGGCGCGCTCGGCGAGCAGGCCACCCCGGCTCGTCGCTAGGTCCGCTCCAGCAGGGTCACGACGTGCGCGCTGACCCCGGCCAGCAGCGTCGCCGGCTCGATGGTCGCGTCCGCGACGGCCGAGAACAGCGCGGGCAGCCCCGGCAGCGGGAACCCGTCGTCCTTCAGCGCCGCCGTGCCGATCGGGTTCTTGTCGAGCGCCGCCCGGCTGCGCTCCCAGGCGTCGAGCACCTCCTCCGGCGACGGCACCCCGAAGCCGTGACCCACCGGGGCCGCGTGGCGCAGGCGTACGAGCGGGGTCTCGGCGAAGGCCAGCGCCGTACGCGCCCGCGCCTGCAGGTCGGCCCGCGCCTCGGGACCGATCCAGTCCATGGCCGTGCACGGGTTGCGGCAGGTGGCCACGCACACGCCCACCGCGCCCGCGACCTGGCTGTGCTGCCGGTCGAAGTACGCCCGCCAGCCCTCGGCCGGCTCCAGCGACACCCGCAGTGTCCGGTTCGTGGCCGACTGCTCGGACTTGGTGTGGTCGCACTCCCGGTCGCCGATCACGCCGAACCTGCTCCCGGGCGCGCTCAGTCCCGCCGGCCACCTGGCGGGGTCGCCGGCGTGGCCGAGCTGCGGCTCGAAGGCCAGCAGCGGCAGGTATTCGCTGGCGATGTGCACCGCGGCGATCATCGGGCTCAGCTCGCGCCGGTGCCACCGTGCGGCGATCACCTCCAGCAGCAGCCCGTACGCGGGACGGAGCGACTCCAGCGCGCCACGCGGCTGCTCCCGCGGGGTCTGCGGCATGTGGCAGGCCCGGGCGCGGCGCCGCAGGTCGGCGGGCACCACCCGGGCCTCGGCCGCGAAGTCCTCGGCGTCGAGCGAGAGCAGCCGGTGCCCGAACTCGCACACCTCCGCGATCTCCACGTCGGGCGCGAGCGCTCCGAGATCGGCGAAGGCGTAGCGGCGGGCGAGGGCGATGAACAGGTCACGAGTCGAGTCCACGCGATGACTTTCTCACGATCAGCGGGCTATTACGGACATGAAACCCATAGGTGCTATCCCGGGCACGGGGCGCGGATGCACTGGATCTCACCGGGTGGCCTGCTGATCGTGGGCTCGGACGTCGGCTCCTCCGGGCCCGGCGTGGTCGGCTCCTGCGACGGCTCCGGCTCGGAGGTGGTCGGGGTGGCCGTCGGCGTCGTCGCCGTCGGGGTCGCGGTGGCCGACGCGGTGGGGCTCGGCACACGCGTGGCCCGGGTGGCCCGCGGGGTGGGCACGCGCTTGGTGGGCGGCGCGGACTGCTTCCGCGTCGCCGACGGCGAAGTCGGGACGAGGTCGGTCGCGGTGCCGCTGACGCTGGGCGGGCTGACCTCGACGTTGGTCGTCGGCTCGGCGGGCCGCAGCCACACCGAGCCGGCCACGGCCGCGGACACGACCACCGCGGCGGCCATGGTGAGCACCGCCCGCATGGTGCGCCGGCGGTGCGGCGCGGGCAGCGCGCCAGGAGTGGCCAGCGCCCTGCGCGCGGCCTCGCCCATCTGCGGGGCCGTCTGCCAGCGCGCGTCGGGCGTCTTCTCCAGCGCCCGCGCCACCACCTGCCGCGGGCCGGGCGGCACGCTGTCGGGCAGGCGGGGGATGGGGGAGTTGAGGTGCTTGAAGATGATCTGTACGGGAGTGTCGCCCTGGAACGGCAGATGCCCGCTCAGGCACTCGTACGCCACCACGCCCAGGGCGTAGATGTCGACCGCAGGCGTCACGTCGCTGGCGGTGGCCATCTCCGGAGCGCAGTAGCCGGCCGAGCACAACATCGTGCCCGTGGCCGTCAGATGACCGGCCGAGACAGAGTGGGCGATGCCGAAGTCGGTGAGCACCACCTTGCCGTCGGGCCGGACCATGAGGTTGGCCGGCTTGACGTCGCGGTGCACGATGCCCTGGGCGTGCGCCGCGGTCAGCGCGTCGGCGACCTCCGCGACCAGCCGCATGGTGACCTCGGTGCCGAGCGGGCCGCGCCGCAGCACGCGGTCGAGCGACTCGCCCTGCACGTATTCCATGACCAGGAAGCTCACCTGGCGCCCGTCGACCTCGCAGATGCCGTAGTCGTAGACGTCGACGATGCCGGGATGGCGCAGCGAGGCCATCGCCCTGGCCTCGTTCTGGAAGCGCTGGGCGAACGTCGGGTCCTCGGTGAGCGCGGGCATGAGCACCTTGACCGCCACTGTGCGCCCGAGGACCGTGTCGTCGGCACGCCACACCTCGCCCATGCCGCCGCCGCCGAGGCGGTCGCCGAGCACGTAGCGGTCGTTGAGGGTGGTCCCGGCGCCTAGCACGGTTCGAGGCTAACACCACGCGTCGGATGCCCGTGTCAAGTCGGCGCAGCCGGTGAACCCGGGGGTCCACCGGCTGCGCAGGTCAGGCGGGGGTCAGGCGGACGCGGCGTCCTTCTCCTGGTTGCGCAGGGCGCGGCTCACGCCGTCGGCGCCCTCCAGGATGAGCCGGCGCAGCGCCTGCGGCGGCTGCGCGGTCGCCAGGAAGTCGTGCGCCGCCTGCACCGTCGCCGGCTCGATGAGCAGCGAGGGGAAGCAGCCCACGGCGAACGTCGAGGCCTGGTCGAACGTCCACTCCTGGTAGATGCGGCCCACCTCGGCGAAGTACTTGTCCCGGTAGGGGGCCAGCAGCTCGGGGTGGTGCGGCTCCTGGAAGCCGCCGATCGTGGTGCGGGCGATGTGGTTGGCCAGCTTGCCGCCCACGATCCGCTCCCACGCCGCCGCCTTGGCCTCGGCCGTCGGGATCGCGGCCCGGCACTGCGCGGCCGAGCGCTCACCCGTCGCCGTAGGGTCGCGCTCCAGCTCGGCGTCGATGTCGGCCTCGGCCAGCACGCCGCCGGAGACCAGCGCGTGCACGAGCGTCCAGCGCAGGTCGGCGTCCACGGTCAGCCCCTCGGGCACCGCGGAGCCGTCGAGGATGCCCCGCAGCACGCCCAGGTCCGCCTCCGAGGTGGCCACTGGAGCGAACGCCTGCAGGAAGGCGAGCTGCTGGTCGGAGCCGGGCGCGGCCGAGCCGAGCAGCGAGCGCAGCTCGGTGGCCAGCAGTGACAGGCCCTCGGCCCGCCAGGCCGGGTCGGCGTACTGCTGCACGGCCATCCGCGCCTGCCGCAGCACCGCCTGCAGGACCGTGATGTCGGCGACCGTGCCGGCGCCGGAGACGACCAGCCTGACGTAGTCGCGCGTGGACATCTCGCCGTCACGGGTCATGTCCCAGGCCGCCGACCAGCACAGGGCGCGCGGCAGCGACTCGGTGAACGCGGCGATGCCGCCGTCGACCAGCGTCCGCATCGATCCCTCGTCGAGGCGGATCTTGGCGTAGGTCAGGTCGTCGTCGTTGAGCAGCACCAGGTCGGGCTGCTCCTCGCCGATGAGCTGGGCCACGTTCGTACGGGCGCCGACCACGTCCAGCTCGACCCGCTTGGTCCGGGTCAGCTTGCCGCCGGCCATCGAGTAGAGGCCGATCGCGACCCGGTGCGAGCGCAGCGTCGGGTAGTCGGCCGGCGCCTCCTGCAGCACCTCGAACCTGGTGAAGCGGCCCCCGGACACCTCGAACTCCGGGCGCAGCGTGTTGACCCAGGAGGTCTCCAGCCACTCCTTCGACCAGGACGACAGGTCGCGGCCCGAGGTCCGCTCCAGGGCGTTGAGCAGGTCCTTCAGCTCGGTGTTGCCCCAGGCGTGCTCGGCGAAGTAGTCGCGCACGCCGGCCAGGAAGTTGTCCAGGCCGACGTAGGCCACGAGCTGCTTGAGCACCGAGGCGCCCTTGGCGTACGTGATGCCGTCGAAGTTGACCTCGACCGCCTGCATGTCGGGGATGTCGGCGGCGATGGGGTGGGTGGAGGGCAGCTGGTCCTGGCGGTAGGCCCAGGACTTCTCCACGTTCGCGAACGTGGTCCACGCGCCCTTACCCCACCGCGTGGCCTCGGCCTGGGCCAGCACGGACATGTAGGTGGCGAACGACTCGTTCAGCCACAGGTCGTCCCACCAGCGCATGGTGACGAGGTCGCCGAACCACATGTGCGCCATCTCGTGCAGGATCGTCTCGGCGCGCCGCTCGACCACCGCGTCGGTGACCCGGGAGCGGAAGACGTAGTCCTCCAGGAACGTCACGCAGCCCGCGTTCTCCATCGCGCCGGCGTTGAACTCGGGCACGAAGAGCTGGTCGTACTTCCCGAACGGGTAGCGCACGCCGAACACCCGGTGGAAGAAGTCGAAGCCCTGCCGGGTGACCTCCAGGATGTTGTCGGCGTCGAGGTGCTCGGCCAGCGAGGCCCGGCAGTAGATGCCCAGCGGGATGCCGTCGTGCTCGGAGGTCACCTTGTGGTACGGCCCGGCCACCAGCGCGGTGATGTAGGTCGACATGACCGGCGTGGCCGGGAACTCCCACCGCCTGGCCGCCTGCACGGTGCCGTGCCGGCCGGGCTGCTCGGGCAGCTCCGTCACGGTGGAGGCGGCGGCGTTGGAGACGACCTCCCAGCCGGCCGGCGCCAGCACCGTCAGCTGGAACGTGGCCTTGAGGTCGGGCTGGTCGAAGCAGGCGTACATGCGGTGCGCGTCGGCCGTCTCGAACTGGCTGTGCAGGTAGACCCCCTGATCCACGGGGTCGACGAAGCGGTGCAGGCCCTCGCCGGTGCGCATGTAGCTGCAGTCGGCGTCCACGATCAGCTCGTTGGACTCGGCGAGGGAGGGGAGCGGGAAGCGGCCCTTCTCGGCGTCGTAGGCCGACACGTCGAGGTCCTCGCCGTTGAGGGTGACCTTGCGGACGTTGGCCCCGTGCAGGTCGATGAAGGTGGAGGAGCCCGGACGGGTCCCGGCGAAGCGGACCGTCGTGACGCTCTCGAAGCGCTCGTCTCCCTCCGTCAGGTCGAGTGCGACCTCGTACGACTCGACCTTCAACAGCCGGGCGCGCTCACGAGCCTCGTCCCGGGTCAGGTTGCCTGCCAAGTTGCGCTCCTTTTCACCACTTCGTCGGGGTTGTCCGTATCCTGCCATGCCGGGAATAGGACCCGAACCACCTCAGGTTACGGGCAGACATGACAGAGAAGATTCCCGTGGATCTGTGGTTCGATCCTTCCTGCCCGTTCGCATGGGTTACGTCACGGTGGCTGCTCGAAGTTGAGAAAGTTCGGCCCATCGAGCCCCGCTGGCGGCAGATGTCGCTCTACTTCCTCAACGAGGAGAAGGACGTCCCGGCCGACTACCTCGAGCGGGCCGCCCAGGCCATGGGCTCCGTCAGGGTGGTGGCCGCGGCCGCCGCCAAGCACGGCGACCAGGTCATCGGGCCGCTCTACACCGGGCTCGGCACGCGCCTGCACGACCAGGGCCTCGGCAAGGAGCCGGAGCGCCTGCGCGAGGTCATCGAGGGCGCCCTCGACGACGCCGGGCTCGACCGCGGCCTCGCGGAGGCCATGCACTCCCAGGAGTGGGACGGCATCATCCGCGCGTCGCACGACGAGGGCATCGGCCTGGTCGGCCAGGAGGTCGGCACCCCGATCATCCGCGTCGGCGACAACGCCTTCTTCGGTCCGGTGATCACCAAGATCCTCCGTGGCGACGACGCGGGCAAGCTCTGGGACGGCGTGCTGGCCGTCACCCAGTACGACGACTTCTTCGAGCTGAAGCGCACGCGCACCAAGCGCCCGCAGTTCGACTGATCCCACCCGGGAGAAGAAAAGCCGGGTCGCGGTGGAAAGGGCTTATCCCCGAGTCAGGACGGCCTCGCGTTGTGGCCCGGGTCACTGTCAGGATGGGGCTATGCGTCAGCTGTACATCGGCGGCTCCTGGACCGCTTCGGCATCGGACGAGCCCATCGAGGTCGTGAACCCGGCCACGGAAGAGATCATCGACCGGGTGCCCGCGGGCTCGCCCGACGATGTCGAGGCGGCCGTGAGCGCTGCCAGAAAAGCGTTCCCCGACTGGTCACGAACAGCCGCCGCCGAGCGCGGCAAGCTGCTCGCCGACGCGGCCGAGCTGCTGAAACAGCGTTCCGACGAGGTGGCCAAGATCATCGCCACCGACATGGGGGCGCCGCTGGGCTTCGCGCTCAAGGTGCAGACGCTCATGCCCACGACCGTCCTGGCCTCCTACGCCCGGCTCGCCGAGAGCCACCCGCGCGAGTCCCGCGTGGGCAACTCGCTGGTGGTCAAGGAGCCGATCGGGGTGGTCGCGGCGATCACGCCGTGGAACTACCCGCTGCACCAGATCGTGTGCAAGGTCGCCCCCGCGCTGGCCGCCGGATGCACCGTGGTGCTCAAGCCGAGCGAGGTGGCGCCGCTGGCCGCGTACGCGCTGGCGGAGATCTTCGACGAGGTGGGCCTGCCGCCGGGCGTGTTCAACCTGGTCAGCGGGCGGGGGCCGGTCGTCGGCGAGGCGATGGCCGCCCACCCCGAGGTCGACATGGTCTCCTTCACCGGCTCCACCGCCGCGGGCCGCCGGGTCTCCGCGCTCGCCGCCGAGACGGTCAAGCGGGTCGCGCTCGAGCTGGGCGGCAAGTCCGCCAACATCATCCTGCCCGACGCCGACCTGGCCCTGGCCGTCAAGGTCGGCGTGGCCAACTGCTTCGTCAACGCCGGGCAGACCTGCTCGGCGTGGAGCCGCATGATCGTCCAGCGCGACCAGTACGACGAGGCCGTCCACCTGGCCGTCGAGGCCACCCGCGGCTACCAGGTCGGCGACCCCTTCGACGAGTCCACCCGGATGGGCCCGCTGGTGTCGGCGACCCAGCGCGACCGCGTGATCCGCTACGTCAACCGGGGCCAGGAGGAGGGTGCGCGGCTGGTGGCCGGCGGCACCGACCGGCCGCACGAGCGCGGCTACTTCGTCGAGCCCACGGTGTTCGCGGGCGTGGAGCCGGGCATGACGATCGAGCAGGAGGAGATCTTCGGGCCGGTCCTGTCGCTGATCCCGTACACGACCGAGGACCAGGCCGTGGAGATCGCCAACGGCACCAAATACGGCCTGGCCGGCGCCGTGTGGGCGGGCACCGAGGACCACGCGGTCGCGGTCGCCCGCAGGCTGCGCACGGGCCAGGTGTCCGTCAACGGCGGCCGGTTCAACCCGATGGCCCCCTTCGGCGGCTACAAGCAGTCGGGCGTGGGCCGCGAGCTCGGCGAGCAGGGCCTCGAGGAATACCTCGAGGTCAAGTCGCTGCAGCTCTAGTCCCGTGGGCCTCATGGATCTCGTGGGGGAGGCACGGCGGGCGTCCCGGCCCGCCGTGCCGCACGGTCAGAGGAACAGCCCGCCGGTCGCCAGCACGTTCTGCCCGGTCACCCAGCGCCCGTCGGGGCCCGCCAGCATGGCGACCACCGCGGCGATGTCGTCGGGCCTGCCCAGCCGCCCCAGCGCGGTGAAGGTCGGCGTCATCTCCAGCGCCTCCGGCGGGTTGGCGCCCCGCAGCATGTCGGTGTCCGTGGCGCCGGACGAGACCACGTTCACCGTGATGCCGCGCCCGCCCAGCTCCCGCGCGGCCACCTTGGCGAACTGCTCCATGGCGCCCTTGCTGCCGCAGTAGAGCGCCAGGGCCGGCGCGGGCAGCTGCGTGTTGAGCGAGGAGACGTTGATGATCCGGCCGCCGTCGCGCATGACCCGCCCGGCCCACTGGATGGCCAGGAAGACGGCCCTGGTGTTCACCGCGAACACCCGCTCGTAGTCCTCGTCCGTGATGTCGGCGATGGGCTTCTGCGCCTCGGCGGTCGCCGCGTTGTTGACCAGGACGTCCACCCCGGGCAGCCGCGCCTCCGCCTCGGCGAACAGCCGCTCCAGGTCCTGCTTGTCGCCGAGGTCGGCCCGTACGGCGTGCGCGCCCGTCTCCTTGGCCACCTGCTCCGCCGCCTCGTCCGAGCTGGCGTAACAGAAGACGACCTCCGCGCCGTCGCCGGTCAGTCGCTCCACGATGGCCTTGCCGATGCCCCTGGAACCTCCGGTAACCAATGCTCCTTTTCCGGAAAGTACGCTCATCCCGCCAACTTATGATGGCCCGCGTCCAGCGGGCCAGCACAGGCTGCGGTTTCTGCGCCCTATGCCCTGAGCATGATCTTGCGAGCTTCGTCTCGGGGGAGGCGGTCGACGTACAGCTTGCCGTCGAGGTGCTCGGTCTCGTGCTGGAAGCAGCGGGCGAGAGAGCCGCGGGCCTTGACGCGTACCGGCCGCTGCAGCCGGTCCAGGCCCTCGACCGTGACGCCCGCGGCGCGTCCGACCGTCGCGTAGATCGGCTGGCGGGACTGGCGGTCGGGCACGGACAGGCAGCCTTCCTCGTCGAGCACCTCCTCGGGGTCGTCGACGGTGAGCAGCGGGTTGATCACGTGACCCTTGCGCCCGGCGATGTCATAGACGAACAGCCGCCGCGACACGCCGATCTGCGGGCCGGCCAGCCCCACGCCGTTGACCGCGTACATGGCCTGGAACATCTCGTCGATCAGCCGGCGCAGCTCGCGGTCGAAGTCGGTCACCGGCTCGGCGGGCGTGCGCAGGACCGGATCGCCGATGACGCGGATCTCTCGCATGGCTCTCTGCTTTCGCTTTCGTAAGGACTGGACAACGGTGGAGGCCCTTACTCTAGTCAGCGAGCCCGATCGGCGGGGCTGTGGAAGACTGGGCGGGTGCGTGTCTACATCGGTGCCGACCATGCCGGCTATGAGCTCAAGAACCATCTCGTGTCCTGGCTGAAGGACCACGGGCACGAGGTGACCGACTGCGGTCCCTTCGTCTACGACGCCGAGGACGACTACCCGGCGTTCGTCCTGCGGGCGGCCGAGGGCGTCGCCGGCGACCCCGGCAGCCTGGGGGTGGTGATCGGAGGGTCCGGCAACGGCGAGCAGATCGCCGCCAACAAGGTGCGCGGCATCCGCGCGGCCCTGGCCTGGAGCGAGGAGACGGCCGGCCTCGCCCGCGAGCACAACAACGCCAACGTGGTCAGCGTCGGCGCCCGCATGCACTCCGTCGAGGACGCCACGAGGTTCGTGGAGGTCTTCCTGACCACGTCGTTCTCCGGCAGCGAGCGCCACAGCAGGCGGATCGCGCAGCTGGCCACGTACGAGACGATCGGCCAGCTGCCCTCGCTTCCCTAGCCCTTGCGCTTGGAGTCGCGCCTGGGCATCTCGTCACGCAGGGGCCGCCGGTCGGCGGCCTCCTGCTGCTCTTTCGACGGCTTCGACACATCGCGGGCGCGCATGGCGACGACCGCCGTGATCTGCAGACTTTGCAGTGCCATGCCCTCGAGCCTACGCCAGAACGCCTCCGCCGTCAGAACGTCAGGCCCGCCCAGGGCTTCGGGCTCCACGACATGGCCGTGGCCAGCCTGCGTACGCTGCCGGGGTTGTGCTCGCGCAGCAGGCCCGCGTCGAGCTGCTCGCCGAGCAGACCGTCACCCAGGTACGCCGACCCCAGCGCGGCCACCGGCAGCGTCATGTCCGGCTCCTCCTCCACCGGCTTGCACTCCGCCCCCGACAGGTCGGCGGTGAGCCGCCAGCGGCGGGCGTTCCACGGGCACACGTCGTCCTCGACCTCGACCACCAGGTCCACGGGAGCGGCGTAGGCCCGCGAGCTCAGCGCCCGGTCGACCTCGACCAGGCGTACCCACAGCTCGTCCGCCCAGCTCGCGCGGAGCTGGCGCTGGTCGGCCAGCAGGGCGATCAGCGGGTCGTCCACCGGCCTGCCGCCCGCCTCGAGCTTGGTGACCAGGTCTCGGTCCAGCACGCTGCGCCAGAGCAGGGCGTAGGCCGCCGGGTCCGCCGCCTCCAGCTCGTACAGCTTCAGGGTGCCGTCGGGGACGCCGTTGTCGTCCGAGGAGGACTTGATCCGGAACAGGGCGTAGCCGCGCACGCCGCCGTCGTCCTCGACCAGGATCGAGCGCAGCGTCCCGGCGCCGCGCTGGTCGAACTCCTCGTCGGCCAGCAGGCCGTCCCAGGTCTGGGACCTGCGCTCGTACCGGCCGGGGCGGCGGGTCACGACGGAGGCGAACAGCTTCTCCAGCTCGCCGCGCACGTCGGCGGGCTTGGCGACCCGGAGCCGGAGCGACGGGTCCTGGGGTGCCTCGCGGACGAACGCCGAGGCGTGCTTGTGGATCCGGAACGCCAGCTCGCTGGCGGCCCTGCCGTATCCGTACCGGCCGTAGATGAGCGCCTCGGAGGCGTAGAGGGCGGCCACGGACTCGCCGCGCTCGCGTATGTCGGTGAGCTGCCTGCGCATCAAGGAGGACAGCACGCCCCGGCGCCGGTGGGAGGGGAGCACGCTGACGGCGGTCACCCCGGCCACGGGCAGCTGCCCGCCGGGGATCGTCATCGTGAGGCTGAAGATGGAGGTGACTCCGGCGATCGTGTCGCCGTCGAAGGCGGCCAGCGTGCGGTCGAACTCTGTCTCCGCCTTGAATCGCCCGGCCTGCGTGGGATGCGGCGTCCAGCCGAACGCCTCTTCGAGCACTCCGGCGAAGGCCGGCCACTCAGACTCGTCAATCGGACGGATCGGATACGTCATCCGTCCACGGTAGGAGCGGGCAAAGGGGAAGGGCCACCCAATATACGTGCTTAATGATCAAGGCGTTGGTCAAGTGGGCTGCCCAAACACGGGTCAGACCGATACAGTCAGGCGCATCATGAGTTCCCGACCGGCGCCGCTCATCCCGCCACGGGTCCGTGCGGTCCTGGTGCGGGTGCCGTTTCTGGTGCCCATCGTCCGGTTCGTTCGGCGTGTGCTGCTGGCCCGGGACCGCAATCTGCTCATCACGCTGATCGTGCTGGCGCTCGTCATCGGGTTCCTCGCCGCCGAGGTCTCGACCGAGTGGTTCTCGCCCTCGCTGCTCATCCTGGTCACCCTCGTCGGCGGGCTCCAGCTCCGGCTGCGCAGCCTGGTCAAGTTGCTGGTGGGGATCGGGGTCGCGCTCGGCTACGTCGCGGCCACGCTGGGCGCGAGCCGCGTCGGGCTGGGGCTGTCGGTGACGATCGTGTTCACCACCGTGCTCGCCGTGCTCATGGCCCGCACCAGGGGCAAGCTCGGCGTCCAGGGGCTGCGCGGCGACGCGATGCTGCTGGAGCTGCGCGACCGGCTCAGGAGCCAGGGCGAGCTGCCCGCGCTGCCGAAGGACTGGGGCGGCAAGGTGGTGCTCAAGCAGGCCGGCGGGTCCTCCTTCGGCGGCGACTTCATGGTCTCCATGCGCGACGGCAACTCCGTCGAGATCGCCCTGGTCGACGTGTCCGGCAAGGGCGTCGACGCGGGCACCAGGGCGCTGCTGCTGTCGGGCACATTCGGTGGGCTGCTCGGCTCGGTCGACGACTTCCTGCCCGCGTGCAACGCCTACCTGCACCGGCAGCGCGGCGACGAGGGATTCGTCACGGCCGTGCACGTGCGTCTCGACCTGGCCACGGGCGACTACACGATCACCTCGGCCGGACATCCGCCGGTGGTCAAGTTCGACGCGGGCACGGGCAACTGGCAGGTCGCCTCGGCCAAGGGCGTGGTGCTCGGCGTGGTTCCCGACCTGCACTGCGAGCCCGACAGCGGCACCCTGCGCAAGGGCGACGCGCTGCTGCTCTACACCGACGGGCTGATCGAGCAGCCGGGGCGCGACATCGACGCCGGCCTCGACCGGCTGCTCGGCGAGGCGGAGCGGCTGCTGCCCTCCGGGTTCCGCGACGGCGCCAGGGCGCTGGTCAACGCCATGTCCTCGGGACACAACGACGACTGCGCGCTGGTGCTCATCTGGCGGCCGTAGACCCGTGACGTTTCACATGGGCCGGTCGTGATGGCGGTCACTGGCAAGGGCCTCCGTCCGCCTGAGATCCTCTAGAGGTTCGGGCCCCGGCGGAGCGGCGCGGCTCCACCGGGGACCCGTCACAGCCAGCCGCTGTCGCTGGCGATGCGTACGGCATCCAGCCGGTTCCGCGCCCCCGTCTTGCACATGATGCGCGACAGGTGGTTGCGTACGGTGCCGACCGACAGGAAGAGCTCGTCGGCGATCTCCGTCGAACGCGCCCCGCCCGCCGCGACCCGCAGCACGTCCAGCTCCCGCCGGGTCAGCGGGTTCGTCGCGCACTGCAGCGCCGCAACGGCCAGCTCCGCCTCGATGGCCCGCTCTCCCGCCGCCACCTGGCGCACCCCCTCGGCCAGCCGCTCCGGCGGCACGCACAGGCTCATGAACCCGAGCGCCGGTCCGGCCAGGGCCTCGCGCACCTGGGCGGGATTGGGGGAGGCTGACAGGATCAGCACCCCGCAGCGGGGCACGTGCTCGGCCAGCCGGCCGGCCGCGGGAGGCCCCGGCAGGTCGAGGTCGACGACGGCCACGTCGGCCTCGGCGGTCCTCGCCGCGCGCACCACCTCCTCCGCGCGTTCGGCCTCGGCCACGACCCGCAGGTCGGGTTCGGCTCCGAGGGTGGCGAGCAGGCCACGGCGCACCAACGGCAGGTGCTCTGCGATCAGTATGCGGATCAAGACGTCCCCCTCCGTCGTCTCTTAGCGTGATCGGCCGATCGCGGGCTGTCAATGCTCTTCAAAAGCGGTAAGCCGTGCGGTGTGTCGAGTTCGACTACTCTGGGGCTGTCGGACCTTTCGTCTGTCCTCCGGTCCGCCCTGTCGTCTGCCTGGAGCGCGCCTAGATGAACTGGCTCTACGTCGTGGGGATCGTCCTCTTCCTGCTCGGGTTGATGGTCTCCATCGCGCTGCACGAGCTCGGCCACCTGCTCCCGGCCAAGCTGTTCGGGGTCAAGGTGACCCAGTACATGGTGGGCTTCGGCTCGACGGCGTGGTCACGACGCAAGGGCGAGACCGAATACGGCATCAAGTGGATCCCGTTCGGCGGCTACATCCGCATGATCGGCATGCTGCCGCCGCGTCCCGGTGACGAGCCCGGCAAGCTCAGGAGCACCGCGACGGGCCCGTGGCAGGGCCTGATCGAGTCCGCCCGCGACGCCGCCCAGGAAGAGGTGCGGCCGGGCGACGAGGAGAAGGTCTTCTACCGGAAGAAGTGGTGGCAGAAGGTCATCATCATGTCCGGCGGCCCGGCGATGAACTTCGTGCTCGCCTTCGTCTTCTTCAGCATCCTGCTGGTCGGCATCGGCCTGCCCACGCTGGCCCCGATCGTCTCGCCCGAGACCAACACGTGCGTGATCCCGATCTCGGAGCAGCGTACGGAGTGCAAGCCCACCGACAAGCCCACCCCCGCCGTCCAGGCGGGCATGAAGCCCGGCGACCACATCGTCGCCTTCAACGGCCAGAAGATCGGCTCCTGGGACGACGCCACCCGCCTGATCCGCTCCCACGGCGCCGGCGCGGTGCGGCTGGGCATCGTCCGCGACGGCAAGCCGATGACGGTCAACGTCACGCTCATCGCCCAGGACCGGCCCAACCTGGAGGACCCGCAGAAGATCGACAGGAACGTCGGCTTCCTCGGCGTGCTGCCCACCGAGGTCATGCAGCAGCAGACCATGGGCCAGGTCATCGGCTACATGGGCGAGCTGACGGCCAGGGTGGCCGGCTCGCTGCTCAACCTGCCGGAGAAGATGGTCGGGGTCTGGCACGCGGCCTTCTCCGGCGAGGAGCGCGACCCCGAGGGCCCCGTGGGCGTGGTCGGCGCGGGCCGCATGGGTGGCGAGATCCTGGCCTCCGACCAGCTGTCCACCGAGAAGAAGATCGCCATCTTCATCAACCTGCTGGCCGGCTTCAACCTCGCGATCGGCATGTTCAACCTCATCCCGCTGCTGCCGCTCGACGGCGGCCACATCGCCGGCGGGCTGTGGGAGGGCATCAAGCGGGCGTTCGCCAGGATCATGCGGCGGCCGGAGCCGGGTTACGTGGACATCGCCAAGGTGCTGCCGCTGACGTACGCGATCGCGATCGTGATGATGATCATGGCGGGCCTGCTCGTCTACGCCGACCTGGTCAACCCGCTCACGCTGACGAACTGAGGCCGCCGCCGTGGACGCCCTGGAGCGGCTGCGGGCCCTGTGCCTGGCGCTGCCCGAGACGACCGAGCGGCTCTCGCACGGGGAGCCGACGTGGTTCGTCAGGGGCAAGAAGACGTTCGTGATGTTCGCTGATCACCATCATGACGATCGGCTGGCGTTCTGGTGCGCGGCCCCTCCCGGGGTGCAGGAGGAGATGGTGGCGGAGGACCCCGAGAGGTTCTTCCGGCCACCGTACGTGGGGCATCGGGGGTGGCTGGGGGTCTACCTGGACGTGCCGGACGTGGACTGGGCGGAGATCGCGGAGATCGTGACGGACGCCTACCGCCGGATCGCCCCCCAGTCCCTCGCCGCCCGCCTGCCCTGACCCCGGGCCCGGCGCGGGTTGCCGCGGGTCAGTTCATCGAGATGTGCACGTGGTCGAAGTGGTTCTCGGTGACGCTGCCCCGGTCGGACATCGAGCTCCAGCCCGATCCGTGGTTGATCCGCTGCTTCCAGATCACGTACTTGACGCCCAGCTTGTCCTGGTTCTTGATCGCCCAGGCCGCGATCCGGTCGCCGAGTGCGTTGTTGACGGCGGTGGGCATCGAGCCGCCCGTGCTCATCATGAAGTCGCAGGCCCGGCCGAGCGGGTGCTCGCCGCTGGAGCCCGAGCGGAAGCAGCCCACCTCGAACGGCAGCGAGAAGTTCTTCTCCACCTGAGCCTTCATCAGCCGCGTACGCGAGGTGATGTTGTCCGATCCCGTGGGCAGTTCGGGCGCCCAGGAGCCGTCGGACTTGCGGCCGGTGCCGAATGGCACGAGGTCCTCGAGCTTGTCCTTGATGTCGTCGATGACGTCCTCGGCCTCGTCGCGCTGCTCGGCCACCGTGGCCGTGTCCGACTTGATCCGGGTCGCCAGCGCCGCGGCCTCCTCGCTGGCCTGCTGCTTGTCGTCGCGGGCCTTGGCGACGCCCTGCACGACGGCCTGTTGTTCGGCGGTGAGCTGTTCGAGCAGGGCCGCGCTGCCGGCGTTCTGGGGCAGCATCAAGGTGGGCACGGAGGGGTCGGCGTTCTGGTAGCGCAGGCGGGCGATCTCGGCGACCCGCTGCTCGGCCGTGGTCAGCGCCTGCTCGGCGGTGGCCAGCTTGGCCTCGGCCGTCTCGGCGGCCTGCTGGGCCTTGGCCAGCTCGACGCGCTTGAGGTTGTACTGCTCGATGAGCTTGTCGACCTTGGTGTTGAGCTGTTTGAGCTGGGCACGGAGTTCGGCTTCCGTGGGTTTGGGGGCGGCCGACGCCGCGGTCGCCGGGAGGACGGCGATGGCGGCGGCGGCGATGAGACCGATGGCAAGAGTCGCGGGGGACGAAGCCGCCACGTAGGTGTTCCTCTCCCTCTGCCGGCCGGGTTAGCTGACGGGTTCGGGCAGGGGAGTTGATCCCTACCGCCGAAGCGGATTCACCCCAGGTGCGATGGGTCCCCGGCTCCCGGGCGACGCGCTCGGGATTAGGCGTGCCACGGCTGTTTCGGCCGGTGCATATGGGGATATTAGTGGTAGATCACGAGTCATGCGACCTTAAGTAGAAATCTATTAGTGATCTACTTGTGATCGAAGCATGCGTGCCGCCTCCTCCGGCAGCACGTCGTTGACGAAGGCGCCCATCGCGGACTCCGAGCCGGCCAGATATTTGAGCTTGTTCGCCGCCCGGCGGATGCTGAACAGCTCCAGGTGCAGATAGCCCAGCTCCCGGTCCTGCCGTACGGGTGCCTGGTGCCAGGCCGACACGTACGGCATCACGACCCCGAACAGCCCGTCCAGCGCCCGCAGGACCGAGGTGTAGAGGGGCGCGAACGCGGCCCGCTCCTCCTCCGTGAGCGCGGCCAGGTCGGGCACCTGCCGGTGCGGATAGAGGTGCACCTCGAACGGCCAGCGCGCGGCGGCGGGCACGAAGGCCGTCCACAGCTCGTTGGCGGCCACCACCCGCGTCCCCGCCTCCCGCTCGGCGGCCAGCACGTCGGCGAACAGGTTGCCCGGCCCCTTGTACCGGGCCGCCGCGCCGAGCTGCAGCCTGGTCCTGGGCGTGACGTACGGGTAGGCGTAGATCTGGCCGTGCGGGTGGGCGAGCGTGATGCCGATCTCCGCGCCCCGGTTCTCGAAGCAGAACACCTGCTCGACGCCCTCGATCGTGGACAGCTCGGCCGTGCGGTCGGCCCACGCCTCCATGACGAGCCCCACCTGGTCGTCGGAGAGCTTGGAGAAGGAGGACGAGTGGTCGGAGGTGAAGCACACCACCTCGCACCGGCCCACGCCCGGACGGACCTCGCTCAGGCCGCCCACCTCCTCATAAGTCCCGAAATTTCCGGAGAAAGAGGGGAAGCGGTTCTCGAACACCACCACGTCGTAGTCGTAGGCGGGGATCTCCGACGACCGCGTGTCCGACGACGGGCACAACGGGCACTCGGCCGTGCCGCCGGTCGGCAGGAACGTCCGCGTCTGCCGGTGCCCGGCGATCGCGATCCACTCCTCGGTCAGCGGGTCGTAACGCAGCTCGGAGGCCACGGGGCGGGGCTCCAGCGGCCGCCGGTCGATCGCACTCCTGTCGGCGTCGTCACGCCGGTCGAAGTAGATGAGCTCTCGGCCGTCGGCCAGATGGGTGATGGTGCGCTTCAAAGCGAGCCCTCCGCGATGATGAGTTCTCCGGCCCGTTCGGCCAGCTCCGTTCGTGCGTCCTCGGGCAGCCCCGCGTCACTGATGACCACGTCGGCCTCGGTCAGCTCGGCGATGGTGCTGATGCCGACCGTGTTCCACTTGGTGTGGTCGGCGGGGACCACCAGCCGGTGCGCGGCCGCGACCAGCTCCCTGTCGGTCTCGGACTCGAGCAGGTTGGGCGTGGTGAACCCGGCCCGCACGCTCATCCCGTGCACGCCGAGGAAGAGCGTGTCCACGTGCAGGCGGCGGATCGCCGCCACGGCGACCGGACCCACCAGCGCGTCGGACGGCGTCCGCACCCCGCCGGTCAGCACGACGGTGCGGTCGGCGCGCGGGTTGCGGTGGAAGACCTCGGCGACCGGGATCGAGTTGGTGATCACGGTCAGCTCGGGCACGCCGATCAGGTGGTGGGCCAGCGCCCACGTGGTGGTCCCCGCCGACAGCGCCACGGCCGTGCCCGGTCGTACGAGCGTGGCCGCGTGCCGCGCGATGGCGTCCTTCTCCTGCTGCTGGCGGGCGGACTTGGCGGTGAAGCCGGGCTCCTCGGTCGAGCCGGGGCCGAGCGCGGTCGCGCCTCCGTGCACCTTCTCCAGCAGCCCGCGCTCGGCCAGCACCTCGAGGTCGCGGCGGATGGTCATGTCGGAGACGCCGAGCTCGCGTACGAGATCGGCCACCCGGACGCCCCCGTGGCTGCGCACGCGCTCGAGGATCGTCTGCTGCCGCTGCTGTGCGAGCACGCCCGCTCCTTCCAACAGATTCCACCAAATTATGACACGGAATTGTTGGGGAATGTTAGTTAGCGCGGAATGCTTGCGCTGGTCAGGGCGGGCAGGAGACGTTGGTCACTCCTGCCGTACCGATCAGCGGAGGCGAGCTGCATGGCCAGGCGCGCACGCAAGGGCAAGGCACGCAAGAAGAAGAAGGCGAACCACGGCAAGCGTCCCACGGCGCGATGACCCGCGGGTGGCCGCCCTCCCCGGCGGCCACCCGCGGCTCGCTCATCCCGGCAGC
Source organism: Nonomuraea sp. NPDC049709 (assembly GCF_040674815.1). NCBI lineage: Bacteria > Bacillati > Actinomycetota > Actinomycetes > Streptosporangiales > Streptosporangiaceae > Nonomuraea > Nonomuraea sp. NPDC049709. The sequence goes on from NZ_JBFANM010000044.1 coordinate 93,875, forward strand.
TGGGTGAGGGCCTGGTCGATGCGCTCCTGCGGCAGCGTGTAGTCCTCGAGCTGCCCGGCCAGATGGCGGTCGTACGCGCCGAGGTCGAAGAAACCGTGGCCGCACAGGGCGGTCAGGATGACCTTCTCCTCGCCGCTCTCCTTGCAGCGCAGCGCCTCGGCGATGGTCTCGGCCAGCGCGTGCGTGGGCTCGGGGGCCGGCACGATGCCCTCGGTCCTGGCGAAGCGGACGCCGGCCTCGAAGCACTCGCTCTGGGAGCGGGTGACCGCCTCGAACATGCCCAGCTCGTACATGTGCGACAGGAGCGGCGACATGCCGTGATAGCGCAGGCCGCCCGCGTGGATCGGGTCCGGTACGAACGTGTGCCCCAGCGTGTGCATCTTGAGCAGCGGCGTGAACCCGGCCGTGTCCCCGAAGTCATAGGCGTACGCGCCCCGCGTGAACGACGGGCAGGCCGCCGGCTCGACCGCGCGGAACACCGTGGCGATCCGCCCGGCCAGCTTCTCCCGCAGGAACGGGAAGGCCAGGCCGGCGAAGTTCGAGCCGCCGCCGGTGCAGCCGATGACCAGGTCCGGCAGCTCGGGCAGCTGCTTCAGCGCCTCCTCGCCGATCACGGTCTGGTGCATGAGGACGTGGTTGAGCACCGAGCCGAGCGCGTAGCGGGCGTCGGGCGTCGCCGCCGCCACCTCGACGGCCTCGCTGATCGCGATGCCCAGGCTGCCCGGGGAGTCGGGGTCGTCGGCCAGCACCTTGCTGCCCGAGCCCGTCACGGGGGAGGGGCTGGCGTGGACGGTGGCGCCGTACACCTGCATGAGGGAGCGCCGGTACGGCTTCTGGTCGTAGGAGGCGCGGACCATCCAGACCTGGCACTCCACGTCGAACTGGGAACAGGCGAACGCCAGGGCCGAGCCCCACTGCCCGGCGCCGGTCTCGGTGGTCAGCAGCCGCACGCCCTCCCGGGCGTTGTAGTACGCCTGGGGCACGGCCGTGTTCGGCTTGTGGGAGCCGGCGGGCGAGCCGCCCTCGTACTTGTAGTAGATCCGGGCCGGCGTGCCGAGCGCCTTCTCCAGCCTGCGCGCCCGGATCAGCGGCGTCGGCCGCCAGAGCCGGTAGACGTCCAGCACCTCCTGCGGGATCGGGACGAACCGCTCGCCGCTCACCTCCTGCACGATCAGCTCCATCGGGAAGAGCGGAGCCAGGTCGTCTGGGCCTATGGGCTGCCGCGTGCCCGGGTGCAGCGGCGGAGGAGGCGGGGCGGGCAGATCGGGAACGATGTTGTACCAGTTGCTGGGGATCATCGCTTCAGTCTGCGCCGCCGGTGGGTCAGGTTCCAGACCCGCCACGGACCAGCACGGCCGGTCGCCGGGGATGGTCGGCCCGCACCACGACGTCGGCCGCCTCCTGGGGCCGCGCCTCCCGCTCGTAGCGCTCGTAGGCCGGCAACCGCCACCGCTCGTCCTCCGGGGTGCCGCGTTCGAGCGCCCCCGGCGACAACCACAGGTGCACGCTCACCTCGAACGCCAGCCCCCGCCCCAGCAGCAACGTCCCGTCGACGACGACCACCCCGCCCGGCGGCAGCTCCGCGTACGGCACCCGGTACGCCCGGTCGATACCGCTGTCCCACAGCGCCGGCAGCACCCGCCCCGGCCCGCCCGGCTCCAGCGGGTCCAGCACCTCCCGGCGCAGCGCCTTGGCGTCGAGCCAGTCGTCGTAGAAGGCGTCGGGGTCGGTCCTGCCGTATTCCAGCCGCAGCGAGGCGGGCCGCAGGAAGTCGCCCGCCGACACCCGCACCACCTGCCGCCCCCGCAGCCGGAGGGGCGCGACCAGCTCGTCGGCCAGCGCGTCCGGGCGTGTCGCGGGCGCCCCGTCCACGGCCACCCGCACCCACGCACCCGGTGGCCGGGCGGAGATCAGCTCGGCCAGCTCCTCGACGAGGGCCTCACGGGAGATCGGTCGCGCGCGCATCGATCACAGCTTATGGGCGCGGGAAATGCCTTCGACAAGGCCGTCGCGGGCGTCCTAGATTGCCCGGCATGGCTCGGTGCGACTGCGGTGCGGACTCCGGACCGCTCGGCGGGTGCGCGGACTACTACCACGCGATCCTGGCCGAGGAGCAGGGCGATCCCGGGATGTACCGGTGGCACGCGGTCGTGGTGTGCGCGTACCTGCTGCAACACCCCTCCGCCGGCCGCGGGAACTTCCTGGACGGCCAGTTCCGCCTGCTGCAGCTCTACGCGCACCAGGGCCTCGACGCGCTGCTGCGCGTGCAGGCCCACCAGGTGGCGCGCAACAACCACAGGGTCCGGTCGGGCTACGACAGCAGGCCGCTGGAGCCGTACGCGCCCCTCCCGGCCGGCGGCCCGCCCGGGCACTTCCGCGTCGCCTTCACCGGACTGCCCGTCAGCGACGGCAGCTTCGTCGCCGACGGCCACCCGGCGTACGGGCACCGCATCCATGCCATCGCCGAGGCGACGCTGGAATCGTGGGCCGAACTCCTCGACCCCGGCGAGCACCGCGAAGGCCAGGCACCCCACCCGGGATGACCTGGCCTTTCACTGCCTGGAGCGGACGACGGGAATCGAACCCGCGTAGCTAGTTTGGAAGACTAGGGCTCTACCATTGAGCTACGTCCGCGCGAACCGGTCGAACTCTGGTCTAGACTTCATCCGGTCGTCAGGGCGTAAGCGTACCGGAGACACGGACCGCATGCGCACTCGACGAAACGGGGCGTGGCGCAGCTTGGCAGCGCGCTTGCTTTGGGAGCAAGAAGTCGCAGGTTCAAATCCTGTCGCCCCGACCAGCTCGAAAGGCCACTTCCGGTACGGAGGTGGCCTTTCGCGTGACCGAGCCTCCGCCGTCTCGGCGCTTCCCGCGTTCGTGCGCGAACGCTGACGTCAGCGACCCTCCCCGGGTGACGGCAAGGGTGCACCTAGGTGCACCCCGTGCGGTATCTAGCCCGATGGTCCCTCCCGACCTGCCTCTCTAGCGTAGAGATCATCGACGACGAGGAGGTACGGATCGTGACCACTGCACCGCACCAGACCACCACCGGCCGCGTGGCCCACATCGCCCTGTGGGTCCTGCAGGTCGTCGTCGCCGGCGTCTTCGTGATGTCGGCCTTGGGGAAGTTCACCGGCGCGGAGCCGTCCGCGTCCACGTTCGAGGCGATCGGCCTGGGCGACTGGTTCCGTCACCTCATCGGGGTGCTGGAGGTGGCCGGGGCCGTGGCGTTGCTGGTGCCGCGGCTGGCCGGGGCGGCCGCGCTGGCGTTCGTGGGGCTGATGGCCTGCGCGGCGCTGACCGAGGCCTTCGTGTCCGGGGGCTGGGTCGTCCTGCCGCTGGTCGTGCTCGCGCTGAGTGCCGTGATCGCCTGGGGGCGTAGGGCGGGCGTGAGCCGGCTCTGGGCGCGGGTCTCCGGGCGGTCGTAGCCCCGCGGGTCTCCGGGCGGCCCTGGAGCCGTACGGGCATGCTGGGGGCCGTGGATCTTTTCACGGACGACCCCATGGCCCGCCCGCTCACCTACCCAGGACGCATCCCGGCCGCCTCCGGCGTCCTGCTCGACGACGCGTACGTGCCCCTGCGGGCCGACGGAGACCCGGACGGCTGGCGGGCGGGGGAGGAGACGCTCGCAACCCTGCTGGCAAGGGAGGGCGGCGAGGAGCTGGCGGCCCGCCACCGCGTCGTGGCCGTCGGCTCCAACGCCGCCCCCAGCCAGCTGCGCAGGAAGTTCCTCGACCACCGCGTACGCCCGTTCGTCCCCATGACGGTCGCCGAGGTGCGCGGCGTCGCCCCCGGCGTCTCCGCCCACGTGAGCCGGTGGGGTTACGTACCGGCCGCGCCGATCGAGACCCCCGGCGAGACCTCCAGGCTGTTCGTGCTCTGGCTGGACGAGCACCAGCTCGCGGCGCTGGACCTGACCGAGCCCAACTACCGCCGGCGACCCCTCGCCGACCCGGTCACCCTGGAGTCCGGCACCCGCCTGCCGCCCCCTTACGTGTACGAGGGCCGGCACGGCTGCCTCGCCACGGGAGACGGCCGGGCCCACCCCCGCCGCCTGACCTCCCAGAGGACGCTGATCCAGTCGCTCCTGGACGGATCCGCCGCCCTGCGCCACCTGTGCGGGAACACCCCCGACGAGTTCGTGGACAACGTCAGGGACGACACCGTACGCGAGGCGGCCTACCGGCTCCTCCAGGCCGAATGCCGGGTCAGGCCCGGGTCGGGCAGGGGGTCGGGCAAGGGGCCGGGAAACGGGTCGGGGCCGGGGGACGCGGCCGGATAAGGTCGGGCCTCGTGACAGACACCCGAACTCCCCCTCCCCACACCGGCGACGAGCCGACCGTCCTGAACAACTGGCTCGAATGGCACCGGGCGACCCTGGCCGTCAAGTGCGCGGACCTGTCGGACGAGCAGCTGCGCCTGCGCGCCGCCCCGCCCTCCACCCTCTCCCTGCTGGGCCTGGTCAGGCACCTGGCGCACGTCGAACGCAGCTGGTTCCGGCGCGTGCTCAACGGCGAGGACCTGCCCAAGCTCTGGGACAAGGACCGCGACAACGACGCCGACTTCAACGAGGTGGACACCGCCTCGGTCAAGGAGGCGTTCGCGACGTGGGAGGAGGAGATCGAGCACGCGCGCGCCATTTCGGCCGCCAAGCCGCTCGACGCCGTGGGGGATCGCAACGGGCAGGAATGCTCGCACCGCTGGATCCTCGTCCACATGATCGAGGAGTACGCCCGCCACAACGGTCACGCTGACCTGCTACGCGAGCGTATCGACGGCGTCACCGGCGAATGACGCACGCCCCGGGCCTCCGGCCACTCCTGCCGGGGGCCGGGCTCAGCGGGATGGAGACGGTTCAGGCGTCGGCGCGGAACAGCGCCCATACGGCCTTGCCGCCGCGCGCCAGCGGGTCCCAGCCCCAGCACTGGCTGTAGGTTTCGACGATGTAAAGGCCACGCCCGTTCTCGGAGATGAAGTCGGGCTCCTTGGGACGTGGCACCTCGTCGCTGGGGTCGGCCACGGCGAGCAGCACGTGGGGGGCGACCCGCATCAGCAGCAGCTCTATCTCGCGGCGCCCGCGCGCGTACATCGCGTACCTGACCGCGTTCGTCACCAGCTCCGAGACCACCAGCGCGGCGTCGTCGCTCAGCTCATGCAGGCCCCAGCCGCGCAGCGTCGAGCGGGTGACGTCCCTGGCCGTCTTCACCGAGTCTGCCTGGAAGGGCAGCGGGCACGAGGTGGTGTACGGCTTACCACCCATGAGCAGGCGGTCGAAACCCACCTCTCGGGTGATCTGGAGGCAATCGGCAGTGGCCAGAGGATCCTCCACCATGCCGCCGATACCTCCCCGTTCAGCCTTGGTTAGTGCATGTTTGGGCCCAATATGCACTAAGCCATCATGGGTCACGATCGCCTGCAGCTGCAAGACCCAAATGCACGTGCAAGTGCAATGTGCAGTAGCAAGCGGCGTTTTCGGGGCATAGATATCCGAATCGGACACGAGGTTGAGACCTTGTCATACCCGGCAATGTGGTGTCACTGTGTGTGCGGACCTTGATAGGAGGCAAAGTGACGCAGAACCAGCCGGGTTCCGGGCCGACGGCGCTGCGCATCCTCCTGGGCTCCCAACTGCGCAAGCTCAGGGAAGCGAAGAACGTCACTCGTGAGGAGGCCGGCCACCTCATCCGGGGGTCGGAATCCAAGATCAGCCGGATGGAACTCGGCCGAGTGGGGTTCAAAGAACGCGACGTGGCGGACCTGCTGACCCTGTACGGGGTCGTGGATCATCAGGCCCGCTCCGCCGTACTCGACCTGGTGGCCACCGCCAATGAGCCTGGCTGGTGGCACCGGTTCAACGACGTCCTGCCCACGTGGTTCCAGGCGTTCGTCGGCCTTGAAGAGGCCGCCGCCAGGATCAGGACCTACGAGGTCCAGTTCGTGCCGGGACTGTTGCAGACCAAGGAGTACGCAAGGGCTGTGGTGACCGCCGGTTCGGCGGGCATCGGGGCGGAGGAGATCGCCAGAAGGGTGGATCTCCGCCTGGAGCGCCAGCGGATGTTCGACAGGCCCGACGGGCCGGTCTTCTGGGCGGTGATCGACGAGGCCGCGCTGCGGCGGCCCATCGGCGGCGCCGAGGTGATGAGGGCCCAGCTCGAGCACCTCATCGACCTGATGCGCCAGCCCAGCATCACGATCCAGATCATGCCGTTCAGCTTCGGCGGGCACAGCGCGGAGGGCGGCGCGTTCAGCATTCTGCGCTTCCCCGACACCGACCTGCCCGACGTGGTGTACGTGGAGCAACTCGCCAGCGCGCTCTACCTGGACAAGCGGGAAGATGTGGACCGATACACCGAGGTGATGGAGCGGCTCTGCGCCGTGAGCACCACCCCGGACGAGACGATCGAGTTGTTGAGGACGATCGCGGACGAGTTCTGACGGCGTCGGGCGTCGTGGTTGGGTATGCATCTGCCCTAGACTGGCCATCGGCGTTGGAACCCGCCGTGGCGGAGCATGCCCAACACCGCTCATGTGGGCGCGGCGCGTGAGCCGAACCGATGGACGCGCCCGCGATCACTCGTAGCTTGATCAAGGAGACCATTCCGTGAAGACCGCTGTCGAGGAGCTCAGCCCGACCCGGGTCAAGCTCACTGTCGAGGTGCCGTTCGACGAGCTGCGCCCGAGCATGGATGCGGCGTACAAGAAGGTCGCGCAGCAGGTGCGCGTCCCCGGGTTCCGGCCTGGCAAGGTTCCGGCCCGCATCATCGAGCAGCGCTTCGGCCGGGCGGTAGTGCTGGAGGAGACCCTCAACGACGCGGTGCCCAAGCTGTACGGCCAGGCCGTCGACGAGGTCGACGTGTTCCCGGTCAGCCAGCCGGACATCGAGGTCACGAAGATCGACGACGGTGAGCAGATCGAGTTCACCGCCGAGGTCGACATCCGGCCCAACTTCGACGTGCCCGACTACGCGGGCGTCGAGATCACGGTCGACTCCGCCGAGGTCTCCGACGAGGACGTGGACGCCCAGCTCGACGCGCTGCGCCAGCGCTTCGCCACGCTGACCGGTGTGGAGCGCGCCGCCGCCAACGGCGACTTCGTCGTCATGGACCTGCGCGCCGAGATCGACGGCAAGAACATCGAGGAGCAGCAGGCCAGCGAGGTCTCCTACGAGGTCGGCGCCGGCTCCGTGCTGCAGGGCCTCGACGACGCGCTCGAGGGCATGTCCGCGGGCGAGGAGAAGAGCTTCAAGACCGAGCTGGTCGGCGGTGAGAACGCCGGCGAGGAAGCCGACGTGATCATCAACGTCAAGTCGGTCAAGGAGAAGGTCCTGCCCGAGCTGGACGACGAGTTCGCCCAGCTCGCGAGCGAGTTCGACACGCTCGACGAGCTCAAGACCAGCATCCGCGAGCAGTCCCGCCGCAACAAGCTGATCGACCAGGTCGTCCAGGCCCGCGAGAAGGCGCTCGACGCGCTGCTGGACCAGATCGACATCCCGCTGCCGGAGAGCGCGCTCAAGGCCGAGGTCGATGCCCGCAAGCACAACCTCGACCACCAGGTGGCCGAGAGCGGTCTCAGCCGCGACGCCTTCTTCCGCCTCTACCAGACGACGGAGGAGGAGCGTTTCGCCGAGTTCGAGACCAACTCCGCCAGGGCGATCAAGGTCGGGTTCGTGCTCGACAAGATCGTCAAGTCCGAGGAGCTGGGTGTCTCGGAGCAGGAGCTGACCAACTTCGTGGTGCGCCGCGCCATGGAGATGGGCGTGCAGCCGAACGAGCTGGCCAAGCACCTCGCCGACAACGACCAGCTCACGCTGGCCATGGTCGAGATCGTGCGCGACAAGGCCAAGTCGGTGCTCGGTGACGCCGCCAAGGTCGTCGACACCGAGGGCAACGAGGTCGACCTCAAGGCCATCTACACCGAGATCAACGGTGGCGAGGTCGTCGAGGAAGAGGCCGCCGCCTCCGACTCGGACGCCGACGCCGAGGGCAAGCCCGAGGCGTGACATCCGCCTGGGCGTCGAGGCCCCCGGACCCGAAACGGTCCGGGGGCCTCCGCTTTGGGGGCGCTGAGAGGGCCTGTGACGGCATCACGGGCCGGTACGCGGCTCCGACCGCCCCTGCACGGTCTGCCCTACCCTGATCCGCCCTCTGAGCGCCCAGGGGAGGTGGACGTCGCCCGCCGCCGGCCGGCCCTCGTGGGACGAAAGCCGCATTGGCCTGCAAAGGGAACAGGTGTGCGCACGGACGCACCTGCGCCGTCAGCGAACAGTCCGGGGGACCGGGCATGACCTGTAGGTGGCGCGCGTTAAGGTCACAAGCAAAGCCAATCGATTACGACGCATCGGAAGGTGACGCTGTGACCAGCCCGCCGACCTTCTATCAGCCTGAGTCGCGAGGCCGTGAGAACGGCTCGTCCTTCCGGCTTGAGGACCAGCTTTACCAGCGCCTGCTCCGCGAGCGCATCATTGTGCTCGGACAGGAGGTCAACGACGAGATCGCCAACCGCATCTGCGCCGAGCTCCTCCTGCTCGCGGCCGATGACCCTGAGCGGGACATCACGCTGTACATCAACTCGCCGGGGGGCTCGGTGAGTGCGGGCATGGCGATTTACGACATGATGGAATACGTGCCGAACGACGTATCCACGGTCGTGATGGGCATGGCTGCCTCCATGGGGCAGTTCCTGCTGACCGCGGGGGCGCGTGGCAAGCGTTACGGCCTGCCGCACGCCCGGGTGATGATGCACCAGCCGTCGGGCGGCATCGGTGGCACCGCCGCCGACATCGCCATCCAGGCCGAGCAGATGCTCTACGTGAAGAAGACGCTCGCCGAGCGGATCGCCTTCCACACGGGCCAGCCGCTGGACCAGATCGAGTCCGACTCCGACCGCGACCGCTGGTTCACGGCGGAGGAGGCCAAGGACTATGGCTTCATCGACCACGTCGTGCGCAGTGCGCGGCAGGTGCCCTCTGCGGGCCCGGTCTCTTAGGGGGAGCTGACATGAACATCCAAAGCCGTTACGTTCTCCCCTCCTTCGTCGAGCGCACGTCATACGGCGTGAAGGAGATGAACCCGTACAACAAGCTCTTCGAGGACCGCATCATCTTCCTCGGAGTGCAGATCGACGACGCGTCGGCCAACGACGTGATGGCCCAGCTGCTGACGCTGGAGTCGCTCGACCCCGACCGTGACATCAGCATCTACATCAACTCGCCCGGCGGTTCCTTCACCGCCATGACGGCGATCTACGACACGATGCAGTTCGTCCGGCCGGAGATCCAGACCGTCTGCCTCGGCCAGGCCGCCTCCGCGGCGGCTGTGCTGCTGTCCGGCGGCACCCCGGGCAAGCGCTTCGCGCTGCCCAACGCCCGGGTGCTGATCCACCAGCCGTCCACCGAGGGTGGCGGCCAGGGCAGCGACATCGAGATCCAGGCCCGCGAGATCCTGCGCATGCGCACGCTGCTCGAGGACATCGTGGCCAGGCACACGGGCAAGCCATCCGCCGAAGTCCGCAAGGACATCGAACGCGACAAAATTCTCAACGCGGACGAGGCAAAGGCGTATGGTCTGATCGATGACATTATCCCGTCCAGGAAGAAACGAGCTCAGGCCGTAGCTTCCTAGACGAGACGTGACGCACCGGAGCGCTGCCCTATAGGGCACGTTCCGGTGCGACTCGCCGCTAGGGGGCTCACTGAGGGCCCAGAAGACGGTAACGTCGAAACCTGAGCGGTTCGGCCTAGTCCGGAGGATGTCCGGAGACACTGCTCGCGGGAGCAAGCAGGGCGGTCCCACGCAAAGGAGTATCTGGGGTGGCACGCATCGGCGACGGGGGAGACCTGCTGAAGTGCTCTTTCTGCGGAAAGAGTCAGAAGCAAGTCAAGAAGCTCATTGCCGGTCCAGGCGTCTACATCTGCGATGAGTGCATCGATCTCTGCAACGAGATCATCGAGGAGGAGCTGTCCGAGTCCTCCGAGCTCAAGTGGGACAACCTGCCCAAGCCGAGGGAGATCTACGAGTTCCTCGACGCCTATGTCATCGGTCAGGACAAGGCGAAGAAGGCTCTCTCGGTGGCGGTGTACAACCACTACAAGCGGGTGCAGTCCGGTGACCGGGGCAGAGACGACGGCCTGGAGCTGGCCAAGAGCAACATCTTGTTGCTCGGGCCCACCGGCTCGGGCAAGACGCTGCTGGCGCAGACCCTGGCGAAGATGCTCAACGTACCCTTCGCCATCGCCGACGCCACCGCGCTGACCGAGGCGGGATACGTCGGCGAGGATGTCGAGAACATCCTCCTCAAGCTCATCCAGGCCGCCGACTACGACGTCAAGAAGGCCGAGACCGGCATCATCTACATCGACGAGGTCGACAAGATCGCTCGCAAGAGCGAGAACCCGTCGATCACGCGCGACGTCTCCGGCGAGGGTGTGCAGCAGGCGCTGCTGAAGATCCTGGAGGGCACCACGGCCTCGGTGCCTCCGCAGGGCGGCCGCAAGCACCCGCACCAGGAGTTCATCCAGATCGACACGACCAACGTGCTGTTCATCTGCGGTGGTGCGTTCGCCGGTCTGGAAAAGATCATCGAGTCGCGCATCGGCAAGAAGGGCATCGGCTTCAACGCCATCATCCGGTCGAAGGAAGAGGTCGACACGGCCGACATCTTCGGCGACGTGATGCCGGAGGACCTGCTGAAGTTCGGCATGATCCCCGAGTTCGTCGGCCGCCTGCCGGTCATCACCTCGGTGCACAACCTCGACCGTGAGGCGCTCATCCAGATCCTCACCGAGCCGCGCAACGCGCTGGTCAAGCAATACCGCAAGTTGCTCGAGCTCGACGGGGTGGAGCTGGAGTTCACCGACGGCGCTCTCGAGGCCATCGCCGACCAGGCCATCCTGCGCGGCACCGGCGCCCGCGGGCTGCGCGCGATCCTGGAGGAGGTGCTCCAGTCCGTCATGTACGAGGTGCCCTCCAGGCAGGATGTCGCCCGGGTGGTCATCACCCGCGAGTCGGTGCTCGAGCACGCCATCCCGACGCTCGTGCCGCGCGACCAGCTCGCCGCCAAGCAGCAGCGCACGCCGCGCGAGAAGTCGGCCTGACACTCGCCTGCGGTTCCGCGAACGCCCCGTGGTTTCGAACCATGGGGCGTTTCGCTTGCCCGCCTCCCTAGAATTGGTCACTGTGACAACGCCAGAGCTGCCTACCCAGTACACACCGGCCGACGTCGAGACCCGTAGCTACGAGCGCTGGGTATCCGAAGGCTACTTCCGCGCCGACCCGGGCAGCTCGCGCGAGCCGTACAGCATCGTCCTGCCGCCGCCCAACGTGACGGGCGTGCTGCACATCGGGCACGCCCTCGACCACTCCATCCAGGACGCGCTGACCCGCCGCGCGCGCATGCGCGGCCTCGAGACGTTGTGGCTGCCCGGCATGGACCACGCCGGCATCGCCACCCAGAACGTCGTCGAGCGCGAGCTGGCCAAGCAGGGCAAGTCCCGCCACGACCTGGGGCGCGAGGCGTTCGTCGAGCGGGTCTGGGAGTGGAAGGAGGAGTCCGGCGGCCGCATCCTCGGCCAGATGCGCAAGCTCGGCGACGGCGTCGACTGGTCGCGCGAGCGGTTCACGATGGACCCGGGGCTCTCGCGGGCCGTGCAGACCATCTTCAAGAAGCTGTTCGACGACGGGCTGATCTACCGCGCCGAGCGGATCATCAACTGGTGCCCCCGCTGCCTGACCGCGCTGTCCGACATCGAGGTGGAGCACAGCGAGGACGAGGGCGAGCTCGTCTCGATCCGCTACTCCGACGAGATCGTGGTCGCCACCACGCGCGCCGAGACCATGCTCGGCGACACCGCCGTGGCCGTGCACCCCTCCGACGAGCGCTACGCCCACCTGATCGGCACGATGGTGGAGGTGCCGCTCACCGGCCGCATGATCCCCGTGGTCGCCGACGAGCACGTCGATCCGACGTTCGGCACCGGCGCGGTCAAGGTGACCCCCGCCCATGACCCCAACGACTTCGAGATCGGCCGGCGCCATTCGCTGCCGTCGCTGACGGTGATGGACGAGCGCGGCGTGATCACCGCCCACGGGCCGTTCGAGGGGCTCGACCGCTTCGAGGCCCGTCCCGCCGTGGTCGCCGCGCTGCGCGCCGAGGGCAGGATCGTCGCGGAGAAGCGGCCCTACGTGCACTCGGTCGGTCACTGCTCGCGCTGCAAGACCGTGGTCGAGCCCAGGCTTTCGCTGCAGTGGTTCGTCAACGTCGCGCCGCTGGCCAAGGCCGCGGGCGACGCCGTCCGCGACGGGCGCACCCGCATCCACCCGCCGGAGCTGGCCAAGCGCTACTTCGACTGGGTCGACGACATGCACGACTGGTGCATCTCCCGGCAGCTGTGGTGGGGTCACCGCATCCCGGTCTGGTACGGCCCCGCCGGCGAGGTCGTGTGCGTGGGCCCTGACGAGGAGCCGCCGGCCGGCTACACGCAGGACTCCGACGTCCTCGACACCTGGTTCTCCTCCGGGCTGTGGCCGTTCTCGACGATGGGCTGGCCTGACCAGACACCCGAGCTGGCGCGCTTCTACCCGACGTCCGTGCTGGTCACCGGCTACGACATCCTGTTCTTCTGGGTCGCCAGGATGATGATGTTCGGGCTCTACGCCATGGACGGCGAGCCGCCGTTCCGCGTCGTCGCGCTGCACGGCATGGTCCGCGACCAGTACGGCAAGAAGATGTCCAAGTCGTTCGGCAACGTGGTCGATCCCCTCGACTGGATCGACCGCTTCGGCGCCGACGCCACCCGCTTCACCCTGCTGCGCGGCGCCAACCCCGGCTCCGACGTCGCGGTGAGCGAGGAATGGGCGGCCGGCTCCCGCAACTTCTGCAACAAGATCTGGAACGCCACCAGATTCGCCCTGATGAACGGCGCCGCCGTGGGCTCACTCGACGGCGCCGAGCTGACCGCGGCCGACCGGTGGATCCTGTCGCGCCTGCAGACCGTCATCACGGCGGCCGACACGGCCTTCGAGGAGTTCGAGTTCGCCAAGGCGTCCGACCTGCTCTACCACTTCGCGTGGGACGAGGTCTGCGACTGGTACCTGGAGCTGGCCAAGATCCAGCTGGGTGAGGGGCTGGAGCATACCCGGCTGGTGCTCGGCCACGTGCTCGACGCGATCCTGCGGCTGCTGCATCCGCTGGTGCCGTTCGTGACCGAGGAGCTGTGGCGGGCCGTCACCGGCGGCGAATCGCTCGTCGTGGCCCCGTGGCCGGTGGCCGAGGCGCGCTACGCCGACCGCGCGGCCGAGGCGGAGATCGAGGCGCTGCAGGAGCTGGTGACGGAGGTCCGCAGGTTCCGGTCGGATCAGGGGCTCAAGCCGGGCCAGAAGGTGGCCGCGCGGCTCGGGCTGAGCGGGACGCCCCTGGCCGGCCAGGAGTCGGCGATCCGGGCGCTGCTGCGCCTGACGGACCCGTCGGAGTCGTTCAACGCCACGGCGCGGTTCGCGGTGGGCGCGGTGACGGTGGAGATCGACACCGCCGGCGCCATCGACGTCGCCGCGGAGCGCAAGCGCCTGGAGAAGGATCTCGCGGCCGCGCGCAAGGAGGCCGCCCAGGTGGCCGCCAAGCTGGGCAACGAGCAGTTCATGGCCAAGGCGCCGCAGGACGTGGTGGACAAGGTCAGGAGCCGGGCCGAGCAGGCGTCCGCCGACATCGAGCGGCTGGAGGCTCAGCTCGCCGGCCTGAGTGTTTGAACCGTACGTACGAGGGGAAGGTCCATTCGTTACCGAAGATGGACCTTCCACGGGCCTGAGGCTGCTACAGTTTTCAACGCGGGGCCAATCAGCCCTGACATCCCTGTGAACAAACCCCGACTTCCGGGTTGCGCCAGCCGCGCGGTTGGACAAGAGCCGAAAGTTAGAGTAAGTTAGCAGGGTTGCCTCCAAGCGAGGCAGGTCCGGAAGCTCCCGGATCGGGCGATTTGACAAGGATCGTCCGGATCTGGTAGTCTAAAGGAAACGAAATGTGCGCCTCTCGCACCGGGGTCCGGAAGGGATTTCGGTGAGGGTGTACGCGTCCGTTTCTTGAGAACTCAACAGTGTGTTAAAAGCCAGTGCATGATGCACAACCCCGTCATGGATTGATTGTGACGGAT